>JADJGQ010000003.1:0-300000 GCA_016708025.1 bacterium | reverse complement strand
TTTAATCGCTCGATGTATCGCGGCTTTGCCGGCAATGCCTACATGGATACCATTCGATTTATGATCGGTTCACGGGATAACGTGTCCGGCGGCATTGACTCAGTACTGTGGGCTTTCAAGAGCAAGAATGCTTCCACCTGGACACAGGGTGCGTTTCGGAGCTTTACGGCCGATGTCGCCGTTCCGCCATACGTGGCATTGACCTATATTGAGGCCTCGCGCCGCCTGGTGCTTTTCTATACGCAGTCCGACTATGCCAACGATGATTCCGTTTCAGTTTACATGCGGTACTGGCGCCCAGAGATAACCAACTGGTCCTCTCCAACCCGTGTCTCGCGTGGGCGATATGTCTGGAAAGTAACGACGGCACAAAAGGTACCGGCCTCGCACGGCGATGTCTGCTACGCGATGTATCCGTGCGAACGGACGGTTGGCGGCAGCAATTACAATTTTGCCGATGTAGTCCGGATCACGTTTGACGAAAATGACGTCACTCCTCCCGCTACGATACAAGATCTTGGCGCGACCTTCGGCGACACGCCGAGTCAGGTGCGGCTTACCTGGACAGCCCCCGGAGGCGATGGCACCAGCGGTAATGCCGAATTTTATGTCGTGAAGTCTTCGGCCAATCCGATCAATGCGTCGAATTGGGGGACCGCCCTGACTGTCCCAACCTACCCGCCGGTCCCCGGCAATGTGGGTGATCCGCAGCAGTTTGTTGTCAGCGGACTTCCCGCGGGACAGGCGACCTACTTCGCTGTTCGCTCGTACGATGCTGCCGGCAATGAGTCACCGGTCTCGAATTCAGCCTTTATTGATCTTTCTCTTCCGGTCGATGATCCCAGCAAACCGGAGAATATGGCCACCCGGATCGGCACGATCTATCCCAATCCATTCAATGGATCGACCCGCATCAACTATCAGGTCGGGGAACGATCTCCGGTCAGCCTGACGATCTACGATATTTGTGGCCGACGGGTGAATAAAATGCTTGATGCCACCCTTGCCCGTGGCGAGTATTCGACCGTCTGGAACGGGACTGATGATCGCGGGAATGAAGTCGGCTCAGGCGTCTATTTCTGCCATATCGCGGCCAGCGGATGGGCCGACTCGCGAAAGCTGGTCTATCTTAAGTGACACGGATCGTGTCGCTGATGCCGGTAAAGGGAATTCCATTTTCATGAACATCCTTGTGCTCGACGAGGAGTTTCCATTTCCTCTCAATTCTGGTAAACGGATCCGCTCATTTAACCTCCTTAGCCGTCTGGCGAAGCGACATGAGTTGAGCTATCTGGCGTATGGGACCGAGGCGAGCGAATCATACCAGGCACTCCTGGCCGCCGATATGCACCCCATCCCGGTGCACCACCAGCTGCAACCGAAATCCGGCCCGCTCTTTTATGCCAAGTTGTTGCTGAATTTACTCTCTCCGCTCCCCTATACCGTCGCCAGCCATTTCACGCGGCCATTCGCCGATCAATTGCTGGCTCTGCTGAACCGAAAAAAGTTTGATATTGTGATCTGTGAGTGGAGTCCTTACGCGATCTATATGCGTGACCTCCCCATGCCGCCAACCGTCATCGTCGCCCACAATCTGGAGCACTTGATCTGGCAACGCTATCACCAGACCGAAACCAGTTTCCTGAAGAAACTCTATATCGGTGGCCAGTATCGTAAAATGCTGAAGTTCGAGAAGGCAGCATTCGACCATGCCGCCGGTGTCACCACAGTTTCGCAGAAGGAAGCCGATGGAGTCCGGGCTCTCTCCGGCACGCCGCGCGTGGTACCGGTCGACAATGGCGTCGATCTCGCTTACTTTGCCCCTGCACAGACGCAACCAAAAGCTGATTCAATGGTTTTTGTCGGGTCGCTTGACTGGCGCCCCAATCAGGATGCCGTGGAGTACTTTATCGAAGAGATCATGCCAAAGATCCGGCAGCGGCGGCCGAATGCAATGTTCTCGGCGATAGGACGCAATATGCCACCTCACATCGCCAAACTGGGCGACAGACCGGGCGTCAATTTAGTTGGCGAAGTTGCCGATGTTCGCCCGTATGCCCATGCTGCTTCAGTTTTTGTCGTGCCGCTTCGAATCGGTGGCGGTACTCGTCTCAAGATCCTTGAAGCATTGGCTATGGAATCGGCCGTCGTCTCCACGACCATCGGCGCCGAAGGACTTGAACTGGAGAATAACAGACACTTGCTGATCGCGGATTCACCCGCCCAGTTCGCAGATACCGTGGTCAGTCTTCTGGAGGACCCTACTCGCGCCAAAGCGCTTGGCAAAGCTGGCCGAACGCGAGTCGAAGAACGCTATGGCTGGGATAAGCTGGCGGTGGATCTCGAGCATTTCCTGAATCAGATGGTGGAGCCGCGATGAAGGTCCTTCACTTGCGCGCCTCCAATTTTTATGGCGGACCAGAACGTCAACTGCATATGCATGCCCATATTGCACGACAGGCGGGTATCACCGTCGTGATCGGCTCGTTCTCGGAACACGCCGAACCACCGGAGTTTCTTGAAGTGATCTCGGCCGATGGTCTGGAGACACTATTGATCCCGGTGAGCAATGCGTATGACCGATCGGCCGTGCAGAAAGTCGGCGATGCCCTGGTCAGTGGGAAGTTTGACATCCTCTGTACACACGACTACCGAACCCATGTAATTGGCTGGATGGCCGCTCGGCGAGCCAAAGTCAAATGGATCGGTTTCTCGCGCGGGTGGACACAAGACACTTTCCGGGTAAAAGTCTATACGCTCATCGATAAATTCGTGATTCGTTTCGCCGACAGGATAGTCGCGGTTTCTCACAGTCAGAAGGAGCGCTTGGTTCGCCTCTGGATCTCGCCGCAGAAGATTGCCGTGGTCCATAACGCGATCGAGCTGGATCGCTTCTCCGGGATCGCGCCTGCCTCATTGAAACAAAGATTTAACTTTCCGTCCGACAGTATCGTCATTGTCGCGGGCGGACGATTCAGTCAGGAGAAGGGACAACGGGATCTGGTCGATGCAGCCGCACGAGCCATTCGCAAGAATCCGCGCATCAGGGTCGTGATGTTTGGGCATGGCCCCGATTTCGATCTGATCCTCTCGCAGATTCGCACACTCGGTTTGCAGGATAGTATTCTTTGTCCGGGCCACGAACGAAATCTGCTCGGCTATCTCAAATCGGCTGATATGCTGGTAAACCCATCGTTATCCGAGGGGCTACCGAATATCATACTCGAAGCGATGGCCCTGGGCGTACCGGTAGTTGCTACCGCAGTCGGCGGTGTCCCCGAACTGATCCAGCATGAATCGAACGGACTTCTGGTCCCGGCCAAAGATCCGATTGAACTTTCCGATGCCATCCTGCAGATGGCTGGAGCCGCCGAAACGCGCTCAAAATTCCGCGATGCGGCCTTTGAGACACTGGCCAGGTCATTCACCTTCAAAGGACAGCTTGATTCGCTGCGTGATCTCTACCAGCGGGTAATTTCTGAGAAGTAGACAATAATCGATGAAACGGGCGCTCAAATTTGGTATATATGCGCTCCTGTATTGGAGTGGGCTTTGGCTGGTGGCTCGAAAGATCACCCGGTCGAAAACCCGCATCCTTATGTATCACGGTGTGGTACAACAGGATATCGGTGTCTGGACGCAGCTCCCGATCGACCGATTCCGAGCCCAGATTCAGTATCTGGCACGATGGTATCGGCCCGTCAGATTGACCGAATTTGTCGATAATAAAAAGAGGCAGAATCAACCGTTCGATTATTCGGCGGTTGTGACCTTTGATGACGGTCTGAGGAACAATCTGACCCAGGCATACCCGATACTCAAGGACCGAAAAGTGCCGGCGACGATTTATATCGCCATCTCGTTGATCGACCGTCCGGAACAATTCGGCGGCATGATCTGGACAGACTACGTTCGCGGACTGATCCGCACCACTCAGGCCACTTCGTTGGACCTGACTGGCGATGGTCTGGCGCGATATGATCTGTCTACTCCCGAAGCAAAACGGGAGACCGAGTCGCGACTTGCTCGTGGCCTGAAAAAGATAGACAGTGTCGCTCGTGAGCAACTGATTGAAAAGATCGCGACTCAACTGGGGCCGCGCGTCGCTCGCGAACATGCCGAACCATTTGATGGTCTGACCTGGGATGAGATCCGAACGCTTGATGCGTCGGGCATAGTCGAGTTCGGAGCACATACCGTCAACCATGCGATCCTGACCACCGTCTCCGACCAACAGGCAGAGCAGGAGATGGCAGATTCACAGGCTCGCCTGGAGCATGAACTGAAACACCCGATCCGACATTTCGCCTACCCAAATGGGACGCGAACCGATTTTTCGGATCGACATATGACGATGGCCGCAAGACATTTTGATTCGGCGGTCTCAACTGTTGAAGGCCTGGCAGCACCCGACGATGGATTGTTTGATCTCAAACGGATCAATGTCGGCAACGATATGAGCATGATGGAATTCAAGCTGCGTCTCTCCGGAGCTCTTGAACTCCTCGGAATATAAAGGAAGTAGATTGATGATCGGTGGCGCTGAAGGGATGATCGAAACTCCTGCCAAAAACAATGCATCGATGCAGGCGACTGTCATTACGTCGCCTGCTGAGCTACTCAAGCTCGAGAGGGAGTGGAATGATCTCCTGAGCCGTTCGGATAATCGCCAGCCGTTCGCTACCTTCGAATGGGCCGCGTCCTGGCTCGAGATCTTCGGGCATGAGATTGAACTGGCGACGATCGTGGTCACGGCTCACGGGAAAACTGTCGCGATCGCCCCGTTCTGTATTCGTTCGGGAAAACTGCTGACGTTTGTCGGTTATCCGCAGAATGATTATGCGGATATCCTCTATGATCCGGCATGCCCGGAGTCGCTCGACCTGGTTATAGAGAAACTGCTCTCACTCCGCGGCACCTGGTCGAAAGTACTCCTTGACCAGATGCGGGGCGAGAACTCCGCGTATTCCCTCCTGGTCAAGCTGCTCACCCGATTGAATCTCCCGTATCGTGTCGAACCGTCCGATACCTGCCCGGCTATGATCATCAGCGATAAGGCCGAAGCGAAAAAGATGTACCACAAGCGGAATATCACGTCGTACATCAACTGGTTCCAGAAAGAGGGGACATTCGGATTCAATCGCTATACTGACACGACCGATGCGCTCTCCCGCCTGGATGATCTCTTCGCACAGCACGTCGACCGATGGGACGGAACACCGACTCCCAGCTATTTCCGGTTCGACCCAATGAAGAACTTCTATCGAAGTTTCTTCAAGCGGATGCACCCGCAGGGCTGGGTTCATTTCTCCAGCCTGACGCTCGATGACAAGTATGTCGCGATATATGTTTCGCTTGAGTTTGAGAAGAAGCTATATTTGTACAAGACCTGCTTCAACAAGGAGTATTACAAGAAGTCTCCCGGGCAGGTGATCCTTCGCTATCTTATGGATGATGCCCTGCAGCGCGATCTGGTTGAGCTGGATTTTGCTCGCGGAGACGAAGGGTACAAGGATCGATACGCCAATGCGGTCCGCCAGAATTATCGGGTGATCATCTATGGTGGCCGGATCTCCGAACGAATAGCCTCGGCATTTTTTGCGGCGCGGTATTCCAAATTGGCCACGTTGCTGTTCCGCAACAAAACCGCCAAGAGCGTGAAAAGCTGGTTGCTGAGCAAGGTTAAGGGATGATCGGAATAAACGGGTAGCACTATGGGATTATGGAGCAGTACGAAATCGTTCTTCCAGACACTTCGGCAAATGAAGTGGGATCTGCAGGGACGCCATTATATCCATAAGCAAGCATTCCTCGCGCTTATACCGAGCTATATCGGCTACACTATTCGTTATCGCTTTTACAGGAAATATGTCAAGGCGGTCGGGCCAGACACGAAATTCCTCGAGCGCCTCTATATCCGCAATCCGCAGAAACTGACGGTCGGCCGTCACTGCTCGCTCGGGATCGACTGCAACATCCAGGCCGCCGGCGGCGTGACGATGGGCGACTATGTCATCCTCGGACCCGGTGTGAAGATATGGAGTTCCAACCATATCTACGCCGACCCCAACACACCGGTTTATTTCCAGGGATCAGAATTCAAAGAAGTGATCATCGAGGATGACGTCTGGATCGGCGCCAACGCGTTCATCATGCCCGGCACTCATCTTGGCAAAGGTTGCATTGTAGCGGCCGGCGCTATTGTCGGCGGCAAGCGGTACAAAGATTTCTCGATCCTCGCCGGCAACCCGGCTCGCGTGATCGGTTTCCGCAATACACCGCCGACAGAGACAGCCGCCCCCGCATCTGCCGAAGCAACCCCTTCTGCGCCACCATCGGAGCCTGCCAGCTAAATGTCGCAGCCCTTTCCAATCAGCGTCATCATCGGCACCTACAATCATGGCCGCTATATCGCCAGTTGTATCGAGTCCGTACTCGCCCAGACCTATGGTAAGTGCGAGATCATAATCATCGATGACGGTTCCACCGACAACACGGCCGAGGTCGTCAAGCCATATCAGGATCGCGTAAATTATCGCCACCAGCAGAATCAGGGAAGAGGCGCCTCGCGTAATGCCGGTATCCGGATGGCCAGCCACGAGTGGATCGCGTTTCTCGATGCGGATGATCTCTGGGAGCCGACCAAGATCGAAAAGCAGGTGGCGGCAATTGTCGCTCATCCCGGAATCGACCTGATCGTCACTAATGCCTGCTGGTTCGACAATGACCGCGTAGTCAAAGCGGATTACTTCAAAACGATGCGGCTTTTCCATCAGCAGAAGATAGAACGGCATGGTACGCTGGGTATTTTCACCGAACCGCTCTATCCGTTGTTTATCGATGAAAATTTCGTCAATCTCTCGAGCGTCATGGTGCGCAAGAAGAGCCTCTACGACGAAGGACTTTTCGATGCCACCTTGCCTCGCGCGCAGGACCGTGACCTCTGGCTCAGACTATCGCGCCGCTACAAATTTGCGTTCATTGATGAGATCCTGACCCGAAGCCGCGTGCATTCGCTGGCCGATGGTCCTACCACGATCGTCCCCGCGATCAGCCGCGTCCAGCTATTCGAGAAGGCATTGGCGTTTGGTTCAGAGTGGGAGAAGAAGTGCGAGACACGATTGCGCCATCGCGTCGGCCACTGCCACTACGACCTCGCTCATTTTCATTTTTATCGGGAGAATGATCTGAAAGCGGCGCGGAAGGAATTGAAATTGGCGATGAGCTTTGGCTACAACAACGCCACGGTTCGCGCTCACTATTTCGCGACGTTTTTCCCGGTCGGCCTGATCACTGCATTGCGTAAACTCGTGCGTGCAGTCAGAGGTGATTAGACGGTCACTTCACCGTTCTCGTTTTGACCGGCTTGGCCGGCGCGCCGATCGCTACCACCATCTCCGGAATATCTTTCACCACCACACTCCCCGCACCGATGATCGAATGATGTCCCACATTCGCCATCACCGTGCAATGTTCCCCGACAAACGCATCGTGGCCGATATTAACGAAATCAAAGCGATCTTCGTTGGAGAGAACATCCTTCGAGATATCCTGGAAATTGTGCTGGTACCGTCCGGAGAGGACTGAGACATAGTTGGCGATCACTGCCCGATCACCGATATGTGCCCGACCGATCACCGTATGACCGGTGATCAAGACCCCCTTGCCGATGGTCGTGTCGATCTTGGAGACAAGACTCCCAAAGCCGATATCCAGATCAAGATGTGCTTCGGCCAGGGTCTGCTCATAAAAGCAGGCACGTGTCATGGTGCCGATACGACCGGGAAAAAGGCTGTACCACTGGGCGAAAAAATCAAATGCCATACTGCTGCCCAGGAAGCGGTGGAACCCGAGCGAGATCAGACTGCTCGGCAGCACCATGATATAGAACAGCGCGACCAATATCGATTTTATGATCTTTCTCATCTGTCTGCTTTCTCCTGATAAATGCGGCGATAAAACGCCTCATGTTCAGCGACATATTTCGCCGTCGAGTATTTTGAATGGGCGGCCGTTCTCGCCGCAGAGGCAAACCGTGCCGCAAGTCCCCGGTCCCCGATCAATTGCCTCAATTCATCATTGAACCGCGCCTGGTCTCCTGAAGGAAACAACAGCCCGTTCTCACCATGACTGATCGCTTCGCGGTTGCCGCCGACATCGGAAGCGATCACCGGCAACCCTGCCGCCATATATTCGATAAGTGAATTTGAAAAACTTTCGCTGGCAGAGCAAAGGACCGCGATATCAAGCGCCGCCAAACTCGGGATAACATCGACTGCCCGCCCCGGCAAAAGAAACCTGTCTGCCAGACCATGCTGTGCCAGGAGCGAAGTCAGCCTCTCCCGATCAGGACCATCGCCAACTATTACCCACTTGAGGTTCGGGTAGTCGTTCTTAAGCGTCGCGGCTGCTATCACCAGCAAATCGAGGTTCTTAACATCCCTGAGATTCGCAACCGAACCGACCAGCAGTTCGTTGTCACCGATCTTCCACTCCTCGCGTTTTTGTGCTCTAAGTTCCGGCGTGATACGCGCGAAACGCTCAAGATCCAGCCCGTTGTAGACCAGATGCATCTGCTCAGGTTTGGCGGATTCTTTATCGATCGTTTTGGCGATCACCGCTCGAGAGTTAGCCAGGTAGTAGCTGGTATGTTTCTGAAGGTACTTCAGTAGTGCGATATGGATCGGTCCATGCCAGTGTCCGAGGTTTCTCCTGCTGGAGATAATGGTCGGCGTACCGGCGCACATAGCGCCGAAAGTCCCGACGATGTTACCGTCGACAAAAAATGTCTGCACAATATCGATCTTGTTCTCTCTCAGATACCGACCAAGCTGATTGATCTTCCGGATCGCCGATGGACGGAACAAGCTCCCGACATGCAATGTCAGGTTGGGGACATCGAGACCGCTCTTGCTGATAAAATCCGCCGGGCGAAGGCAGACCAGATGCGGTGCAAACTGAGTACGGTCCAGGTGCCGCAGCAACATCACCAATTGCCCCTCAGTCCCGCCGTTGGCGCTCGGGAGTTCGTCTATGACATACGCTATCTTGATCATACCCTGCAATCGTTCTACTCTCGGTGAAAGCCACTCTTGTTGCCGGTCGGGAAGCTTTTCGCCCAGCGTCCGCAAGGTGTTGTCCTGTCATAATATCGTCAAGGGTTTAATCTCTCTGCAGAGCTGAATTTTGTTGATTCCGCTACCCGCCCGGTCTATCTTCTGCCACTGTTGAAAACATGCATCCATAACGCGCCCAATAGCCGATCTCTGATCTGGAAAGAAAGACAGCTCCTGCCGTGACCACAGAACCATCCGTCAGCCAAATTGCTCGACCGTACTGGCCGGACGGTGATGTTCGCTCGGCGATCTTTTGTGCCCGTTACCCGGACAGCCTGGAGCTGATCGCCAAGGCGCGGGAAACCTCGCGCGGGCTGATCACCTTCTGGCATCCCTGGCATATGGAGAAGACCTGGGTTCCGGAGCAGCTTGAGTCTCCGATCGATTGGGACAAGATCCGAACCGGTGACGAAGAATGGCCGCATGCTTTGGCGAGACTCAGCCATCTGGTCGATCTGGCCGCCGGATGGAGACTGACCAATGAGCAGCCGCTGGCCGACTGTTACTGGGATCATGTCGAGCAGTTCTGTTCTGCGCGCAGAGGCACGCAGAGCCATCTCTGGAGCAATCGTCTTGATTCGGCGCTGAGAATCTTCCATCTGATCAAGTCCTTTGATATTTTGCGAAATGGAGATGTTTCCACCGCAAGCCAGAGCAAACTGCTTTTCGATCATCTTCGATTCGAAGTCGATTTCCTTCTTCAGGGACTTGGGAGCAAGGTCGGCAATTGGGAGCTGATCATCTGTTGCGCTATCCTGACCGCTTCGGAATATCTCCACGGTCTGGTTGATACGACAATCTGGCGCGAAAAGGCATCCAGCCGCCTTCAGGAATTGCTCAAGACGGAGATTCAGCCCGATGGTCACTGGATTGAGCAGGCGCCGATGTACCACGGTGAGTGCATTATTGCCCTGACCGATTATGTCGTGATCCTTCGCACCAACGATCTGCCGATCCCCGATTGGCTTTTGCAGGCCGTGCAGACGCTTCTGGTGACCCTCGAAGAGATCACCGACCCGCAAGGGAAGATTCCGCAGATCGGCGATTCTGACGCCTTTGAGACAGCGTACATCTCTAATCTCTGCGAAACGCTGTTGGGCGAGCAGGCGCGCGCCAAAAAAACTGCCTCAGCTCGGCCATTGGTGAAAATCTATCAACCAACCGGATGGGCTGTTTCGAAATGGAACGACCCGGCAACTGGGAAGAAATATCAACTTCTCTTTGATGCTTCCGGTAAGCCGCCTGTGCGCCGTCAGTGGCATTCCCATGCCGATGACCTGCAGGTCATCCTGACCAGCTCTGACGGGCCGATTCTGGTCGATCCCGGGCGATTTACGTACAGCCCCGTGCTCGGACCGAGTAATCCGACTCTCCGGAAAATGATTCAATCAAGTGGACTCTTCAGACGGTTGTATGGGATGTTTGTGCCTCAGAATCGTGAGCTGACGGGCACCGACTGGCGAGACTATTTCTTCCGAACAGCGGGCCCACAATACGGTGACTTGCCTTTCGCGTTGAACTTCCGGATACGGGGAATACCATGGTGACAGAATCCGATTGTCAAACTGCGCGATCCGTCGTCGATGAAAACCAGAGCAAATTATCTCCTTCGGGGCGAAATCCAAACTGGGGAAAGATGATCGGCACCACTATCGTCACCAGACGTTCCATAGTCGGAGCGCTTCCCACCTGATCGCTGTGGTGATTGAATCGAATTTCTGGAATTGACTGGATGATGTCTTTTCATTTGGGCGCTGGAATTACAGTAGGCGCAAGGCGATGGACTGGATCTGAAGCGATCTGGAGAATTGCTCTGGTGGCGTTAGCCATTTTACACCTTTGACAGTGATATGGATATCGATTTCGAGGATGATTGGGTATCGCCAGAATATAATCTGAAGATGCCATCAAAGACTATTCGTGCGATTATCTGGCGCAGGCAGATCAGGCTGCCTGTTCACGATTTCAGATTGGCACCTCTGAACGGCGCTTTTGAGCAGGAAGCAGTAGATATACTGCCAGAGGCGGGCCGGCAATTCCTTCGACCGGATCAGACTTGACAGCGGCGACCGTTCCCTTATTATCTGGCATCAGGATGAACCGAACAGATTCACCGATGGCCAGTTCACTATTGAGAATGAACTGACGATTCATCGAACATAAATTCAACCTCTACGAGACGACCTGAGGATATATGCCCGGAATATTTGGATTTGTCTGCAAACGCCCGATGGACCAGCCGAAGCGCCAGTCGCTGTTGGCCGGCATGCAGAAACGGCTGATGCATTACGACTACTACGAAGCCGAATCGCACATCGGCGAATGGTTCGGGGTCGGGCATGCCGGTATCCCAATGGCAGGTGAAAAGCAACTTGGCCAGTCCGCTGATTCGTCGATCGTCGCCGCTTTCTCCGGATTCATCTATGGATGGCACGCTGATCCACCTGCTGGATCAACTCCCAAAAGCGCAGCATCTGACGACGTTGTATCGCAAGGATGCAGCGCATCTGCCGGAGAAGATCGATGGTTCGTTTAATATCGCGATCTTCGACAATCCGAACAAAGAGATGCTGATCTGCAACGACCGATTCGGACATCGGCAACTGTACTATTTCGAAGACGAATCGCTTTTCATGTTCGCCACCGAAGCCAAGGCGTTTCTCGCTTATGAGAGCTTCGATCGAACAGTCGATCTCGAGTGCGCCGCAGACATGTTCAACTACGGTTATCCTCTCGGCGAAAAGACGCTTTTCGCCAGGGCCAAGATCCTCCTCGGCGGTCATACGCTGAAAGTCGCCAATGGCAGAACCGTTCTCTCGACCTACTGGGATTACCTATATCAGGAAGGGATCGATCGCTCGATGGACGAGATGGTCGAGGAAGTCGATGCCATCTTCCGCCCGCTAATCAAAAAGCGGATCGGCAATGCAGAGAATATCGTCATCCCGCTTTCCGGCGGATTAGATTCACGATTCATTCTTGCCCATACAATCATGGCGGGTCACAACCCCTGGGCGATTACCCATGGACGGTCTGGTTGTCATGACCATAAGATCGCCAAGGATGTTGTCAAAACGCTCAATCATGAGCGATACCGATTCATTGAGATGCATCCCTACTGGCTGGCGGAGCATGCCGAACGGTTTGTTTATTTCTCCGAAGGGATGAACAACACCGGTCCGGCGGTGCTGATGGGTGTCAGCACGCAGTACAATCTCCCTCCCAAATCGACGGCGTTCCTTAACGGCATTTTCGGCGGCCCGACCAATTTCGGCTCGCCATACTACAAAGCAGCCGATATCACAGAAACGATCTCGCATGAAGAAAAACTGAAGAATCTTCGTCGCTCGCTCTGGGGAGATTTTGTTGGCGAAGAACATTACGCCCTCTTCACGCCGGAGATGGGGAAGCGCTTTGCTGCATCGTATATGCCGAATATCGAGGCTGACTTCCAGCGAAGCCTGAATGTCTCGCCGCTCTACTGCAATCAGAAGGATAATTTCTTTATCCGGAACCGGATCGGCCGGCATATGAATCTGATCGATTGCAACCGCTTCCTCTGGCACGATCATTTTGCGCTGGCCGATGATCTGCTCGTGGATTTCTATCTCAAGATCCCGGCAGCGACCAAACTCTCGAAATCGGTCATGTCCGCCTATTTCCGGTCGAAACTCCCCGACCTGGCGCGAGTCACCTACCAGTCGACCGGTGTTGATCTCTTTCACAAGCCGTCCCCCTGGAAACAAAAACTCCGCGCCCGGATCAATCGGTACGGTTACTTAGCCGAACGACTGACTCAAGGGCATTTCAAATATTACAACCCGAAAAACTACTCCCACTTCAGTCAGTGGTATCGGGCTGACAAACGAGTCCGGCAATTTTATGAGGGAGTCTTGCTGGATCAGACAACCATCCAGCGCGGTTATTTCAATCGTCCGACTATCGAGAAATTCCTGGAGCGTCAGCGCAAGGGAGGGGATTCATTCTTCCAGCTCAGCGACCTGGTCGCTTTCGAGCTGTTCCATCGAATGTTTATCGATAAGAAGTAGAGCAGTCCGGTCTAATGCACATATAACCCGTCGAGCGGCCAGCGGACATAGTCCCCTTTCCAGATTCTCGTCAGATCCTGTTCGATCAGTTCTGAACTCTTAGTGCGACGTTCCATCACCATCCGCCGATGTATTTTCTCTTTGTGGTATTCTATGATCTGATCATCAAACGGCAATAATTCCGGATTCACAAAGCGAACGGCCCCATCGCTGTCGCGGGCGGTGATGATCGCATTGCGATTGTAAAGGCTGGGGGAGAAGGGGACATCAAGTACCCCGTTCTGGAACGCCTTGATCGCGCCACGCGCCAGGGAACCGCGTCCCAGCGTCTCGATTTCACCCAATATGATCATCGCTTCTCGCTCGATGATCGCCATTTCCAGGTCGATCACCGACCAGTCGAGTTTCACATCGCCGGCCTTTGCCACACCTGCTTTGGTCAGGCGCAATGCTTCCGCGTTGTCGTGACGGGTCGGAATATGAATCGACTCAACCGGGGTCTTGATCATGAACTTGGTTGCTCGGGCGAGCGCTCCAGTCGTGGAGCTGGAGACGATCAGTTCGCGCGCCTTTTCCAGATTGTTCGGGAACGCCGCCATATACTGGTGGAAGACGGTTGAAACAGTCACTCGCGGAAATCCGTACTTGGTCAGGAAAGCTCGGCCAACTTTGTCGAGTGCCCGGATTGAAGCGATATCCTGAGTTCGGTTCCCCTGCTCTGCCAATCCCAGACTGACACACATCGCTCCCGACTTTGCGGAAAGAATCGCCTGCACAACATTGATCGCTATCGCCAGCGATGGCTCGATCAGACTGGTCGTCAACGGTCCGAAATACTCGCGGTTGATCGTGATTCCCTGCTGTTGATATATCCCGGTCAGCTTGTCGACATACTTCCAGTTCTTCAGATTGGCAACCGGCGAGGTCCGCTTGTCATAGGGATACAGATAACAGAGAAATCCCCCTTCAACCGAGGTTGTCCCTCCGGCGATGCCTATCTCGTAGACCAATCGGTGATCGGGCGATCCGGCACGGATCTGGAAGGGAGTCTCAATTGCGCTCAGGATCTCCTCGATCCCTGGGACACCGTGGACCGGAACTGGGTAGCCGTTGAGGAACGACGTTCCTCCCTTTTCAGAGCGGCGCACACCCTCTTCGGCTTTGGCATACATATTTTTCCGGCTGGCGGCATCGAGCTGAATCGACGAAACATCCATCCCGTTCTCGCGAAGCAGCTTGAGAATATCGATCTCATCTTGAATGTGCGCCACCCCGGTACGCGGCTGAAGCAGTGGTCGATACGGTGTTGTCTGCTGGGTCACAATCAGGTTATGCAGATTCTTCAACGGTGCCGCGTGATTTTTCTTCACGTCGGTCAACCAGACCTTGGCGCCGGTCGGCCAGCTTGCGAGTACTTCGCGCCGCGTTAATTCGAATTCCGGCATGCTCATCGGTTCATCGGTGACCGACTCAAGATCCGGCATCGGCGGGATCTCATGCTCTCCATGATTGAGCAGTTCACGCGGGTGAATCGATTTATTGTGGAAATCGCGCTTCAGATTCTCGAGGATCAACAGCCACGAAACCGGCTTTGGGGCGACATAGTCGAAACCCATCGCCCGGAACTGGCGGACGACATTGTCATCCTTCTCCTGCACAGAGAGATTTCCTCCCAGGTACCAGACCTTGGGATCACCGTTCCCCAGCCCGAAGTGCTGGAGCTTGTGCGGGAAATCTTCCAGATACATATCGACATGGCCATTGTTGCAGGAAATGAAAATGGCATCGAAATCAGCCGCGTGGAAAAAGAAATCATCAAGCGAATTGCCGATCCCGAGATTCTTCACGTAGAACCCGGACTCGCGAAACGCCAGCGTCAGCAACGCCATTCCGACTGAATGGATATCATCGCCGAGACTCCCGATCAATAATCTATGTGCCTTTTTCATTCTACTGCTTCCTGATCCTCAGACTATGCCCGTTCCAGAATGGTGCGGGGTGAAAGATCGAGACATTTTCCTAACGTCGTCCCGATCAGAACGTCGATCGCATCGACAAACGGTACTTCAACATCGGACTGACTCAATACCAACGGAACTTCAGAGCACCCGCCGATAATGGCATCCGCGCCGAGTTCGACCAGACGTTGAGTCGCATGGACAAAACGGACTTTCGGCTGTCCCGTCACATGTCCGGCCTTGATCCCCCAGGGTTCGTAGATCGGATCCATGAAGTAAAACTTCTGGTCCTTCTCGTTGAAGATGATCGATCTGATTCCCGCCGCTTCGAATTGCTTCTGAAATAACTGCATTTTGAGATTACCGGTCGAGGCAAGTATCCCAACCGTTTTGACCTGCGGGTAATTCTCAACGGTATATCGAGCAGTTTCAGCGATTCCGTCAATGATCTGCGCGCGAGCTGCCTTCTGGATCTCCGGTATGAAATAATGCGAAGTCATGCATGCCAGCATGACAAAATCTGCGCCGACTGCGTCCATCAGTTGCATCGATCGAACCAGTTCCGGCACCGGGCTTGGCCCGGTCTGCAATATCCCCTGAGTGCGATCCGGGACCGAGGAGTTGTTGTGCACAAAGATCTCGACATACTCCTGATCAGTCACCGCCGGGGTCAGTTGGACCGCTCGGTCAAACATATAGGCTCCGGCCACGGAACCCATACCGCCGATTATGCCTAATTTTTTCTTAGTCAATGTTGTCTCCTGAATGAAGAGTCTCTTGCTCTAAAACGCCGAAGCCGGATCAACCTTGGAGATGCTGAACCGGTACTTGCCCGAAGACTCCACTGGTATGGTATCGACGTACTCTATCTGGTACTTTACGTCGCTTCCCAGGTACTTGGGAATCTCTGCGGCCAAAAATGTCAGACTGGCATCACCGAATTTCTCACCTTTAACGATCCGGAAAACCACTTCGTCCTTCTTCTCCTGTATCAACTGCGCCTGGGCTACTCCCGGCGTATTGGCGATCAGGTAGATGGTCAGTGAGGCCCCTGATACTATCTTCCCCGATGGCGTCACCAGGAAGTCGGTAGTTCGCCCCCCGGCCATTTTCATCAGCGGAAGGCCGCGTCCGCAACCGCAGTTTCCCGCCACCGGCATTCCCGTATCTTCGATCTGGTACCGAATGAACGGCATTCCAAAATTCAGCAGGTCGGTCACCACTATTTTGCCGGTTTCGCCTGGCTTCGCAGGCTTGCCATCCCGAATGAACTCAACCAGAAATCCATCGGCCCCGATATGCAGGCCGGAATGGTGATCGCATTCTGACGCCAGGACACTGGTCTCGCGCGAACCGTAGCGGTCGTACACTTTGCATTCAAAAACCGACTCGATCAACGACCGCTGATCCGGCTCGAGAACCTCCGCCGAAGTTATGATCGCCTTAGGGCGATGGTGGTCCGTCGAATTCGTCTCTTTCAGAAACCGCGCAAACAGAAACATCGAATTGGCGTACGCGATATATATCCCCGGTCGATAGCTCTGCAGGCGAGTTTTGAATTCCGCCAGTCGCTCGCGCGTAATACTCGAAGTGTCAAGTATCGCTAGTCGATCGATCACCATGCTCCGTAATTTGAAACCGAAAGACGCCATCCCCGAGATATCCTGCCGGTGTCCCCAGAAAGAGGCGGTCTTCATGCCGATATCCCACCCGGCCCATCGATTGTGCCGGATAGTTGCCGCTTTCCGCGAGAAGAGGCGATCCTGGTCATGATAAAAATGCAGCGGGCTCCCCGTCGAACCGCCGGTTTTATTGGGAACCAGAGATTCCACCGGATAGTTCCGCGCCCGAAGCGAGTCAAGCGATTGCTGGATATCCTTTTTCGTCAGCACCGGAAGTCTGAGCAGGTCGTCAAATGTCTGTACTCCTGAGGGCTTAATGCCTGCCTCATCCAGTCGCTTGGCATAAAACGGGCAGTTCTGGTGCGCATGAGTCAGGAGAGCCCGGACTCTGGTTAACTGCAATGCCTCTATTTCGCTTCGCGACTGGAACTGGATCCGCTCCATCTCTTTCAAGTGAGCGAGCGTTGTCCCCTTCTCCTGAAACTCCCTGATACGGAAGAAGAAGTGCTTGGCGGTGAATTGCAGTATGTCAAACATGGCAAACTCCCGGACCTGATCAGTCAAACTTCAGTGACCTTGTTTTGATGATCTGCTTGAGGCGTTTCATCTCCTCGTCGGTGAAAAACTTCACCGCAAACAGGGCCGCCGGGAAGAGGCAGCCTATCCCGGTCTTGGCCGCAATATCCAGCCAGATCGAGCCGGTATCCACCTGGATCCCCGCGAAGAAAATGATGATCGCCACTGTGAACAACAAGCCGACCCGCCGCCACTCCATATGGATCGGGTAGAGCCGGTTCGAGAAATAGAACGTCAGCGCCGCCTTGAAGATAAAGCAGATAAGCGTGGCGACTGCTGCACCGAATATTCCGAATGGCTTGATCAACAGGAAATTGAGAATGACATTCAGGATGCCATTCAGGACGTTGACGTAGGCGACATACTTTGTCGCCTTCTTCATCAAGATTCCAATATTGAAATGATGGTGAAACGAAAAGATGATATACGCCAGCACCACTACCGGTACAACTTTGTAAGCTTCCCAAAAGGATTCTGCTGCGACCACTTTGATGATCTCTTTTGCCAGAAGCGAGATCATCAGCCCGACAAACAGGCTGAGTGTGCAGAAGTAGGTGAAGATCCTGGGGTAGATCTTTTCGTACCCCTCGGTATTAAACAGCTCGTATCGCCTCGGCGCCCAGACCTGCAGGAAAGGGGAGGTGACGAACTGATTGACCAATGTCCCGATCTTGTAGCCAAGTGAATAGATCCCGGTCATCGCGACCGAAACGTACTCCTTGACAAAATAGCGGTCCGAAGCCTGAACGATATACGCGCCGATATTCGACGGGATCAGCGGCCATCCAAATTTCAACATATCCAGCAGGAGCGGCCACTTGACCGAGATCCCTGTTTTCCGGAGTGTCGTGATCGAGAGCAGGATCAGAAAAACGACGTTGGTCAGCAGGGTGGCCATCAAGACCCCCATCACCCCGTACGGATAAACGACGACAAAGAGGATATTGAGCCCCAACGTCAGAACCGTCATCCCGACTTTGGTGATCATATATTCGAACGATCTCTGGCGAACCCGCATGTAAGCGAAATAGACCGGAAGTACCATGCCGATGCCGAGCGACGCTAGCGAGACGATCAGCAGATTCGCCTGATCGCTCGACTCAAGTACCAGCCCGGCCATCGGGGCGGCGAACAGCATCAGGAATAGACTGATGGCGATCATCATGCCGCCATAGCCTACCACTGCGGTCCCCACCACCCGGTTTCGATCTTCTTCCTTTTCGAAGTCGAAATAGAACCGGCTGACCGCCGATTCCAGCCCCATTCCGATCACCAGTGAAATGACACTGTTGGTCAGATATAGCAGCTCCAGTACCCCGTAATCAGCCGGGGTGAGCAACCGGGTATACACCGGCAGCATGATGAAGCTCACCACACGGTCCAGAACGGAGGCAAGTCCGTAAACGGCCGAGTGGCGGGCGATCAGCTTTGCTTCTGAAGCAACAGATTGAGCCATATAGTTATTTGAGGTCCTTCGTACTGTATCGGACAACCTTTTCCCCGGTTCATCGCCGATTTGCCCCATAGGTCCGGTTCTCCGGTCAGGGGAGATAGGGAAAAGCGCTCCAATGTAACGTATTGAGTGCCGTCTGTCTACGAGCACTCCCAAGATTCCGAAACTACCTGTCTGACTGCGCGACTTGTGGACAATCTTGGTCCACAGTATAGTCCCGTACCTCCGGACTGCCGATAGAACCGGTTAAGACGACAGGATGCCCCGTCAAAATCTGCCGAACCGGAAGAGTTTTCCCTATCGGCACAACATTTGCTCAAATCAAAGTTAATTGACTGGATTCTAGTCAATTATTTACTGAAGTCGTATTGAGGAAGGTTGGTCTGGTAGTCTCTACCCAGGTTGGTCGGGCAATGCCCGCTCGGACCGCAATCCAATCCCCGAACGACACCCGAAAATGCGCTGCTGTCCTTATTTCTACTCGCCAAGGGTCAGCTTTATGGTAGCAGAATCAGTTTGATGACGATAAGGTGATGGTGGAGTAACTGCATGGCGATAGCTAAATCTCGTTCGCACAACTCATACTCTCGAAGAGTGATCGCACCAGCGATGCTGGTTGTGGTTCTCCTCCTGACCGCCCTGGCGGTCCTTGGAAGTATGCTCCCCTCCAAAAACGGGCACCAGCCACTGACTATCGTTCTGCGCTACGATGACTACAGCGCCGTCAGCAACACCTATCTTGAATCACAGATCCTCGAGGAACTGGATAAGCATCAGCTTCCGTGCATTTTCGCCGCCATCCCTTGTGTGACCGCACACGGATTCCGAAATTCTCAACCGGCCGACAGCCTCCTGATGGACGCTGAGAAGGTTGCCATGCTGAAGCCCTATATTGACAAGGGGCTCGTCGAACTCTGTGTTCATGGCTGCACGCACCAGACACTTCCCAACAAAGATTTGCGTGAAATGTCCGAGTTTGAGGGGCTTACCTATGAACAGCAAGTCGCCCGACTTGCCCATGGCAAAAGCATACTCCAAGAGCAGTTCCAGTGTCCGATCGTCTCATTTGTCCCGCCGTGGGGAAATTACGACGACAACACGATTCGCGCCGCCGAAGCAGTTGGATTCTCGATCATCTCTGCAGATCCGCGCGGCCCGGCATTAAAAGAGTCACGCCTCCTTTATGTCCCCGGTACCTGTCGTATTCACCAGTTAAAAGAAGCAATCGCTGAAGCGAGAAATCTCCCATCCTCCAATTCCGCTCTGATTACAGCAGTGATTCATCCGTATGATTTCATTGAGTCGGATGTCCAGCGCGGCGTGATGACCTTTCAACAATTCAAAGATCTCCTTGCCGAGATCAGCCAGGATCCCACCCTTCGATTCACGACCGCGGCGGGAGCAACGCAGTTGATTTCGGACCTTGGCGCCTCTCGTTTCATGCAGGCTTCATCTCTTCGACATAGTTCACTGAATCACCTCATTCCCGGTCCTCTGCGTATGGGGATCCCGAACATGACCTATGTCGACGGCAGACTCGCCCGAACACTGCTCGAGCGCGAACGGGTCTGGTGCATTGCTCTCTATGTTATCTCTTTTCTGGTGATCGCTTTTATTGCCAATCGGATCCGCCGATTCTTGCCGTCTCAATGGATGGTTTACCGCAGGAAAGCGCTTATAGTCGGCTATACGGTAGTGCTGATTGTGGCCGCTTACAGCTTGTATGATCTCGAAATCTATGCTTTAGGCCTGTCCTCCATAGTCGGACTTGCGGCTTATCTTGTAGGAAACACCATCGACTAGCCCAGCCTTATCGAACCGGCTGTATACTAACAAGCAGGAAACCGTTTTCACCTGTTCTGCAATCGCTGTCTCTTTATAGACTCAATCAGTCCTTTCTTAGACCTATTTCCCGCAATCCTGCAGTCCCTGCAATCGGCACCCTTATGACTCATTGCGCAAACGCTTGCCTGAAAAATGCATTCGTATGCGCATTAGAGCGGCTAATCACCTTCGTTTCAGCTATATATTCAGCCAGAAAGTAGCCTGGTAGAAGAATTCCGGAGAATGATCTCAGGCAAGGGATGAACTTCTGTTCATGGCAGCCTGTTTGCTTATTTGGCTGGCATTAGACCTGGAAGGGAAAATCTCATGAAATCTGTATCTGTTAACTTGTCGTCGTATGGTTCGTTTTTGGCAGGAATCCCGAAATTATTCGCGATTCTTGTGCTGATCGTGCTGGTATCTCTTACCGGCGTATCGGCTCAGACCCCATCTGTCAGCGGGGTAACGCTCACTTCCGCGAGCGGCAATAATACGATCAACGATGATCTGAATAACACGTTCACCCTGGGTGGCTCGGCCACGCGGTCATCAACCGCTTGGTTCCGCAATGGCAACCCGATGGCGACGCTCTACATGCCATTTGAGGGAGGGGCCGCTGCGGCATTGCAGGACCGTTCCGGCAATGGTATCACGGCGACATCTTCGGGGACCACGACATGGTCAGCGACCAGCGGCTACAACAGCACCGGCGGTGTCAGTTTCACCGGCACCAACTACCTTAATGCCGGCAATAGTTTCCCGACCAATTCATCGTATACCAAGACCGCCTGGGTCTATCGAACCGTCTCGCGCGTCAACCACTGGTTGATCGCTTCCAGCGCCACCGCCGCTACCAGCCACGGATTCGGCTTCACCCTGGATGATCGCCTTCGCGCCGGTCATAACGGCGTCTGGAATCTGGTGGAATCCAAAAATCGCTGGTCGATCCTGACCAATACTTGGTATTTCGTGGCCGTGACATTCGACTATAACAGCGGCCAGATGATTCTATACAAGAACGGAATTCCCGAAGACACCACTATCCTGACCGGCTCGCAGAAGAATGTCAGCGACCCGTCGCTGGCGATCGGTTCCTATCGCGGAACCGGCAACTATACCGGCTCCATGGATGAGGTACAGATATTCAACGCGGCACTGAGCCCGGAACAGATCATGTCGATGTACTCGACGGGGAATAATCGCATCAAGCAGCAGGAAAACACTGTCGGTGATATCTGGCAGGCGAAAGTCACTCCTTATTCTATCAGCGCCGCCGGAACCGAAGTTGCCAGCAATACCCTGACTATCATCGCGACTTCGCCGCTCTTTACGTCAAGCCCAGTCACTGCCGCAATCGCCGGGAAGCCGTACGCGTACAATGCCGATGCCGATGGTGGCCCACATCCGACGTTCAGTCTGACCGTTGCTCCGCCCGGCATGACGATCGACCCGATCAGCGGCCTCATCACCTGGACGCCTACGATTTCCGGTTCTGTCCCGGTCACGATCATGGCCACAAATACGCAGGGGACGGACAATCAGAGTTTCAATATAGTAGTCGCCGACCCGACGGTCAGTCTTACAACGCCACAATTAACCATTCTCGGCAATGGCGATTTGCAGGCGAACTACAACCTTGCGCTCAGCGCCACGACCGCCGGAACCGCCTGGTTCAAGAACGGCGCTCCGACTATGATCCTGTATATGCCTTTTGAAGGTGGCCCGAATTACTCTCTGGAAAACTACGCCGGAAATGGCGGAGTCGGATACAAGGTGGGCAATCCGGTCTACCTGCCGAATGGCGGCCACGACGGAAATGGCGCCTATCAGTTTGATGGTACCAGCTATATCACGATGGGTGATATCTTCCCGACTCGTGCCTCCTACACCAAGACTGCCTGGATCTATCACACCGTGAACGGTGTATTCAATCATATTCTCTCGGGCTGGGATCATAATACGACTGCCACCGGCGGTCACGGCATGCGCGTGGCATTTGACCAGCGTCTCAGCGCCGGACAAAACGGCGACTGGCGCATCGTGCAGTCCGCCGCCAATACGATCCAGGCCAATCACTGGTATCATGCCGCAGTGACCTTCAACTATACCACCGGCGAGATGGTCCTCTATGTGGATGGCTCTCCGGTTGATACGACAATACTCCCTGTCAATATGCGCGATGTTACCGACCCGGGACTTTTGGTCGGCGCTACGCAAGGCTCTTTCGCCTGGAACGGCATGCTCGACGATTGCCGCATTTACAATTACCCGCTTTCCCCCCAGCAGATCGCTATGATCTATACTGAAGGCGGCGACAAGATCTCCGCTAATGAAACGATCAATGGCGAGATCTGGCAGGCACACGTCACTGCTTTCTCAACTACCGAGGCATCAGTGCCGTTTGCCTCCAATACGGTGACGATCGGCGTTTCAGACCAACCGCCGGTGCTTGCCGCCATCGGCGCCAAGTCTGTAGACGAAAACCAGCCGCTCAATTTCATCGTCTCAGCAACCGATCCGGAAGCTGAGATCCCGACTTTGAGTGCATCGCCGCTTCCTTCCGGCGCGAATTTCATAGATAATGGCGACGGTACTGGAAACTTCTCATTCACTCCGAACTTCACGCAGTCCGGCGTTTATCAGGTGACCTTCACCGCTTCCGATGGTACCAATACCGATGACGAGATCGTGACTATCACGGTCAACAATATCAACCGCGAGCCGGTGATGGTGACCACGGTCGATCCGCAGGTCATACTCGAGGGAGTACTGGTATCGGTCGACTTCTCGGCAACTGATCCTGATAGCGATCCGTTAACTTTGAGTGCGTCCACCAACGCGTCAGGCGCGCTCTCTTTCATTGACAACGGCGATGGTACCGGCCAATGGAGCTGGACCCCAGCAGTAGGTCAGGCCGGGCTTTATAGTGTCACGCTGAGAGCCTTTGATTCGTTCGGCGCCGCCGACTCGATCACCTTCTCAGTGACCGTTGTTTCAACGCTCCCGCCGACCAACTGGACCGCTACCATTCATGTGGATGGTGAGATTGCCGGATCGGCAACTAATACATCCGATGTCATCATCGGAATGGGAAACAGCGACCAGACTACACCGGCGGCTCCGCTTCCGCCCGAATACACCACTTCGCTTCGCCTGTGGAAGGGTGGCGTCGATGGACCGTTCTATCGTGACATCCAGCAATCCGGTGGTCTCTGCTACTACTGGGTGATGGAGCTGGATCCGCACGGAAATGTTGCTCCGGCGGGTACGCCGCGCTGCGCGACGATCAGCTGGAATGCTGCGGAACTGAGCGACAAGCGCAATTATCGCCTGATCGAAGGCTCTTCGCCGAATGGTACGGTTGTCGTCGCAGATATGCGCACCACGACCTCTTATCAGGTGTGTGATCTCCAGACTTCGCGATACTACACCATCCAGTGGTTTGATGACGATTGCGCGGGCGTCTCGTTCGCCAATCTCGTTCTCGATGCCGGCTGGAATCTGGTTTCATTGCCGGTTATTCCGGAGACCCCGACTGTCAGCGCTGTTTTCCCGACAGCCGAGGCGGTTTTCGAATTCTCCGGTCAATATGCTGAACCGTCTACTCTGACTGGCGGCAAGGGATATTGGGTTAAGATGCCGGAAGCTACTGTCTTCATGCTCTCCGGAGTCGCCGTGACTGATGCTTCGGCCTCGTTGTCCGCCGGCTGGAATCTGGTTGGTGCGCCGAATTGCACGGTCACTCCGACCACCACTCCTTCGGGCAATATCGAAGCGATCTTCGGATTTGACGGCGTCTATCTGCCGGTAACCGATATCAGCGCCAACTCCGGCTACTGGATCAAGTTGACCTCTGCCGCGACGCTGAATGCAACGTGCGGCATGCCGGTCTCCTCGGGTGGCTCACAGCCGCTTGCCATGACCACGGCGACCACTGGTGTCGTGACCATTCATGCCGAGGGTGCGGCGATCGATGGCGTCAGCCAGGCGAACATCCTGCTTGGCACCGATTCCCGGAGCCATTTGCTTCCGCAGCCGCCGTCCATGCCGCAGTACTCGGTCGGGCTGAGTATTTTCGATATGAACTCGCAGAACAGACTCTACAAAGATGTTCGTGATGATATCTCGGTCGCCAATCACTGGACGATCGCCGTCAATCCGAAAGGAAATGTCGGCGGGCAGTCTTCGGCTACCGCGACGCTTTCATGGGATCCGACTCAGTTTGGCCAGTCGCGCTATGAATTGCGCAAAGGCTCCGAACCGAATGGCGAAGTGCTGATCGCGGATATGAGCAAGCAGACCAGCTTCCAGGTAACCGGTGGCAACCAGGAGATCTACTTCACGATCACCCGCGCTGCCGGCAAGGGAACGCTGCCGTCCGGCTTTGCACTCGGTCAGAATTATCCGAACCCGTTCAACCCGAGCACGCAGATCTCCTTCAATCTCCCGGCCGCCGGCCAGGTGCGACTCGAGATCTTCAACGTTCTCGGACAGCAGGTCAAGACGCTGGTTGATCAGGCAATGGAGGCCGGTGAGCATACCGTCAGCTGGAATGCCACCGACAACTCCGGCAACCAAGTCTCTTCGGGCATCTACTTCTACCGCATGGTCTCTGGTGACCAGTCGGATCGCAAGAAGATGCTGCTGCTCCGATAATCCGAGCTACATGAATAGGAAAAGGCCCATGACATTTGTCATGGGCCTTTTCTCTATCTGCCTATCAGGTCTAAAGTCGTTACTTAGCGACCGGTCTTTTCATGCCAGGTCCGGTAGTCCTGTCGAGCAAGCGACTTCGGTTGCTCGAAGTTATGAATGAAGCGGTCGGCCAGCAACTGCGCTGAGAGAATTCCCACAAACGACATATTGTCCTTAAACGAGAGATGGGCATGGACCAGCTTGCCGCACTTCTCCTGAAGTTTCCCCACCATTACCGGATTAAAAAGTCCACTCCGCGACAATGCCTCTTCGGACAGCATCTCTTTGACATACGCGGGGGAATCGGTCTGCACAAAGGAGTTGGAGTCCGGCGCCATATACGGTTGTTTGACGCGCTGGAGGATCTCCTTCGGCAGTTCCTTTTTCATCGCTTTCTTAAGGACAAACTTTTCTTTCAAGCCCAGTAGCTTGTGGTTTGGCGGGATAGTGGTAGCAAACTCCACTACTCGATGATCCAGGAATGGATACCGCCCCTCAACTCCATGCGCCGCCGTAACGCGATCCCCCTGCGAAGAGAGCAGGTAGCCTGACAACAGTGATTTTGCTTCGAGATACTGTGCTTTCGCCAGCGGATGCCATTTGCCGATATTCGATGGAAGGTCCTTGCCGAATGACTGAAGCGAATCGTGGCCGTCGATCCGTTCCTTGACCTCTTTGGTGAAGAAAGACTTCACTTTGGAGGTCGTCGTGATCCGTTGCATATGGGAGAAATAGTAGCTGTCCGTCTGTGAGAGTCCATCCTTGTAGAAGGTCTCCAGATAGAATTTCGCCTTGGCGGGGGAGAGCGGCAAGGTCGGATAAAGCTTCTGCAAGAGGGCCGGACGCCAAGCTGACTCCGGATTACGCGCCCAGAAATTCCGTATCAACGCTTCCTTGAAGATATCATATCCACCCAGAATTTCATCCGAACCTTCACCGGTCAGGACCACCTTAAAATTGGTGTCGCGAACCAGTTGCGAGAGCAGGAAGAGAGGGGTAGGGGCGGTTCGGACGATCGGTCGCTCAGCATGCCAGATAACATCCGGGAAACTCGCCGCGATATTCTGATAGGTACACTTGATCTGGTGGTGATTTGTTCCGAGATAGTCCGCCATCTGCTTCTGATAGTCGGATTCATCGTAGGCCTTGTCCTGGAACGCGATCGAAAATGTCTCTACACGGTTCGGCGTGAAATTCTTGATGAGGGCGGTAGTGGCGGATGAATCCAGTCCACCCGAGAGATATGCGCCAACAGGGACATCAGCGCGCAACTGCAGTCGAACCGAATCTACCAGCAACGCATGAAGTTCCTCCGCCCACGAGTCAGCCGAACGCTGCCGGTCAAACGTCTCGGGGAACTCCATCCGCCAGTAACGGTCGGAAGTTGCCTTGCCGTTGACGATCTCGATCCGACAGCCTGCCTCAAGCTCGTTAATGCCTTCGAATGCAGTACGTGGCGGCGCGGTGGTCCACCAGGTGAATATCTCATCCAGGCCGGAGAGATCTAAACGGCGCGGGATAGAGGGATCGCAGAAAAGCGACTTTATCTCCGACGCAAAATAGAAGCGACCGTCATGCATAGTATAGAAGAGAGGCCGGATTCCCAGGCGATCTCGTGCCGCAAAGAGCGACTGCTTTTTGCTGTCGTAGATAGCAAAGGAAAATTGACCGTTAAAATGCTGGACGCAGTCTTTTCCCCACTCTTCGTAGGCATGAACCATTACCTCTGTATCAGAGGAGGTACGGAATTTGTGGCCGCGTTTTTCCAGTTCAGGGCGCAGCTCTATATAATTGAATATCTCACCATTGAAGGTGATCCAGATAGTCCCATCCTCGTTGCAGAGCGGCTGCTGGCCGGTGGAGAGATCGATGATCGAAAGGCGGGCATGCCCGAGAACCGCGCGGTCGCTCAGGTAGACGCCGAATTCATCCGGTCCGCGGTGGCGCAGGATATTGACCATACGTCCGATCAGTTCTTGATCGGGTGGTCGAGATTCATGCAATTGAAAATAGCCGGCTATGCCGCACATAATATCTTTCTACGCCAGTTTTTCCATATCAGTCCGGAACTGGTCCGTCTTGAGGAGCGGTTTGTTCACTTTGCCTGATTGATATTTCGGCAGTTCGGGGGCAAAGAGTACCTGCTTTGGGACCTTAAAATCGGCCAGATTCTTTTTGCAGTAATTCTGTATCTCTTTGGCGTCGGCGACATGCCCGTTCTTGAGGACGATCACCGCCCGAATTGCTTCGCCGAAGAGCGGATCGGGTACACCAACCACCGCGGCCTCAAGTATCTTTTCATTTACCAGCAGGCATTCCTCGACTTCTTTGGCGCTGACCCGATTGCCGCCGGCTTTGATGATCTCTTTCTTCCGACCCACCACCCAGAAGTAACCATCAGCGTCCTGCTTGGCCAAATCGCCGGTGCGAAGTTTGCCATCCTTAATGACTTCCTTGGCTTCATTCGGCTGATTCCAGTAACCGAGCATGACATTTGGGCCGCTGACCACGATCTCACCTGTCTCGCCGATAGGCGCCGGTTTGTCATTGTCGTCAAGGACCTCGACCGTCACCCCCGGCACCGCAATCCCGATCGAACCAACTTTGTCGGCCAATCTTTCTGGCGGAAGCCATGTGACGCGAGGGGCGGCCTCGGTCTGGCCATACATGATAAATATCTCTTTGTGTCCGAATACCGCCATCAGACGACGAATCGTCTCCGGCGCCATGGCGCCACCCGCCTGCGTGAAATAGCGCAAGTATTCTAGTTTGCGATTCGCAAACGTGGAATTGCCTAACAGAATAAGGAAATTGGATGGGACACCGGAAAACCCGGTTGCCGCTTCTTGTTCCATCGTGTCGAGCACAACTTCGGGATACAAGAATCGATTATCTATCACCAGCCTTCCACCGCAGGCAATATGGGTAAGCAGAAGGGAATTTCCGTAAATGTAATAAAACGGCAATATCACCAGGACCGAGTCGTTCGGGGTCAGCCGAAGGTACTGCACTGTTCCGATCGTATTTGAAACCAGATTTCGATCGGACAGCATCACCCCTTTGCCGGCTCCGGTTGAACCGGAAGTATAAAAGATCGCAGCGAGTTCGTGAGGTGAGGTAGACCCGGTCGCGTCGGAGAGGTCAAGCGGTGATTCTCCTTCAAACCGTTTATCCGGTCCGGGACTATGCGGAGAACTGTAAGAATCAGGCTCGCCGATAATGCCTGCGAGCAGGACCGGGTGAAGTTCATCTCGGCCGGAACTGACTTTGGCATCCGCGATCAGATGCTGAATGGATAGTGCGTCGCGCAGGATTTCAGGGATCCGGCGGCGGAATTTCATCTGGGCAAAGAGGAGTCGCGCGTCACTGTCGGTCAGGATCTTAGCCAGCGAGTCTGGACCAAGCGAAGTATCCAGCGGCACGACCACCAGTCCTGCCTTGAGCATGGCAAAAAAGATAGCGACATACTCGATGCCGTTTTCAAACAGGAGAGCGGCCCGAGTGCCGGGTGTGAACTGGTAAGTCTTGAGATGGTCAGCTAATAGATTTGAGGCATGTTCCAATTGGTCGAACCGGATCTCGCGATCTTCATGCGAGATGGCGATCCGCTCCGGGAAGGCGTTGGCCGCTCGGGTCAGCAGCTCATGAGTGCGCATGGGGAAACCATCCAGCCAGGGTCCGTCCGGAGGACGACTTCGTCAGGAAGTCGCCCCGAGTTTGCGCTGGATGAAATTGACCAGGTTGTCAATTGAATCGAGATTGGCCGGGAGCATTTCGTCATCGGTCGGGATGACCTGATATTTTTCCTCGAGATGAGCGGTCAACTCCAGCACGCCGGTGGAGTCGATAATGCCATTTTTCATGAAGGAGTCAGAATCGGAAAATACCACTCCCTCATCGCCAATAAGGAATGAATCCATAATGAACTGGCGGAGTTCTTTCCGCGCAACTGTCTGATCTATTGCCATGGTCAGCCTTTCTGTTTCGTTTACTCGTGAACCGTTGGGTTACTCTGCGTGCAGCGGCGGCAACTTAAGATATTCAGTCGCCTTCACTTTGCGCTCGATATTGGCGTAGCCATGCTTCGCCTGTTCGACCGTGAGGCCGAGCACTTCGGCAGCTTTCTCCGCCGGCACCTTGTTCTCCATCGCGTGCCAGAGCATATCCATCCGGTAGAAATCTAGTCCGTAGAAGAACTCTTCCTGGGTCACTTCGGCGCTGTACGTATCCGTGGTCGGAGTACGATCGATGATATCTTTCGGGACACCCAGATACTCGGCCAACTGATAGACCTGGATCTTGAAGAGATGGGCGATCGGTTTCAGATCGGCGCCGCCATCACCATATTTCACAAAGAATCCCTGTTCATGTTCATCTTTGTTGCCAGTACCGATAACCGCCCAATTACGCTTTTCAGCATGATAGTAAAGGGTGGTCATACGAAGGCGCTGCTTGAGATTCGAGGATGCAACGACTTGTAGATAGGCCGCCAGCGGCATACGAGCTTTCTTCACTTCACCCTTTTTGTTCTCGATAGTGAGGTGGAAGAAATTGAACGTATCTTTTTCCAGAATATTGGTCGGGATCGTTATCTTGGCGCTCCAGCTCGGATCAAACTCAGGGAAAACGGAGCGGATCGCTTCATCGCGACGCTCGTAGCAGCCAAGGCCGGAGAGACCGCCGCTGATATCCTCTTTGATCGCCTCAAATCCGAACTGCGCGGCCAACTGACGGGCCAGCTGTTCGGAGAGGGGAGAGGAATCCTTTTCCGGCATCATCACGCCGAGAACTCTGCCCGGACCGAGTGCCCGCGTGCAGAGCGCGGCGCAAACGGTGGAATCAATACCGCCGGAAACACCGATCACGGCGCCCGTCTTGTGGAGTTGCCCGCGAATCTGCTGGCGGATGGTGTTGCAGAGTCTCTCGGTCACTGCCGCAGCATCGATCTTCAGACTATTCTTGTTGAAGTCCAAGGTACGTCCTTCTGTTGGCGTTCAAATTCTTTGGAATGCAGCCGTTTGGCGAGCGATGAATATACGAAAATCTTCATCCCACGCAACCAGCAACTCACCTATTCCCCACCGCGCCTGCTCGGTCGCAGGTCATTGGCTGGTATAGGAGTTACAGATACTCCTATCGGCACAGTTGCTAAACTGCTTGAACCGGCCCGAAGTTCACGGAACCAGGAGAATTCCCGCACTAATTATCGCCTCCCCAAGTGCTCTCAACGGAAAATATAACCCCTTTTCCCCCTTGATTATAGATTGAACCCCCGCTACTTTAAGGGAACTTGTCAGACTGCCGATGTTTACAAGGATGGTAGTTGGGCTGTTGTTTTCCAAAGGAATTGATCTATGAAGCCTCACGGCGAGAAAAATGAGCTAAATCCCAAAGATATATTTGCGGTCGTTCTGCGACGAAAGTGGATACTGATTGTCCCCTTTATCATCGTCAGCATCCTGACCTACGCCGCTTCCTACCTGATCACCCCGGTCTTTCAGTCATCGACTATCGTGGCCGTCAGCCCGCAACAGCGGTTGTCAACTGACCTGCAGCGCCTACTTGGCCAGGAAGCGTACCGTGGGCGAACGTCTGAAGAATCCGAGTTGCGCAGCATTTATAACGATATCACGTCGTCCTATTATCTCAATCAGTTGAATGAGCGGATGCATTTGGATCGCGACCAGGGACTCGCTAATCAGGTGGCAAAAGTTGCCGCACTGCACCCCGAAATCGACAAAAACATCATTACGCTCGACCTGCTCCAGCAGGAGTTGAAAGAGAATGTCGGCGTCAGGTTCGCCGCGCAAGATCACGTGATGATCACGGTCCGGTCACCAATGCCCAAGAAAGCACAGGAGATCGCCAACAATCTTGGTCAGATCTTTATTGCTGAAAAGAAAAAGCAGGAGATGTCCTCAATTCAGACCTCGCAGGACTTCTCCGGTACACAGTTCGAAAAGTATGATCTCACCCTGCGGCAGAAGATCAACGAGCGGACCCGCTATCAGGAGCAATTGCTCCAGGTGCAGATGGATGCCGGGATCGGTTCCGAAGAGAACCGGACCAATCTACGCGTTGATGTCGACCGCACCAATAGCGATATCAATGACCTGCAGCGCGAACAGACGAAGATAGTCGCGGAGCTAAAAACGATTCCGGGTTTGGATGTCGCTAATTTGGCGCTCCCCGCGTCGACGGAGATGGATGGCCTCAAGTCGGATTTGAAGCGCCAGCTCGAAGATATTCCGGCGATGTCTCTCCGTTATCCCTGGGCTGATCCGCAGGTCCTCAGCATGAACCTCAAGCAGAATTCGGCGCTGCGCTCTATTCAGAGTCTCTCCAAACGTCTGGTAGATGACCGTTGGGGTTCTCTTGATGCAAACTCGCGCGGAGTACTCTATCGCTACTTTGAGAACCAGGCCACGCTGGATTTCAGCTATTCCCGGGCCATTTATCTCAAAGCCGCGCTCGACCAGATCACCGACAAGATGACCTCAGTGCCGCAATATCAAGCCACATTGAATCGACTCGACCAGGAGATCAACGATCTGACCACCCTGCGCAATCAGTTCAAGAGCCAGCAAGAAGGATCTTCTATCTCACAGGCGCTCTTCCAGGATATCTCATCGAGCAAATATCGCGTGGTCGAGCCAGCCAAGCTGGCGATCGACCCGGTCGAACCGAATCGGATCAAGATATTGTTGATGGGGCTGGCGCTCGGCCTGGTGATCGGCGGCGCGGCGACCATCCTGGTCGAACTGCTCGATACATCGTTCAAGAAAGTTGCCGATGTCGAGGAGTTCCTTGGGTTACCGGTACTCGGCATTGCGCCCAAGATCGAATATATGTCTAAAGTGACCGAGTGATCGTCAGCGGTTAATGGTCCACTGAATTTGCGCCGGACAAGGAGAACTTGCCCGGCGTTTTCTTTGTGCAGACTCCGCATTGACAGCGCCACCGCCTCGGCCTTATACTCAACAAAGTAAACCAGTCCGGCAGAAGATACGCCCATGACCGATCACAACCAGACCGATAACCAGATAGCCGCGTTTCCGCTCGATTCAGCCCCCGCGCAGGCGATGGTGATCCATTGCGCTGACCCGCGCTTCCAGGTGGCGATCAGGCGGTTCGCCATCGAATCGCTCGGATTGAAAAATTACCTGCCGATCGTGGAAGGGGGCGGAGTGCATGCCCTGCGCGCCAAAGAGTATGCTCCTCGTGAATTCGAGACCCTCTGGCATCAGGTGACTTTTATGCTGAACTTGTTTAAACTCCCCGAAGTGATCCTGATCGGCCATCAGGATTGTCGATGGTACCAGAACCATGCGGAGCATTTTGAGGGTGTCGATCCGGAGGTGCGCTGCCGGATCGATCTACCGCTGGTCGCCGGAATGCTGTTGAGCCGACTCCCACATCTACGGATACGCTGCTTTTGGGCGGCGGTCAAAAACGACCAGGTTCTGTTCACCGAAGTACATTGAGATCGAACTAGACAACGGCTTTGACCGGCATCTGCCGTCCGATAACCTGCGCCAGTCTGCGCACTCCCTCAATGATCTGCTCTTCTGTCGGATATGAGTAATTCAGCCGCATGGTATTGCGACCGGAACCATCGTGGAAAAAGCACGAGCCGATAACAAACGCCACTTTAAGGTTGATCGCATCCTGGATCATGTTGTTGGCTTCCATGCCTTCGGGGAGATGTACCCACATAAACATGCCGCCATCCGGCTTTGACCACCAGAGACCATCAAGTTTCGGCATGAATTTCTCAAGCGATTCCAGCATCACTGCGGCTTTGCGACGATAAAGTGTTTTGCTGATCTCGATCTGTTTCTCCAGATATCCATCCTGAATCAGATACGCGGCGATAGTCGATGAATAGGCGGCGGTGCAGAGGTCAGTCCCTTGTTTCGCCATCACCAGCTTGTCGATCACCTCGGCCGGTGCATTTATCCAACCGAGCCGGAAACCGGGACAGAAGATCTTGGAGAAAGTCTTCATCTGGATCACGCGGCCCTCGCGATCGAGAGAATAAAGCGATGGAAGCAGATCCCCCTCGAAACGCAACTCGCGATAGGGGCTGTCTTCGATAACTGTCAGATCATATTTCGACGCGATCGCCAGTAAGTCACGTCGTCGTTCGAGAGAGAGCGTGATTCCCGAGGGGTTCTGGAAATCCGGTATGATATAGACGAATTTTGGTTTTCGGCCGGAATCGATCAGACGGATCACTGTCTGTTCGAGCTGCTTCAGATCGACACCGTTAGAGTCAAGTTCGACTCCATGGAAATCGGCGTCAAAAGCCTTGAAGGCCTGCAGCGTGCCGACATATGTTGGTCGCTCAACAATGATCGGATCACCCGGATCAATGAATATTTTGCTGAGAAGATCGATCGCCTGCTGCGATGAGGCCACGATCAACATGTTCTCGGCGGAGACATCCTCTCCCTGGCGCTTGGTAAACTTGATCAACTGCTCTTTGAGGAACGGATCACCTTCAGTGGGGCTGTACTGCAAGGCGTGTCGGCCGGATTCGCGGATGGCGCGCAAGGAAGCTGCTTCGACGGCTTCGTACGGAAAGATAGCCGGGTCGGGAAGACCTCCGGCGAACGAGATCGTTTCCGGATTGCGGGTTAGTTTGAGAAGTTCGCGTATCTCTGAGCGGCGAAGTCTGCTCGCCATTGAAGAGAATTGAAAATCAGCCATGTCGGCCTCCCGGGCGTTACCAATGAATCCGTTTTTGCGGTTTTGATACTCCATAATACCATTGCTATAACAAAGCTGTTGCAATATATTATGTCATTGGTACAACAAACCAAGATATCCGAAACGTATAAGTGGTACAAAGTCGAAAAGTAAAATTAAGCTGTTGATAGGGAGCGTATTATGGAATATCAACTCAGTTGGGAGCCACTGGTACAAAAGAGAGAGGAACCATACTACATTGCCGTAGTTCGCGCTCTCTCGGAAGACATTGCAGGAGGGAAACTTCCGATCGGAACACGCCTCCCCACCCAACGTGATTTGGCCGACAAACTGCATGTTGCCTTAGGTACAATTACCCGAGCCTATGCCGAGGCCGAGCGACGCGGATTGGTATATGGCGATGGTCGTCGTGGGACTTTTGTCGGGGAACTCCCCAACGCCCGTTCTTACCTGGCGTCAGTTTACAAACCTATTTCGGTCGGAGTTGATTTCAGCAAAAACCAACCGGCAACCGCCTATGATCCGGACCTTGCCGCGGCGCTCCGTCAGATCACCAAGCAAGGGGATATTCAGCATCTGCTCCATTACCCGCCGTCGGCGGGGTACCCCAAACATCGCGAGGCAGGCTTGCGCTGGCTTGAGTCGCTCGGCCTGAAAGTCGATCTCGAGCAGATCTACATTTCCGGCGGCGCGCAACATGCCCTGATGGCGATCTTCGCCGCCGAAACCCGCCCAGGCGATCTGATTGCGGTCGAAGAATACACCTACCCGGGAGTCAAGATCATCGCCGAACTGATGGGGCTCGAAGTCGTCGGTGTTGATATGGACAGCGAGGGGATGCTTCCTGAATCGCTGGAATCGATCTGCTCACACCGCGATGTTCGGTTGATGTATTGCAATCCGTCATTCCAGAATCCGACCAACTCGCTGATGTCGCTGAAACGCCGGCAACAGATCGCCGAAGTTGCCGAGAAGCACAGCGTGATGGTGGTGGAGGATGAGATCCTTGCGCCGTTGATGGACAATCATCCGGGGTTCATCTCGCGCCTGATCCCGGAGCGCTCGTATGGGATCATGTCATCTTCAAAGGCACTGGCGGCTGGATTGCGCGTTGGCTTTATCGCCGCGCCCAAACAGTCTTTGCGCAAGTTGAACGAGAGTTTGCAGGCCTCGATCCTCGGTGTCCCGCCGCTCATGTCGGAGATCTTCACGCGCTGGTACAGCGATGGGACATTGGAGAAGATCGTCGCGCGCCGCAAGCGAGAGATGATGCACGCGCAACATGTGGCGACCACACTGCTAAAGGGATTTAAGTACCGGTCACATCCGACCAGCTACCATATCTGGCTTCAACTGCCGGAGTACTGGCAGTCATTGCAGTTCAGTTCCGAGGCGCAGATGCGTGGAGTCGCGTTGACACCGGCGGAGATCTTTGCCGCAGAGCGCAAAGCGGGGATTCAGGCGGTCCGGTTGTCGATCGGGTCAGTCTCCGACAGAGAACTGCTCAAGCATGGGCTTGAAGTGGTACGGGATATTCTGCAGGGAGCCTCGCGCAAAGAAGCAGTGACAGTGTAGAGCGGATCAAATCCAATCGCAAAGGCGCGAGTCGTGCTCTGGTCACTCGATACGCCTGGTGACGAAAGCTGGCATCGCGCCCAGCGACCATGAAGAGGGCCTTACTCTCTCTCTGTATCTCTATTCTTTAGCCAGTGTCGTTTTGACCCAAACCTCCTGCTTGGAGGGGCGTTGCATTCCACCGCCCGGACCACCCATGGCGCCACCGCGTCCCATACCTCCACCCATGCCACCTCCGGGTCCACCGCCCATACCGCCACCGGGGCCACCACCCATGCCGCCGCCGGAGCCGCCGAAGTCCATTCCTTCTCTGGGGCGTTCGCCTCGCATCATTTCCATTTCACCCCAGACAAGTCCGACCGATAACTCTTTCTTGTCGATCGCGCCGAAGCCATAGGAGCGGACCTCGCTCTCTTTCATCGGAATAGCAAACTCATAGACAAAAAACGCGTGCGAGGTATCAAATGCGACCGAGGGCCCCTCGGTACCATCGAGCGGAATCTCTTTTTCGTCGATCTGGTCTTTGATGTAACAGATCAGTTTCGGAATGGAATCATCGGGCATTCGTTCTTCCATCCGCTGCTGCATCCGCTCCGGCATCTGTCGTTCCTCGGATTTCCGCTCAGCTACTTCCTGTTTCCGCAGGGCGAGCATCTGTTCGCGCGATGGCCCACCGATGAACTTGACGAAGAAATCTTTCTTTTTCCCCCCTTTGGGGTCGAGGTACACCGTCAGGCCGGACATCGCAATCGTCCGGACCCAGCGAGGGTCATTGGTTCGAAACAACAGGTAGAGATTGTCCGCATCGTTGGCGACTGCGATCACCGCCTTCTGTTCTTCGAGGAAAGTGGTCGGGTGATCTTTCCAGTCATCGTAGCGGCCATCGATCGTGATCGGATTGACGGCGAAGCGGCTGGATATCTTATCTGACCCGGCCCAGCTCGAAGCGGCGGCCAGGAAAAGGAATATGATCAGTGTATAGATTGTAACTTTCGCGTATCGCGGCACAGGTCGCATGAAATGCACTCCTCTCAGGTTTCTCCTGTTAGACCACAAAGGCAGGGTAAAGGATTAATTGAGGAGAGGCAATTGTGCATCGGGACAGTGTGTAGAGAAACGATAGGGCAGGTGCGACGCATTGGATATGCGCGTCGACCTGCCCTGAGAAAATGCACTAACCGTCGCGTTACGACGGTATCTTTTCTGACTCGACCGGCTTTTCGTAGGTCTGGATCACCAGACGCGGACGTTCACGGTCGGAATCTTTGTTGGACAGGACATTAAATGTAAAGAACGCCAGGATCCCGGAACCGACCAGCGCGGCCCAGAACCAGGTGGTCCATTCTATCGCAATAATGGCCGCGGCCTCGGGTGGGATATCCCCTCCGGCGCGAGACTTCAGAACCAGCAGGCAGATACCACAAAGCAACGCGGCGCTGGCCGAAAAGACCTTGGCGCGACGTCCCGCTACCAGTGCGGTTACCAATGCGGCGAGCGCCATGAACATGGCGGCGGCCGCAACCGGCTCGGCCTTGACATCACCGTCCATTCCCTCCATCTGGCCGAACTGATCAGGCTGACCGACCTGGGCCAACGGAGTCTGATCCCAGAGTGAATCCGGGATGCCGGGATTATTCGGGTCGGTTTGGTCCGATTGCGATTGAGTAGAACTGTAATCAGGCTGGAATCCCTGGGCCTGGGCCATCTTTTCGAGTGGGTTGGCCGGTTTGACATCATTGCCGGTGGCGAGGTCAAAGCCGGAGATCTGCATGATCGTCTGTCCGCCGCAGCTCACTTTGAGGAACGGCATGAAAAAGCAGACCAGGATGATGGCGGCCAGGGCCGGACGTAATTTCCGTTCGTGCTCTGTCATCGGCTTTCTCCTTGAATTGTGCGTTATTGAGAACGTGAAAATTCGAGAATATCGATATCAATTATTATCGGCAGCAGAATAGCCGGACTGAAGTTGCGGCTGATCGGCCAGTTGTCCTAACGCCGATTGTTAGGAGTAGTGGCGACCGCCTGTCTTGAGGGGTTGTCAGGAGCGGCGTTGTATGACAATTGCTAGAACACTGACCGAGGTGATCACAGACGGTGATGTCGAAGTAGTTGGAGGAGAGGGGATTGATACTTTGGACGATCGCTGATTTTCGCCCTCTGTATGCAATGCTCGTTTTTCATGGCATTTGCGGATCGCGCGAGGGCGAACAGACTCCTTCTATTAATGGGGGCGGGGCCGGGAGTGCTAGCGGTTGTAAGACGTGAATCTTGAGGTCGCAATTTGCGACCTCAAGAGCTATCTACGGATTCATGACGACCAGAAGTCTATCCCTTCCTCACACCATGTTCGCGAAAGCCAATCTGTCTTTTTGGCGTGGGTGGTGGTACCATAAGTTGCCGGATGGCCTCAAAGACCGACCTGAATTGAGAATCATATTTCTGTTCCAGCGCCGTCAATTTGCGTTCGAGGTCGACATGGGTAGCGATCAACTTTCTCAATCGCGTGAAAGCGCGCACGACGCAAATGGAAGTTTGCACTGCACGTTCGGATTTCAGGACCGAAGCGAGCATGAGAGCGCCATGTTCGGTAAAGGCGTAAGGGAGATGGCGGCGTCCGCCATAGCCCAAACTTGAGGTCGCAATTTGCGACCTCAAGTTTTCGGCTTCTTCGGTAGTCAGTTGAAACATGAAATCTGCAGGAAATCTCTCGCGGTTCCGTCGGACCTGCTCATTCAGCCGTTTGGTTGGAACGTCGTAGAGGTTGGCGAGGTCATTATCAATCATTACTTTTTGTCCGCGAATGAGATAGATACGACTCTCGATCCGAAGCTCAAGCACGGTCGGGTTGGTAGTGGGCATGACTTTTTCCTCCAGGTTACGCAGATACTGGAGAAAGTTCGCGGCGGCCACTGACAGGTGGTGTCAGTGAAAATGGGAGCACGAAGAGAAACTTGAGGTCGCAAATTGCGACCTCAAGTCTTGCCTCGTCATTCTATCCAGAAATTGATCTCCCTGGATTTTACCCAAATAGAGTCTTGGCGAGTGTACTCCCACGTCCCCCCGCAGCCCCAACTTTGGAATTCAACCATCGCTTTCGATAGCTTCTCATCGAACAATACTGAGGGCATAATTGGATCAGAGCAAGTGAGCATGACGATCCCCCAGTGGTCTGGACGAACCTGCAGATACGGGTCCAGGAAATTCGATTTCGCAAAGACTGTCTCCCAATGCAGATTCTCTACGTCAAGGAGACGCCCCTCGTCATCCTCGAGGAAGAGAAACTTCAATGCCTTGTGAAATTCCGGCAATCCACAGAGAATTGGTTTGCCGGCATTGATTGGACTTCGAAACGCGCGCGCGGGACCCGATTTTTCGTGGAATTCCCTTCTCTCATAAAAGGCCAGTGTGCCCAGAAACGCGTAAGTCTCGCTGTCGACAACCGTGACCAGCACGCTCTCCTGCAAAGCTACATATTTACTTGTTGCCGAGTCAGTGGCCTCCGAGAAGAGAAGTTCGAACAGATCGTACACAGCTTTCATGGTATCATCAGGTGCTGCACTTTGTGCCATCACGACGCGGCTCTGGTTATCCCAAAGTTGAAAGAAGCTGTCCAGGGCCAGGCAACTTCTGCCGTCCCAAGCATTGAAAAGAAGCAGCGAATCAAGCGAAGTTGGAATGTATCCATGAGAGAATTGTCGCTTTTGCGGCTGTCGTTGAAATTCCGATGGGATCTGTTTGCATGGACAACAGGCTAGCAGGAAGGCAATCGACAGTAAGATGCAGATGACCGATCTTTTCATCGTTCAACCCTCGTAGCTCGGGCCCTTGACACTTGGCGAGCATTCAACCAAGTCAGCTAACCTCAAATGTATACATTGTTGGACAGCGAGTTAAGACAAATTTCGGTTTAAAAACAAAGCACAGGAAACAAATCCGTTGTCTTTTCGTGTAACTAACCGTATAGTTAAACCAAAAGGTTAGTTCAACCGAAAGGTTAAGAATGGCTCCGGCTCAGAATGTCAGCCCCGAAGATGTCGGGACACGAGAAAAGATCATCGATGCCGCCAGGCATGAGTTCGCCGAGCTCGGTCTCGCCGGCGCCCGGGTCGAACGAATCGCCGCGAATGCCGGCGTCAACAAAGCGATGATCTACTACCACTTCAGTTCCAAAGAGCTGCTCTACCAGAATGTCGTTCGCAGCTTTTTCACGCGGGTAGTAACGGAACTTCGGTCGCGCACTTCCGCAGGGACAAATCTTGAGGAGTTTCTGATGGGGGCGCTGGAGACGCATATCTTTATCTACCGCAATCACCCTGAGTTCCTGCGCATAATGCTTCGCGAACTGGCGAACCCCGACGGTGACGCGGTAGTCTGGATGGCGGAGATCATTCGCGAGTCGCAATTTCCGCTGGAGACCGTGGGGAAGTTCAAGCTCGCGTCGGAGACCGGCGCGTTCCGGAAGATCGACCCGCAGCAAGCGTTGATCTCGTTTGTCATGATGAGTCTCGGTTACCTGATGCTTGCGCCGATGGCCGACCGGGTCTGGGGGATTGAAGATCGAGTCGCCTTTATCGAACAGAGAAAACATGCAATCGTTGACCTCTTCCTACATGGAGTGCTGGCCAGATGAAACTGACAATTGTCATACAAGCGCTACTCCTGCTGCTCCTGCCAATATCGGGATGGGCGCGTGAACTCTCACTCGAGCAGGCGCTGGAGATGGCGCGGGAGCACTCCTTCAGTCTGCAGAAAGCACGCGCACTGGCATCCTCGTCACACAGCGATCTGGGTGCGGCCAAAGCGGAGAGATTTCCCACTTTTAGCGCTGTTGGATCCGGCAACTATATCAGCGAGGTCGCCAAAATGACGATTGCGCTGCCTACCCTTCCACCGATCGAACGGGAGATAGGGACACATGAAAACTATCAGGCGGACTTTCGGTTGAATTTTCCGCTCTACACGGGCGGGAGGATAACCGGGGCGATCGACCTGGCCACGGGCTCGAACGAGATGTATGCCGCGCTGGAGTCCGCCGATCTGGATAAACTCTGTTACCAGACACGGGCGGAGTATTTCGGGATGTACCGTGGGAATGCGCTCTACGGGGTCGCGCTGGCGTCGCTCAAGCGGGCCGAAGTGATCAATCGAAATATCCAGTCTCTTTATGAAGCCGGGGCGGCCGACTCGGTGGCTCTGCTGGAAGTCAGTCTGGCTTTGTCACGCGCGAAACTAGCGGTCAGTCAGGCGGAGACTAACCGACGCGTCAGTGAGATCAGGTTGCTGACCTTGATCGGACTTCCGCTATCCGATTCATTATCGCTGACGGACAACCCGTCACAGCCGACCGATCTTTCGGTTTCGGCAACAGTCTCGGAGCAGAAGCCGGAGTTGCAGGCGGCGGATGCATCCATCAGGATGGCTACCGCGCGACTGAAAGTGACCAAGGCAGACTATTTCCCGACGCTCTCCGCATTCGGCGGCTACTCGTACGGCAAACCGAATCTGGATCGATTCGGCAACAGTTGGAATGACTACTTTACGGTGGGAGGTTCGCTCACCTGGTCATTCAATCTTGGCGGGAAAACCTCACATAAATCCCGCGCCTCGGCCTATTCGCTGGAATCAGTTCGTCGAGAACGAGATCAGGTGGCGGAGAATCTTGGCCGCGAAGCGAACCTAGCTTCGGAGCAGTTGAAGCTGGCTTTCACTCGATACCAGAACAGCCTCGCGGAGTACCAGATCAGCAGTTCGCAATATCGATTGGCGGAGCAGCAGCATTCGGATGGGGTGCTCTCGTCGAATCGTCTCCTTGAGATCGAGGCGGACCTGACGGCTTCAGAAGCGGCCATGGCGGCATCGCTGTTGGATTACTATATCGCGCAGTCCGGATATTACTACGCGACCGGTTCAGAGAATTTGAAGAAAGGGATATAGCAGATGCGAGCGGTATTACTACTGATGATCGGCGCCGGAGCGGCGTTTCTGGCCGGTTGCGGCAATGGGGTAACGGAAGCCGGTGGGTCGGCGTTTATTGAGGCGAATGATGTTCTGGTCTCGGCGGAGATGTCGGGGCGAATACTGGAGCAGCGTTTCGGGGAAGGGGCGACAATCGCGCAGGGGGACACATTGCTGGTGATTGACCCGAGCAAGATCGAACTGGAGATTGCGTCAGCCGAGGCAAACCGCCAAGCGCTCCTGGCCGGACTGGAAACCGCCAAGTTGGCGGTAACCAAAGCGAGGGAGTCAGAATCGTATGCCAAGTCCGAACGGGATCGGATCGCACGACTGCTCACTTCCGGTTCGGCGACCCGGAAACAGATGGATCAACTGGAGCATGAAGTGACACTGGCAGTCAATATGCGTCAAACCGCTTCGGCCAATGTCGAAATGACCAACGCCCAGATACTCAAGCTGGATGCGGATATCGCGCGGTTGCGCCGTCAATTGCAGGACGTTTATCTGCTGGCGCCGGCCTCCGGTGTGATGACGGAGGATTATGTCGACCAGGGAGAACTGGTTACTCCTGGTAAAGCGGTGGCGAAGATCGCCCAGCTTGATACGCTCTGGGCAAAAGTCTATCTCCCGTCGAGCCAGTTTGCATCGGTCAAGATCGGCGATGCAGCGACTATCAGCACCGAATCCGGTGAGACAAGTTATCAAGGGAAAGTGATCTGGACATCATCAGAGGCGGAGTTCACCCCCAAGAATATCCAGACCGAAAAGTCGCGCGCCAATCTGGTCTATGCGGTCAAGGTTTCGATCCCAAACAGTGATGGGCGGCTGAAGATCGGGATGCCGGTTTTTGTGACGCTGGGGAAGTCATGAGTTATCTGGTTGCAGAATCACTCACGAAATCGTACGGGAAGATCCCAGCATTACGCGAGTTTTCACTCAGTGTGAACGAGGGAGAGATCTTCGCGCTGGTCGGGCCGGATGGCGCGGGGAAAACCACGCTGATCCGAATCCTCTGTCGGCTGATCAGGCCGGATAGCGGAAACGCTACAATCGGAGGATTGACGATTGATAAGGAGTTCGAGAAGATCAAATCTCTCCTCGGTTATATGCCGCAGATCTTTTCGCTCTATCCGGATCTGAGTGTGGAGGAGAATCTGACATTTTACGCCGGGATATTCGGACTGACCGGCGCGTTGTATCGTGAGAAGCGGGACTATCTGTATGAATTCTCCAAGCTGGGGCCATTTGCTAGCAGGCGCGCCGCGGCATTGTCGGGAGGGATGAAGCAGAAGCTGGCGCTTTCCTGTGCGTTGATCCATGACCCAAAGATATTGATTCTGGATGAGCCAACCACCGGGGTTGATCCGCTCTCGCGGCGACAATTCTGGGAGATATTGCTGGAACTTCGCAAGCAAGGGACGACCATTCTAGTTTCGACTCCGTACATGGATGAAGTAGCGCGAGCGGATCGTGCCTGCTTCATATTTAACGGCCGCAAGTTGTCTGAAGGGACCCCGACTGAACTGGCGGCACAATTTGAAGGACAGATATTCTATCTCGACGAGATGCCGACGACAGAACTGGTTTCGCGGCTCAATGCGATAGACGGGTTGACGGCGCGGCGGTTCGGCGCCGGAATGCATATTTACCTCAGGCCCGAAGATACGCTCACGCGTTTCAGCGGGCCATTGAGCACGGCAGGGATCTCGACGGAACATCTGAAGCCGATCCATCCGGAGCTGGAGGATCGCTTTATCCAGTTGATGGAGGTTGCCTCATGAACGGCACCGCAGTAGAGATCGAGAATCTGACGCGTAAGTTCGGGCAGTTTACGGCGGTGGATAATCTGTCGCTGACCGTGCATACCGGCGAGATATTCGGCTTCCTCGGCGCAAATGGCGCAGGGAAAACGACGGCCATCCGCATGTTGTGCGGATTGTTGGTGCCGACCTCCGGATCAGGGCATGTCGGCGGAATTGATATTGTGAAGAGCTCGGAGAAGATCAAGCAATCGATCGGCTATATGTCGCAGAAGTTCGCTCTGTACAGCGACCTGACCGGTCGGGAGAATCTACAGTTTTACGGCGCCGCATACAATCTGGACAAGCGGACGGTCAAAGAACGGATCGCCGAATTATCCGACCGGCTGGCGCTCAGTGAGTTTATCGACCGTCCATCCGGCTCGCTGCCGACCGGCTGGCGTCAGCGTCTGGCACTTGGAGTCGCGATTATCCATCGACCGAAGATCGTCTTCCTCGATGAACCGACCGGCGGGGTCGATCCGGTCTTCCGACGTACTTTCTGGGGGTTGCTCTACGAAATGGCGGATGAAGGGGTGACCATCTTCGTCACCACGCACTACATGGACGAAGCGGAGTACTGCGGACGAATCTCTATCATGCATGCGGGAAAACTAATCGAGATTGGCAAGCCGACAGATCTTGTGGCCAAATACCATGCCCGCAACCTGGAAGATATGTTTATCGACCTGATCAATCCGCGCGGGGTGGTCAATGCATAAGATACGATTTATCGCGCAGAAGGAGATGTATCATATCCTTCGGGATTTCCGCTCCCTGCTGATCATCTTTGTCATGCCATTGATGATGACATTCCTCTACGGCTACGCGATCAACATGGATATCGAGCATATCCCGCTTGGCGTGGTGGATCGTGATCAGACCGCCGATTCGCGGGCATTGGTCGAGAGTTTCTGGGCATCGCACTATTTCTTTCCGACAGATGCAGTGCCCGAGCTGGATGACCCGGCAAAGCTCCTGCGCGGTTCACGCGCTGCCGCGATCCTGGTGATCCGCCCGGGATTCAGCGAGGCGGTGCGCAACAATCAGCCGTTTGAGTTGGAATTGCAGATCGATGGTTCCGAGGTCTCGCAGGCCGGCGCCGTGGTAGGATACAGTAATTCACTGCTCAGTCAGTTTTTGAGGGAGAAAATGCTCGCGCCGGGAGCGAGTATGCCGGGAGTGACGATCTCTCAGCGCGTACTGTATAATCCGGACCTCAAGTCTTCACACTTTTTCGTGCCGGGTATCGTTTCGATCATCCTCTTGATGATATCCGCATTGTTGACCTCGATCACTATCGCGCGCGAGAAGGAGACTGGGACACTGGAGCAGTTGTTGACCGCGCCGGTTTCGCCGCTCCAGATTCTGCTGGGGAAGCTACTTCCCTATATCGTTATCGCGTTCCTGGATGGTCTGTTGGTACTGGCGTTTGCGAAGATCCTCTTTAGTGTGCCGTTTGTCGGATCGTTCTGGTTGCTGATGGGGATGGAGATGATCTATGTGACGACGGCGCTGTCGATCGGCATATTGATCTCGACAGCGGTGCCGACCCAGCAATTGGCGATGCAGTTTGCGTTGTTGATAACCATGCTTCCGTCGATCATGCTCTCCGGGTTCATCTTTGCCGTGAAGAATATGCCGATTCCGCTACAGGTAGTGAGCCATCTTGTTCCGGCCACCTATTTCCTCAATATCGTAAGAGGGATCATGTTGAAAGGGGCAGGGATAACGGTGCTCGCGCCACAGGCTGGATTTCTCCTGATCCTCATGGTGGTTTTCCTGACGCTGGCGGTTAAACGATTCAAATCGAGTGTAGGCTGATATGTTACGTCCATTTCTCGGAGTAGTGCGCAAAGAGTTCATCCAGGGACTGCGGGACAAAAACAATCTTCGGATGTTGTTTGTCATGCCGCTCGTACAGTTGCTGTTGATGGGTTATGCGGTGAATACCGATGTCAAGCATTTGCAGTTGGATGTCTATGACTATAGTCAGTCTGCTCACTCGCGGCAATTGGTGGAAGCATTCAAAGCGAGCAGTTATTTTGAGCCGGTCAACCGGACGCTGGAGTTCGAACAGGCTCCCCTGTGGCAACTGGATCAACGGTTTCTGAGCAAAGATGCGGAGATGGTGGTTATCATACCGCAGGACTTTTCGGAGAAACTGGTCGCCGGGGATCCGGTGGAGATCGGTTGGATCGCCGATGGTTCCGATGCCAACGCCGCCCGAATGGGGCTTGGCTACGCCGGACAGATCGTCAGGACTTTCTCAAACAACATCACCGGCCGGAAGCCACAGATAGAACTTCGCTACGACTACCTGTTTAATGCGGAGGCGGAGTCGCGTTACTTCATGGTGCCGGGGATTGTCGCAACTTTGTTGACCATGCTCACGCTAATGATGACCTCGATGGCGATCGTTCGCGAACGGGAATTGGGGACATTGGAGCAGGTGATGGTGACTCCGATCAGCACGATCACGTTCATGATGGGAAAGATCACGACCTTTACGATTCTATCAATGGTGATCATGGGCGGGGCGCTTCAGCTCGGGCTCTGGTGGTTCGAGATACCATTTGCCGGGTCCCACTTGCTGTTGTTCGGGATGTCACTGCTCTATTTGATGAGTACGCTCGGGTTGGGGATGTTTGTTTCAACCATAACCAGCACCCAACAACAGGCGATGTTTCTGGCCTGGTTTTTCTCGATCTTCACCATGCTGACCTCGGGGTATTTCACCCCGATCGCCAACATGCCGGATTGGCTGCAGCAGGTTACGCTGATCAATCCGATGCGCTATTATATTGAGATTGTCCGGGGAATAGTCCTGAAAGGGGCGAGTCTTTCGGATTTCTATCCGAGTGTGATCGGGATGACCATCTTTGGACTTGTCATCTTCACCTTTTCTGCGCTTCGTTTCCATAAGCGAACGGCATAAAGGAAGATCTGATGCGAGTGTTAATCACCGGCGGGACAGGATTGATCGGAACGGGTCTGCAGAGTGCTCTCATAAGCGAAGGGCATTCGGTGGTCGTTTTGACTCGCCGACCATCAATCAGTGGACAAGACTCCATCCAATGGAATCCGGAATCCGGCAGCCTCAATGTGCGACAGCTCGAAGGGTTTGATGCCGTGGTTCACCTTGCCGGAGAGGGGATAGGAGATGGACGCTGGACTTCCGCACGGAAGGCGCGAATAGTCAATAGCCGGGTGGTATCGACCAGGCTGTTAAGTGAAGCAATTGCGGGTCTGGAAACTCCTCCGAAAGTACTGATCGCATCATCGGCAATTGGTTACTACGGGGACCGAGGTGATGAGATGCTGACTGAGGATTCGGATCCAGGGTCAGGCTTTCTATCAGAGCTTTGCGTCGATTGGGAGAAGGCGGTTTCGCCTGTGGCGGACCGTGGAGTGCGCGTGGTGAATACTCGAATCGGCGTAGTGTTGGCCAGGAATGGCGGGGCACTGGGGCAGATGCTTCCGATCTACCGCCTCGGCCTGGGCGGACGGCTTGGCTCCGGCAGGCAGTTCTGGAGTTGGATCGGTTTCGATGACCTGATCGGGGGAATGATGTTTGCGCTGGGCAATGCCGCGCTGAGTGGTCCGGTGAATCTTGTTTCGCCGCATCCGGTTCGTAATGCTGAATTCAGTGACACGTTGGCGAGAGCGGTACATCGACCGGCGATCTTCCCTGCACCGGCTTTTGCTTTGCGACTGTTGTTGGCGGAGATGGCTGACGCCCTGCTATTGGCGAGTATGCGAGTGGCACCAACTCGACTTCAAGGCGCAGGTTACCAATTCAAGCAGAGTTCGCTCGATTCGGCTCTCCAGGCACTGCTGTCTCGCTGACTCACAGCGGGATTGTCGACCTATCGTGTACAAGTTGGTAAAATATCACTACGATTTCAGTTGCTCATGACTAATCTGCAGATATATTCTCCTCTTTAACGTCGGGCTTAGCGAAGAAGGGATAGATTGTGGGTACTGAAGATCGTAAGCGAACACTTTTTCGCCATCCATTAGCGGCAGTCGGCGGCGCGTTGACGTTGGCCGGCGGCTTTCTTTTTGTTGTGCTGTTGCTGTTGGATCTGAGCTCAGGGGGAGAGAATCCATACAGCGCGCTGGTGACCTTTGTGTTCGTCCCGGCGATCATCACGCTTGGCGTAGTGCTGTTTCTGGTGGCAAGCTGGCTCCAGATGAAGCAGGCACGTCAGCGCGGGGAGAAAGTCAAATTCAACCTCTCTATCGATCCGACCGATTCAAACTACCTTCGCAATCTCTGGCTTTTTCTTGGGCTGACCGCGGCGTTGATCGTTATCGTCAGTTACAGCGGATACCGTGCGTATGAGTCGACCGACTCAGTTGCGTTTTGCGGTAAAACCTGCCACACGGTGATGGAGCCGCAGTACGTGACCTACATGAACTCACCGCACGCGCGAGTGGCCTGCGTGGAGTGCCATATCGGACCTGGCGCATCGTTCTACGTGCGGTCCAAGGTCGACGGCACCCGACAACTATTCCGCACGGCGCTTAATTCCTATGACCGACCGATCAAAACTCCAGTTCATAACCTTCGTCCGGCCCAGGAAACCTGTGAAGGGTGCCACTGGCCACAACAGTTCTGGGGGAATAAGTTCAGCACGCGAACCTACTATAAGACCGATGAGCAGAACTCGCCCTGGACGATCAGCCTGTTGGTGAAAGTTGGCGGCGGGAATCCGCGCACCGGGAAGCTGGAGGGGATCCACTGGCATATGCTCTCGGAAAACAAAGTCGAGTACGTAGCGAGCGACTACAAGCGGCAGATCATTCCCTGGGTGCGCGTCACAAATCAGGACGGAACAACAAAGATCTATCGCCAGGCGGGCACGGAGATGCCGGATACAACGCTTCCGGATAACGAGATCCGGCCGTTCGACTGCATGGACTGTCACAACCGTCCGAGCCACAAGTTCCAGCCGCCGGCGACTTCGTTAAATCTGGCAATGAGCACGCGGATGATCTCACCGAGCCTGCCGTATATCCGTCAGGTTGGGCTTGACCTGTTGAATGCCATATATGAAAATCGCGAACAGGCGCAGGGAGCTATCGATACCGGTCTGTTTGCGTACTACCGAGCGAATTATCCCGCTATCGCCGATTCTCTCAAGGACGAGATTACCAAGGCGACTCAGACTCTGAAAGCGATCTACGCTGAGAATTTCTTCCCGGAGATGAAAACCGATTATCGTGCGCGCGAAACCAACCTCAGCCATTTCGTCAATGATGGTTGTTTCCGTTGTCACAACTCGAGCATGACCGCGGAGGATGGCTCTTCCATTTCGTCATCCTGTACCACCTGTCACCTGATCGTCGCGCAGGGACCATCCGAAAATGTAGCCGACCTTGCATCGAATATCGTGGGTATGGATTTCCAGCATCCGGAGGATATCGGCGATGCCTGGAAAGAGGCGAAATGCACGGAGTGTCACACGCCTGAATCCGGGTACTGATCAAACGTAACTACAATGTAGCGGGTGAGATTCACTCATCCGCCAAACCGTCGGGAGACTGGCCCCGGCGGTTTTTTTGTCGAGTAATCTGATTGTTCGATGAATTTAGAGCAGAATCTTGCGGTTCATAGCATCCGAAAAGGCGGCCAAAAGTGGAGTTTTGGCGAAAACTCTCTTCAGAGAATGAGAGTAGCGCGGGAGAATTCGGCTACATTTAGCGGTATAAACTCGTACAATATCTAATTGTTTGTGTCGAAAGTAGACTTTGTAGCGACCACGCAATCGCGTAAGACGATGAATAATAACGAGTTGATAGAGTCGTGAGTTGGCCGGTCCGTGGTTTGCTCGTGCAAAAAGGAACTAAGTTCGGGGTAAAAAAAGCATTGACAATAGAGGCTCAACACTCCTATTTACGCCTTCAAAATCTCGAGTTAGGCTACTCGAGAGCAAACTGTTACGGTTAGCTGTCTTGGAGAGGACATGGTTGGGTGCACCGTCACTCAACAGAGGTGTGCAGACGGTCAAGAAGTAGAGAATTACAGAGGATGTGTGTGGACGTAAGAGGTCTGCGCGTATCCTTTTTTTTCGCCCATAACTAAACGCATTATAATCACCCATTGAGAAAGGGATACTGAAATGTTCAAACGTGTGACACTCGCTCTGTTGGCGCTGATGCTGCTGGCACTGGTTGGCTGCAGCAAGGCTCCTGAGGCCGAGATGACCGCCGCCTCCGCGTCCTTCGATGCAGCTCGCGCTGCCGAAGCGGAAGCGTATGCTCCGGAATCCTTCCGGACCGCGCAGGATACTCTGAATGCGGCTCAGGCTGCCAAGACCGAACAGGATGGGAAGTTCGCGCTGTTCCGTTCGTATGGTAAGTCCAAAGAAATGTTCGTCCGCGCCCAGGCTCTCGCCGAGAAGGCTTCCACGGACGCCGCCGCTGAGAAAGAAAGAGTGAAAGCGGAAGTGATGGTTCTGATGGCTGATGCGAAGGCTGCGATTGATTCCGCCGCTGCCGCAGTTGCCAAAGCCCCCAAGGGCAAAGACACCAAGGCCGAGATCGAACTGATCAAAGGCAGCCTTGATGCTCTCACCCCGGCGTACACCGATGCCGAGATGGAATTCAATAACGGCAAGTATCTGACCGCCAAGACGAAGTTCGAAGGCGTGATGAACCAGGCGAAGTCCATCCAGGACGAGATCGCCGCCGCCGTCGCTCGCAAGGCAGGCAAGTAATCGGCAATGTCGATTAACCCCGTTTTTCCGCGAAGGGCCGCCGTAACACGCGGCCCTCGCGATATATACCCCGACGTGTCGAAGCGCCCCCCCTTCTTTCGCTTCTCTCTCAAGAGACTGATGGTGTGGCTGTTGGTAATATTGCCAACTGCCTGGGTTGTCTACCTCTTTCTGACTCCCGCCGAACCGAATGAAGTGCTTCTTCGAAGCGCCAAACTGGCATTGGAGACCGCGCGTACCGCAGGCGCTGTTCGCTATTCCGAATCTCTGTTTCGGGATGCCGAAAAGCTGATCAATGCCGGTTGGATGGAGATGTCCTACCAGAACGGACGGCTCGCGCCATTGCGCGATTACGAAAAGTCAGATTCGCTGCTTATGCAGGCGATCAAGACGGCTTCCGAAGCTACGACCAACACCCAGCAATCTTTGTCCGACCTGCGCACCACCGTTCATAATGAACGGCAGGATTTGAAGGATGAGCTGAATTCCTGGCTTCAGGCCCTCAATGGCTCGCTCGCCAAGCTAAGCCTTAACCGATACTGGTCGATGGCGGATCTCAGCGCCAAACAGGCAGACCGTCTCGTGGTCGCCGGGGAATATGCCGATGCCCGCGAAGAGATGGCCCTGAGCCGCACCTGGCTTGCCAAGCTGGCAACCTCGATGGATGAGTACAATGACCAGGACTCACAGTTCCTCAAGGTCTGGCGCCGATGGGTGGCCGAGACAGTGGCAGATTCACGAGCAACCGGTGGGTCGGCGATCATCGTTGATAAGGCCAGACATAAGCTCTTCCTGATCAAAGGCGGAGCGGTTATCCATACGTATAATTGTGAGCTGGGCTATAATGCCGGGCACCAGAAGATGTTCTCCGGCGACGGCGCCACACCGGAAGGGAAATACCGGATATCTGCTTATCGCCCACGGGGTAGCCGGTATTATAAGGCGCTGAATATCAATTATCCGAACGATACGGACCGAAAACGGTTCTCAGATAATAAGTCGAAAGGGATCATCTCCCAGCGAGCGCGGATCGGCGGGCTGATCGAGATCCATGGCCATGGCGGCCAGGGCAAGGATTGGACCGAAGGATGCGTGGCGCTGACCAATAATGAGATGGATCACCTGATGAAGTATGTAGCTAACGGCACGCCGGTGACGATCGTGCGCCGTTCGGATCAGTGGCCATGAAAAAAATTCTGATACTCATTGCTATCCCGGTTCTGCTAATCATCGGCGCGATGGTCTTCCTGAAGATGACCTCGAGCGACGGTATGCATAGCGACCAGACTGTTTTTATTGATTCGACTCTGGCCCAGTTGCCGTCCGAGCAGAAAGCGGCCAAGAAAGAACTGGAAAAGGCGCGCAAGTCGCTCGATAAGCTCAAACCCAAAGGGAAGTATATCGTTATCGATACGCATGCCAACAGGATCGCGATCCGGACCGAGGACTCGATACTGGTCGAAGCCACCTGCTCGACAGGATCGGGAAGCGAGTTGGTAGACTCCCTGACCGGTCGGAAATGGATTTTCAATACGCCGCTCGGCGTTTTTAAGGTCAAAAACAAACTGACCGAGCCCTGGTGGCGCAAACCGGATTGGGCCTTCATCGAAGAGAACGAAGCTATTCCCAAGAATGAAGGGGATCGCCTTGACCCGAACGTGATGGGCGAATATGCCCTCGGTTTCGGTGATGGATTTTTTATTCATGGAACGATCTATCAGCGGTTGCTCGGCATTAACGTGACACATGGATGCGTCCGAGTCGGATCCGACGATCTCAAGAAGATCTACGACCAGACTCCGATAGGGACACCCATTTACATTTTCTAGGACCAGGAATTTATGGGATCATTGAGTAGGCAGATCGTACGCGGCGCACTGCCGGCGCTGATCCTCCTGATGCTTGCGTGCTCAGGTGGAGAGAACGGAAATGGTTCCAACGGCACCGCCTGGAGCGCAGTGAATGCGGAAAGCGAATACCAGATGATCCAGGCGGAGTTGAAACTCTCCGAACTGGAGAAGCCGTATCTGGTGCTCAATTTCGACAAAAAGCAGATCCGCCTGAAGCTCAAGGGAGCAGTGGTTTGGGAATTCCCGGTTAATTTCGAACAGGCCGATCATGACGAGGTGATGAGCTTTGTCGATCATTTCCACGAAGGGCGACGACTCGTCCGGCCGATCACCACTACTCATCTATATGCGTACAAGGAACAGACCCCGGATTCGATTCTCGCGATTATTTCAGAAGTGACCAAATTCGATGCTTCGCTCCTCCAGCGCGAACTACCGGCCCGCTTTGAATTGCACTGGGGAGATCAGGTGATCATGGATATTCGCACGGATGTCGAGGGGAAGCCGGTTGACAAGTTCAAGAATACCATCGTCTCGGTGAGAAACCTGCTGCAGAGCCCGCTGGGAGCCTCGAGCATTATAGTGAAGGTCGATCCGGTGCACGCTATGACACTTTATCGCGTAGCGCAACCGGGGCTGGCGACGATCGTGCTTGCACCGAAGCAGTAAGCGATCAGATCACTGAACTGAACCCGACAGTATCAGCTTGCTTCATCGGATCGGGTGCGTTCGAGCGATAGCTCAAGATAACGCCGGAATCTGAAGAGATCACCACAGACAATCCCTCCTGACGAAACTATCCGTTCTTCAAGGAACGGTGCCCCCGCCCCCCCGACCATCAGATCAGTATTCTCCGGTAGAAGTCTTTTGAGCTGGAGCAATTCATACCCCAGACCGGAATCCTCATGTGGATAAACAACGCTCAGGCCGACCAGACGGGCGGACCGTTTCCGCGCGGCGAGAGCGATCTCTTCCATTGGGAGATTGGGGCCGAGATAGATCACCTGCCATCCAGCCGAGGCGGCTGTTATTGTGGCGATGATAGCGCCAAACTCGTGTAGTTGGCCGGTGGGTGTCGTTATAACCGCAACAGGTGCCACACTGGGTGGTTCGTACGCCTCAACGATATGTGTCAGGAAATTGCGGATCATGACCGAAGCAACATGTTCATTCGCCACACCGATCGTGCCGTCACTCCAGAGATCCCCGATCTTATACAGCAGAGGGATGATCACCTGCTCTATCACCACTTGATGACTATGGTTGGACGCGGCCTGGCTGAGAGCGTTGTCCAGCGAGGTGGCATCAAGCGATTCGATCGCCTTGACAGCATCGTCGACAACCTGAGTCGGTTCGAAAGAAGTTGATTTGCCTGATGAACGCCGCAGAGATCCTCTTCCTCTGAATTGCTGGTCGATCAGCATTTGCTTGAGGATCGCAGTCTCAATTCTCGCCACCATGCTGATAGAATGGCCGGCCGCAACCAATCGGCCAAGCAAGAGGAGTCGTTCAATCTCGTCGGCGGAGTAAAGCCTTCGGTTTGTGGAAGTTCTAGCCGGAGTAACCGCCTGATATCTTCGTTCCCACATCCGAATCAGGTGCGGAGAGAGGCCGGTCTGGCGAGAGACGGCCTTGATTGGATGCCCGTAACTGTTTGACATACGGATAATTAGCGAGTTGCTTTTTTGGTGCGACGATTGGTTTGTTTTTATCTTGAGCGTCATCACCCACATCAAGTATACCCGATGCTACACAAAATATCAACAGCGCAGAGAAGTAAAGCCAGATGCTGGCAATATGCTCCCAAGTGGGATTGATTCACTTATATTGACTGCCGGAAATGGAATGTGAGACGAGGTAACAGTATGAAGAGTATTGACTGGCTCTACTTTCGGCCCGGCTGAGAGAGATGCGACAAAGCGCAGGAGTTTCTTGCGAAACAGAAAGTTGATATCATCGCCCGGACCAGCACCAGGCAGCAATCATTCTCTGAGACTGAAACGAAGAAACTGCTGGTGGGGATTGAAATTCTGATCTCGACCCGGGGAAAGAGTATCGTTACGGTGTATCTCAAACGAGAAAAGCCGGAATGGGGTGATCTGTCCAAACTGATCCTCGGGCCGACAGGGAAGGCGCGTGCTCCATTGGTTCGAAAAGGGAAGACCCTCATTGTCGGATTCAGTCCTGAGGCCTACAGTGAAGTGTTGAAGTAGTTATAGTTTACGTGACACAACTTGAACGCATGACCTTCGGAGCGGAGGTATTCTCCAGAGTGCTGACCGAACCTGATTATTGATAACCAGCCAGCCGGCGGATTGCCTTGACAATTCACGTAGATTTGCTTTGTTCGAGCTGGAAAGGAAGGGCCGGTTGTTCAGAGAAAAACGGTTTCCGCTAGATTGGGAAGCACGCAAGCCAATCACGCACTATCCGGATGAGCCAGTTGAGGTTGCCGGAGAGATTCTCGAGATCGGCCCTGGTCGCGGGGAAATGCTTCTCTGGCTGGCACAGCAGCACCCGGAGAAGCGGTTCGTGGGTATTGAAATGACGTTGGGTCGCTATCGTCGGATCATCCGGCGTGCCGAGCGTATGGGCTTGACCAATATCCGGCTGATCCGCGGCAACGCGCGTGTGGCGGTACCACGCTATTTTAAGAGCTCGACCTTTGAGCGGATCTATGTGTTGTTTCCCGACCCCTGGCCAAAACTACGACACGCGCACCACAGATTGCTGCATGTTGAATTCCTCAACCTTCTCTCATCGCTGATGAAAGATCAGGGTGAACTGATCCTGGCGACCGATCATGCGCCGTATGCGGCATGGGTCGCGGCAAATCTGACGCACGTCCCAACACTGATCAATCTCGGAACACCATTCAGCTACGATTCCGGTCTGATCCCCAATCCGGATCGCACACACTTCGAGAAGAAGTGGCGGCAGGAAGGGAAAGAGATCGTCTTCGTACACGCACAAAAAAAAGCGGCCGATCAGTAAGATCAGCCGCCATTCTCAAATTGTCAGTGAATCAAACTTCTTACATGCCTCCCTCGTGGCAGGCTACACATGCTTCCTTGTCTATGACTGTCTTTCCATGCTCATCGATCGAGTGGCACGTCTGGCAACCAAGTTCAAGATCAGTGACATGCATCGTATGCGGGAGCGACTTCCCGGAATAGGGTACTGTCTCCGGGATCGACTTTCCGTGGCAGAAAGTCATACAGCTATTCTCTTTTTTGGCCGAGTTGGGTATCTCCGGCGCGGTGAATCCTGACCGTACCGATCTAACCGCACTTTGCACCTGTTCACGGCTGGCGGTGACCAGATGCAGGGCGTACCAGACATTGTGCGAAGCGTGGCCGTCGCGGATCAGGTTGAAATTCGTCTCAGCATTGGCAACAGCCGTCTTGACGGCTTCGTTCTTTCCAGCAATCGACATTGCGGATGAGCGCAGTGAGGTCAGGTAGCCCGGAAGTTCCGCGTTCAGCTTCTTCGATCCGTCAATCCAGTTGTCGAACATCAGCTCGCGTCCCTTGCCATGACAGGTGATGCAGGAGGCGCGCTGTGCCTCTTTCCGCTCCTGGTGAGCCAGCGGCTCGCCCTGGGGTGTCGAATGCGTGTGACAGCCGTCGCAGGAGACCTGGGCAAGGAAGTGAGGGCTGGGGATATCGGTCGTATCCGCCCCACCGATTCCCATGTATAGCTGTTTTGGTCCATTGTGCATCCGGACATGGCAATTCTCGCACTGGATCTCCAGCGAACTGACCATCTGGAAATTGCCATGTTTCAGATCGGAGTGACACTGGAAGCAATCGACACCATTCGTGGTGACATGTATCCGGTGGAGATCTTCGCGGCTATGTTGTGTGCGATCGCGCTCAACATGGCAGGCATAGCACTTGCCCTCGGGCACCGAACCATCCCCCTGGACGATTTGCGTGTGACACTGCTTGCAATCAACTCCGGCTTTGATATACGGAGCATGATCAAAAGTGAATCCGCCATGTTCGACCGTGGTGGTCGGCATGCCGTGGCAGGCATCACAGCCGGTGATCGCCTCGCCCTGACCGGCATCCTTGAAATGGCAGACGAAACAGCTTTTATCGTTCACCGTCATATGGGTGGGCGAAACTTCTTCGTCATACTGCACGATCTGATTGTGGCAGGAAGTGCAACGAAGATCCTCACCCCGGAGCGGCTTACTCAGATGGGCCTGGTGATCGAACATGATCCCATTGCGATACTCTTTCAGCGCCGAAAGCGAAGATGACTCGTGGCACTGGAGACAGGCTTCATCCGGGACATTTGATTTCGGTCGGGTCGTATAGGTATTGGTCCAGTAGCGGACAGTCGAGAGCGCGAGTGCGCCGACACCATAGTCGTGACAATCCACACAGGTGACACCGGCATGCGATGAGGCCTCCCAGTGGCGGTAGTACGGCTCCATGTAATGGCAACTGGTACAGAAATCCGCATCCTTCATCTTGAAATGCGTGCCGATCCCGACCAGCAGGATCAGGGCGATGAAACCGCCGATGATCAGCGACAGGATACGAACATGGCGTTGCAGCAGTCGACCAAGGTCGCGAAAGAACTCTCTCATGATCCAGACTCACTGCTTGCGGATTGTTTTTCGGCGCGAAGTTCTACCGCTTTGCGTTCGGCATTCACGATCTCCGCATATTCCAGCGGATGGTGGTGCTTGAGTTCACTTTCGGTCAAGCGCCCGGTCCACCAGACCCAGCTCATCGGGAAAACTTCCGGATTGAAGTGCACATTGTAGAAATGCCAGATGATGATCGCAAGGGTGGCGAGCAACCCTTCATCCGAGTGTGCCTCGCGGGCGATATCAAACAACCCCTTGTTGAACATCTCTTTGAACCAAAGGATCAGCCCGGAACCGATCATGACGACCATGCCCCAGTAGACCGCCCAGTAGTCGAACTTCTCAATGAAAGAAAAACGCCCGAACTTGGGACCGGAGGGCTTACGCCCTATATAGTAGAGAACCGTATGAAACGCATCCTTGGCATCCTGCGGTCGTGGGATCATCAGCCAGAAATCGCGACGACCCATTCTCGAGAAAATGATATATCCCAGATGCCAGGCGCCGACAATGATCAGGCCGACAGCCGCGATCCGGTGAATAAGAGTTGAATTCTGCAATCCCCCAAAAACCGTCACGATCATAAACTTGGAGATGCCGAATTCCGGGAATTTGAGCGGCATGCCGGTCAGGATCAGCAGGATGATCGACGTGAACATCAGCATATGCTGAGCGCGGAAATTCCGTCCAAAGCGGAGGAAAGTCCGTTCTTCAGTCGGTTTGGCATCGACCGGAGTGGTTTTGCTGAACCGCGTGACCAGTTCGCTTAAGGCGACACTGGATTCAAACTGCAGACGCTCGGTGATCTCGCGAGTGCGCTTGTCGATCTCCGCCTGCGGCGTGGCCGGGTCGATATGCGGCTTGGCGGCATCGAGGATCGATCGGGTCAACGACTGAATTATCTGTTCACGCTCGGCTTGAGCGTTCTGGGTACGTTCATCCATAGATTATTTCCCACCGCGCGACTTCTGCGCCCGTCGGAAGAGATCGAGCACGATAAAAACAAACAGCCCGGCCAGCGTAGCGACCGTCAGAATGGTAAAGAACTTCGTTATGTAATAGACCAGGCCGGAATCTTTGTTATGTGGATCGACATGGATCTTCCCGCTGGCGAATTGTACGGTCGCCTCGGGGTGACAGTCTGTCTGACCACACGTCTTGACGATATTGTTCACGTTGATCGAGGACTTCGGGTCGTCCTGCGGTCGGATATCATGAAAACTGTGGCAGGAAGCACAATTGGCGACCGTCCGGCTTTCCATCTGGTGGGCGATGCCGTGAAAGGAATCCTCGAATGTCGCGGTCCGATCGGATTTAATGCCGTACTTGGTGGCCACGCCCATCGGGCCGTGGCACTCGCCGCAGGTCTGCGAAACATGGGAGGCGGAAACCTGCGAGGTGGTGTCGCTTGGACGACGGATATTGTGTTCACCGTGGCAATTGGCGCAATCGGGCGAATCCATGACGCTGTCCTGCAACAGGGCGACGCCATGAACAGATTCCCGGTAGGTGGCGTAGATCTCGATATGACAGCTCCCGCAATTTTTCGGGCGGTTCTTTTTCGCCATCCGCGAATCAGGGGAGTCATGCTTCTGAACATCATGCGCGCCGTGGCAATCCTGGCAGATCGGCGCCTTTGGATTCCCTTTCATCACCTCCTGGCCATGCACCGACTGGGCATACTGATCGTAGAGCTCGCCTTGTGGTGCTCCGACCGGATTGCCGGAATAGTGACAGCGCCTGCAGTTGACCTGCTCGAGCCGCTTGGCATGGGGGATTGTGGTGATATCAACGTGACAATCGGTGCAGAGCCGACTGGAATGCGCTGAATGACCGATGATCGTCGTGTCGACAAACAGACTTATCTTGCGGCCGGTCTCTTCGACGCGCGAAAAATCCGGTTTTCCGTGGCAGATGAGGCAGCGCTCCATCGCCGCAACCTGGCTGCCGATAGCCAGGAACAGTAGTATGAGTAGGATTTGCAATCGCATGTCGTTTACTTACTCCACCCGTTTGATGCGACGTTTGTATTCCAGGACCCGGTAAACGATAAATGCCAATATCAGAATTGAGATGAACCAGATATAAAACTGGCGGACATACCATTCGCCGCCTGACTCCTTTTCATCGGCCGACTCATGGACTTGCGCGGAGGCAAAGCTGGCCGGAAGATCGGTATGACAATTGCCACAGGTCGCCTCAATATTGGCCGCGTTGATCATCGAGCGGGAATCTGCCTGCGGATAGATATTGTGCACCCCGTGACAGGAGGCGCAGTTGGCGACGCGGGTATCGCCGAATTCTGTCCCGACTCCATGGAATGATTCTTTGAAAGTCGCGATCCGGTCGGCCTTCAGGCCGAACTTGGCGACGACTTTCTCTGCCGCGTGACAGTCCGAGCAGGTCTTGGAGATCGCGGTTGCAAAGACCCGTGACTCCGGATCCAGGTGCGGCTTGATATTGTGTTCACCATGACAGTTCGTGCAGGTGGGGGATTCCGTCACGCCAGAACCGAGCGCGGTGCCATGGACCGATTGCACATATTCAGCCTGAATATCACCATGGCAGCGGCCACAGGTGGCCGCAATGTGAGTTTTGTATACCGGCGAATCAGGATCGTCCGAAGCAAGGGTGCTGTGACTGCCGTGACAGTCGATACAAGCCGGCGCTTTCTCCGAACCATGCTGCATCAGTGCCTGGCCATGCACCGAATTTTCATACGATTTGATCACTGACGCTTTGGGGAGTTGTTGAAGTTGATCGGTCAACTGCTGATCTTCGTGGCACTGGATACAGATCTTAACCGAATTCAGATGACTGGTGCGCGAATTCGGATCGCTGTGCGGAAGGATCGCATGGCCGCCGTGGCAGGTGATACAGGTCGGAAGCTTCTCTATATTCGCTTTCCGCCCTTCCACGTGGGGAGACTTGTTGAATCCCGCGGCCTCCTGCTCGTGGCACTTCGCGCAGTAGACGACCCGATTGCCGGCATGGTTGACTTTTGGATCGACCGCGTGGCAATCCGTGCAGGTCAGTGAGGCATGGATCGATCCGGTTAGTGCCGCCGGATCAACCGCCTGGGCCTTTCCTTTTGCCATTCCCGGTCCATGACAGACAAGGCAGGCATCCTGTTGCGCCATGGCGACGGCGGCGAACAGGAAGAGGAGAACCAATGTGAGAGCGAAGTTTCGAGTCATTGCTTGTCTCCCAAGGCGTGACTACGATATTTTTTTCACAAACTCGCCTAAATATATCGTCTTTTCATGTCCGGTCAATTCTTTTTCGCGGTTTTTTGGACAAATCGCTCCCTGTTGCATGACACTAACGATTGCCAGAAAAGAGGTTGAATTGATACCATATAGATGGTAATAATTCCCCAAGAGAAATACCTTCCGAATGAGTATAATTTTCAATCGGACCGTAGAGCACTAGACATGGGTTCTTATTAATGTAGAGGATATATGCGCAGACTACTGATCCTTATGGCCGCGACGGTGATTCCATTCACCGCATGCAGTTCTGACCAGACCCAGCAGGTTCGCCCGCCTGACACACCGCAAACCGGCTCGCTTGAGGTTGCTTATCCGAATCTGACCTTTGAGCGTCCGCTCTGGTTCGGTCATGCCGGGGATAACAGCGGCAGAGTGTTTGTGATAGAACAGGCCGGGCTGATACTGGTTTTTGATTCCGCGAATGCGACGGCAGTCGTCGATACATTTTTGGATATTCGCGTGCCGGTCAACGATGGCGGCAATGAGGAAGGTCTGCTTGGGCTGGCGTTTCATCCCGATTTCGAAACAAATGGTTTCTTCTATGTCAACTACACCGCATCCAGTCCGCGGCGAACGATCGTGAGCCGGTTCACTGCCTCACCTTCCAGTTCAAACAATGTTGATGAAGCGACGGAGATTCCCATCCTGACTTTTGACCAGCCGTACTCCAATCACAACGGCGGATGTTTGCAGTTTGGTCCGGATGGGTATCTATATATCGCGACGGGCGATGGCGGCTCCGGCGGTGATCCACACGACAATGGACAGAACAGACGAACTCTGCTCGGCAAGATACTCCGTATCGATATCAACTCTGCCGAAGACGGCAATCAGTACGCCATCCCCGATGATAATCCGTTCGCCAATGCGACTGATAGCTCGCGCCCGGAGATTTTCGCGTACGGTTTGCGCAATCCCTGGCGGTTCAGTTTTGACCCGGCCAATGGACGGCTCTGGGCCGCCGATGTCGGCCAGAATGCGATTGAAGAGATCGACATCATCGAGAGCGGGAAAAATTACGGATGGTCCGTCATGGAGGGGAATGACTGCTTTAAGCCGGACTCCGGCTGTGACACCACCGGCCTCGTGCGACCGATCTTTCAGTATACGCATGCCGATGGCCAGTCGGTGACGGGGGGGTATGTCTATCGCGGCGCCAAAGTCCCTGGGTTGGTTGGGAGATATCTTTTTGCTGATTTTGTCTCCGGCCGCATCTGGTCACTGCATTATACGCCGGGCCAACCGGCCTCGGTTACGCAACTTCCTAAAACAAGTCTGATGATATCGTCGTTTGGCGTTGATGCCGAGGGAGAGTTGTATGTGACGTCATTTGACGGGAAGTTGTATCGGTTTGGGGAGTGAGGGGTGATTAATCCGTTCTGTGCTTGAATGCAATCTTCGAATCACTTATACTGAATAAATGTTGGGAATTTGAGCCTTAAGTCACAAAGAATGTTATAGGGGGATATGACAATCATGAACTCTGTATTTGCAGTGCCTTCTACTTTGCGACCAAGCTTTCTTGCGGTCGCATTGGGAATTGTCCTGCTCCTTTCTTTTGAGTCAATGGCTTCAGATAGCTCACTGACCTTTATTGGCCAGATTCAATCTAACCCCGGATCATTGCACAGCGAGTTTTTTACAGTTCAGATGTTTACGATCAGCTCTTCTGGTACGTTGGATAGTATCTGGAGCACTGAAGATGCGTGGATTTCATTAGTAAGAGTGTTTCCCGAAGTCAACAGCTTGCTCATTGAGCAAGCTTTCTCAAACCCCAGTGGACTCCGCGTTATCTCTCTATCCGACATGGTTGAAGTTGCGAATATTGATCTGTCACATGAGGCGTCCGTTGTGGCTATTCGGCAGTATGCGAATGGGCAAGTGTTCGGGCAGATTGCCTTCGATTTGATGAGCCGAAATGATAATAGAGAGCGGTCAATTGTTCGCATTTCGCCCTCTCGAGTGACTTCTGATGTTTCGCCAAGCACGGAGCAGTTGGATGGTGAACTCAGGTTGGCCGGATTGACAAACTTCAACTCTTATCAGGACTGTATTCCCTTTTTGAGTGTAACGCAGCCCTCGTTGCATCCGACAATTGACTCTTCCGGAATTTGCCTCAAGGCGTTTCCGGTTCCTGACAGTGTTATCAGCTTCAAGGATTCGCGAGCATGGATTCTTTTTGCGCACGAACCTGCCTTTCTAGCACTGCGCTCAGCATCCAATGGTACCCGCGAGGAATCGGAAATCCTAATCTACTCTCGACTGGACAACACTTGGAGCTCGGTTCTGGTACCAGGAGACGCCAACAGTGTCTGGACTATCAACGGGTGGATTGCGGGCCAAGTCAGGTATGCCAACCCTAACAACTCCTACACAACACAGCCAGATTATCCACCTGAGAAGGGCGCTTCGGACTTCTTGCTCAATCCTCTTACCCTAAAACTAGTATCATTCAAAATGACTTCACGCGGTGAGATTCTTTGGGTGGATTCAGATACAGTCTATTATCGTTCCGGTACAAGTCTCTTCAAAGCGCGAATTGGAGAGAAAGACTTGGTTGACCAAGAGCTCATCCTGACCGACCCAAGAGTTGAGGATATCCATTGGGCTTTCCGCAGAAAGAGCGTGATCGAGTAGCGGCCTGTCAGCTCTATTGGACGATTTCATATCTCTGAAGATGATGAAACTGCAACGGGCGGTCGTGAAGGCGACCGCCCGTCGTTTCTTGAATGAGAATGCGTGAAAGAGGGATGCTTTACACCGCGCCGTTGCCGTTCGTATCCACCAGCCCATCCTTGAGCTTAAAGACCCGTCCCGTCTGGCGCGCGATATTCATATCATGCGTGATCATGATGATCGTTTTCCCCGACTCCCATAATTCATGAAAAAGCTGGACAATCCCGCCGCCCGACTTGGTGTCCAGGTTGCCGGTCGGTTCATCGGCAAGAATAATATCCGGTTCGTTTGCCAGTGCACGGGCGATCGCCACGCGCTGCATTTCACCACCCGACATCTCGGTCGGCTTATTGGCGATTTTGTCCGCCAGGCCGACTTTTGACAAGAGGTGCATGATCCGCTCTTTGCGCTGCTTGTTGTTCACCTTGGCAAACAACAACGGAACCTCGACATTTTCATACGCTGTCGCATAGGGGAGCAGGTTAAACGCTTGGAAAACGAAGCCGATCTTCTTGTTTCGAATATCTGCCAGTTGATTTCCGTTCAGCCGATTGACGATCTGGCCATCGAGATTATACTCGCCGCTGGTCGGGATATCGAGACAGCCGATGATATTCATCATGGTTGATTTACCGGAGCCGGAGGGTCCGACGATCGCAAGGAACTCGCCGCGTTTGACATTGAAATCAACTCCCTTGAGCGCCTCAAAAGTCACCTTGCCGGTGGTGTAGGCCTTGCGAACATTGGTCATTTCGATAACGGAATCGACTCCGACCGTCTTGCCGGTCGCGGACAACATCTGGTTACTCATAGCGTAATGACTCCACTGGACTGACCGAGGCGGCTTTCATGGCAGGGAAGAGCCCGGCCATGATCCCCATGATACCCAGGATCGCGACCACCACGAGACCAATGTCCCATGAAATGGTGGGGCGTCCCATAAAGGCGAGTACTTCGGACTGTATGTCGATACTTTTGAATCCTTCAGTGATAGCGATTGAAATGAACATCCCCAGAAATCCTCCGGTGAAGGTGATCAGAATCGCCTCAAGGAGGAACTGGGTCAGGATGTAGCTTTTGCGCGCGCCGACCGCCATCTTGATGCCGATCTCACGCGTCCGCTCTTTGATCGACACATACATGATGTTGGCGACACCCACCGCCGCGATGAGCAGGGTCAGACCGCCGATGATCCCGAGAAAGATCTTGATTCCCATCATGACGTTATCTGTCTCGCGCTGATTTTCGGCGACATCCCAGATGCCGAGCGCACGTTCATCCTTCGGGTCAAATTTGTATTTCTGCCCCAGGACTTCGTATACTCGTTTTTCAACATCCTTCATCTGGCTGACTTCTTTGGGCATGTAGATGATGTTGTCGAGGTACGGATCACCGAAGATAGCTTCGAAAGTTGTCGCCGGGATAGACGCTTTGTCGGCATCCATACCGGAATAACTGTTCATCTGCATTTTGTGTATCTGAACACCTACCACGGTAAACGGGATGCCATTGATGAGGAGCTGTTTGCCGATCGCTTCCTGCTGGATCCGTTTTGCTTCGGGGCTTTCCTGGAACCAGAGCTCATCATTAGAAGGTTTGTCTGAGAAGAGTCGCTCGGCCAATTTGTTGCCGAGGAAAACGACTCGACGCTTGTATTGCATATCAAGTTCATTGATCATCCGGCCGCCGATCGCCGGGATATGATTGCGCATCTCTTTATAATTCGGGGAGATGCCGTTGACATGCTCGCTGACGATCTTATCGCCGTACTTGAGCGAGGTTCCCCAGCGATGATATTCGCCGCCGACCTCTTTCAATTCCGGGATCTTGGATTTCAGGTAGTCGACATCTTCGGGCACAAATCGGATCGGTCTTCCCTTTCCCATTCCTTTGAAGGGGAGCGAGGTCTGGCCGGGCCAGAGCACGGAGATCCCTTCACCCATCCCTTTGCCATTGACCGACATTTGGTAGGAGAGTCCTTCACCAAAGCCGAGGAGCAGCATGATGGAGATCGTTCCCCAGCAGAGTGCCACGATCGTGAGGGTGATCCGCTTTTTCTGCTTTCTGAAATCGCGTACGAAGACATTGTAAATAGTCGACCACTGCATAGCTACCTCAGAAAAGCTTGAGCGCCTGGACCGGTTGCAGGTTGGAGGCACGGCGTGCCGGGAAAATACCGGCGATCAGGCCGACAATACCAAGCAGGATTGTGACCATCACACCCCCCAGGATATTCACTCTTGGCGTCCCGATATACTCTTCCAGATTGAGCGCGGGGAAGACGGTGACGATGGCAAATGCGAAGAGGAATCCCATGATGCCGCCGATCGCCGTGATCATCAGTGTTTCCACGATAAACTGCCACATGACGTAACTTTTACGGGCGCCCAGCGCCATCTTAATACCGATCTCTTTAGTGCGCTCTTCGAGAACCACATTCATGATATTGCTTACCCCAATCCCGCCGGTGATCAACGTGGCAACGCCGATGCCGACCAGGAACCATTGGAAGGCGCCGAAGAAGTTATTCATGAATTCGAGACCTTCGGTGACATCCCAAACCGAGAGCGCTTCGCGGTCGGTCGGATCGAAGCGATACTTGGCGCCAAGGATGGAGAGAATCTCTTCGCGAGATTTCTTCATCGTTTCTTCGGGCTTGCACTGCACCACCATGTTGTTCGGATAGCGGCGCGAATACATCGTGTTGAATGTCGAGGCAGGGATAAATGCCTTCTGGGCATCGCGGCCGTTATAGGAGCTATCTTGACGTTTCGGCTTCATGATCCCGACAACCGTGAACGGTACACCATTGACCAGCACCTGCTGACCGACCGCTTTCTTGGCGGTTGAAACCGCCATGCTGTCATCGCGGTCCGTAACGCCTCCGGTCAGCGTGCCACCCGCAAAGAGCTGATCGGCGAGGCGGTCACCCAGGAAAATGACGCGTCGACGCTGAGCCTCATCCTGGTCGTTCAGCCAGCGAGTACCTTCGAGAGCTATCAGGTTTCGCATCTCGCCGAATTCCGGCCAAACCCCGATGATATTCTTGATCTGATTGAGTCGTCCAACCTTGATGCTGACATTCCATTTGGAGAACTCGGGAGAGATCCGGTCAATCGTGATCGCTTTCGATTTGATCAGCTTGGCATCATCCTCGGTGAACCGAATCTCGCGACCGCGCGGCAATCCCTTGTAATCCTTGGCCGTGATACCCGGCCAGAAGATGCCGATATTTTCGCCCATCCCCTTCTGGGATTCGATCTGATTTTCCCGGATCCCCTGTCCAAAGGCGAACAGCAGGACGATTGAGCAGGTCCCCCAGAAGATCCCGAAAGTCGTCATCGCCGTGCGGAGTTTTTGCCTCCGCATATCATTGAAGAACTGGCGAATGGTGTGCAACGGCATCATAATCTCAACTCCAGCCCTTAGTCAGCGGTGATCTCTTTGGGGGGACGTTCAACCACCAGGTCGCCATCTTTGAGTCCTTCGGTCACCTCAAGATTGATCCCATCCGAGAGACCGGTCTTGATCGTCAGCGAAGTAACTGTGCCGATAGAGTCCTTCACCTCTACTGTCGCAACAGAGTCCTGGAATTTGACCAGGCGCTCCGGGATCAGGAGGATTGAATCCTTCTTGGTGATGATCACATCGGCGTTGGCGGAGTAACCGGCGCGCAGGAACTGACCGTTGGTATTGCTGATGGAGATCTCAACCTCGAACAGGGTCGAGCCTTCCTCTTTGTGCGCCTTGGGAGAGATTTTCTCCAGTCTTCCCTGGATCTTCTGATTCGGGATCGCGCCGATCTCGATCTCAACCGGCATGCCGATCGTCAGTTTGCCGACATCGATCTCGTCGACATTCCCCTTGAATACGAGATCTTCCATATAGGCGATCGTCATCAAGGTCGTGCCGGCCTGGTATGACGTCAGCGGGACAACCGGGTCACCCTCTTCGAGATCGACCGAGAGGATCGTCCCATTGACGGTCGAGCGGATAATATTCTCAACCTTGCGATCGGCTACCGAGGTTTTGCCGGTCTCGATCAGCGCGAGTCGCTCTTTGGCGAGGTCGAGGCGAAGCTGCGCTTCGTCATGCTTGGCGCGCTCCAGATCATATTCCTGATGGGAGATGAGCTGTTTGTCTTTGAGAGAGAGCGAGCGGTCATATTCGCGTTTGCGGTTGTCGAATTCGACCTGCGCAAGTTCCACCTGGCGCTTGGCCTCGGCGAATTCCAGCGGCGTCGGATCCGGAGCGATATCGAACAGTGCTTCGCCCACCACTACCTGGTCGCCGATCTCTTTGTAACGCTTTTTGATGAGTCCGGAGATCTTGGACTTAACTTCGATCTCTTTTTTGGGTTCGATCTTCCCGACCGCGAGGGCTTTGTCGACGATGGTGCCGCGGGAAACGGCGACTGTTTTGAGGTCATCTTCCTTCTTGGCCGAGCCGTCTTTGGCGAAAAACAGGACGACGACAACAGCAACAGCGAGGAGGATACCTCCCAGGACAATTTTCTTAACCATGCCAGGCTTCTCCGCAAAGGGTTGCGTTCCGACAAGAACGTGGGGCTATCTGGTTAGAGTACGGGCTGGCGGCGAGAATGTTTCAGGGGGAACCTGCCGGGAACTACCCCAGCAGGTCCAACAGGTTAGCGGCAGTGGGCCGGGTGTCAGCGGTTTAGTGTCGTTGCGATCTATTCGCGATTTCAGCGAGATGTCCCAAAAAGTGGCGGCTGGCGGACGTGTCATCCGGCGCGGTGCAGGCATAATGAATGTTGGCCGCAGAATCGACCAGGAGATTCAGCGGGTTGCCGAGAATCTTCCGTTCCTTGAGATAATGCTGACAATTAGGCACGATCAAAATTGGTGCGTCGATACTGTCCAACCGCATGACTGTGACCAGATCGAGAGAATCCTCTTGCGTTGTTGCCAGCGCAAATCCCCATCCGCGCTCATGCATGTAAGATTGCCAGTCGCGCCACCAGGAAATCTCGCGAACGCCACAGGTTGCGTTTTCATCGATGAGCACCAACAGCGTGAACGGTGTATTGAAGTGTTCGGGATAGGCAGTGGCGAGTTCCCTGACAGGTTGCTCAACGTTGAAGTCTTTGATGGTTATATCTCGGTAGACAATACAACCACCCAAGATAAAAAGACCCGCAAGGAGACACAGGCACAGCCGGGTCATGTTCGAAAACTGCTTCATGGCTCGATCCTCGCGACAACTAAGGTTTCTTTACAGCCGGAGTTGTCGGCCTCGCGGGCGACAAAAATGATCCGCCCATCATCCTGCACCCCCGCTAGGCGCCAGAGTGGGTCGATTTTCAGCGGGACGACCTGTTTGTTCACATTCCAAACGACAGTTGTCAGCTGGCTAAGATCTTCTCCCATGCAGATCCCATCTCCGACTCTGTACTGCATAATGAAATAATCCGGATAGACGTAGGAAAAGAACATCACAGGTGTCCACCGAGCATACCACTCATTGGTGACTGCCTGCGACTCGATCCGGGATATTGTCTGGGGAGGGCGACGGTAGTCGGCATTGGTTATCGGCACGCTGTCGCGCAATTCTCCCGCCATGTCGACGAGATAGACATAAGGGTACCCGTCAACAGCCAGCCAGATTGTGCTGTCCTGCGGATTGATCGCCGGGTATCCGAGATACGAGTGGGCCAGACTTACCGAATCTCGCCAGTGAAGCAGTTCCTCAGAACAGCGGAACAGTCTGAGAAAGTTGCTGCTACCGATCTTTTGGATAACGATCCTTTTCTCGGTGTCGTTTCCCGACATGGCGGCGAGCATAGAGCCGCCCTGCACATTGGCATTGCCCAAAAAGTCATAGCCTGTTCGCTTGTCACACCTAGTCAGAAACGGCGTTCCTTCATCGGTCTGACTAAGGCGATACATCCGATTGCAGTGCCCCTCGAAGATCAGCACCTCGTTCCCTTTGTCGGACTTGTACTGCCACAGCCCTTCAGGAGAAACTAGGCGCGTCAGACGATTACTATCGCAGAGACTAAATGGCACCTGCACATCCGATGACGCACGCTCCATTACCATGTGACATTCCTCGTCCTTGTTTCCCTGAAGGTACAGGCCATCATGCGCGATGAACATGACGGTATCCCCACCCGCCCTCAGGGCGTAGAAGACCCCATAGTATTTGCCGAGTTCATACTGCTCAACTACGCGAAGCGACTCCGCCTGACTGGACCGGGCGATCAGAATGCACAGTAGCAGAGGGATCATCCAACGGCAGCCGATCACCGTGAGCGTTTTGGCGTGTGTGGTGTGTTGATTCACTTCGGTTCTCCTTGAATCAGACTTTGCCGTCTGCCACGAGCGCGCTCAGACGCAGCATGGCCGCCTCAAATTCCAGTTGACTTGCTGCGGTATTGTCTGAGCCGCGCATGTAGATTGCCGTAGCAGTCGAATCGAACAGTACCTTGAACGGCATGAATTCGGGCGATATCCCCATCTGCCGAAATGAGAACTGCTCAGATTCCACCGGGATCAGTGGAATTCTCAATGTGGCGCTATCCAATACTTGTGCGATGGCCAGTGAATCCTCCGGCGCGCATACTGCGATTATTCGCTGACCGCGCTGCTCGAACTCCGGAGCGAGTCGCTTAAACACGTCCATCTCCATGATAGCTGTCTGGCAGTTGGAACTGGTCGAAAGGAATATTGCAAGGCTCAATGGTGGCACTCTGCCGGCTGAATCTGCCGGCATGAGAAACTGCCCAAACGTGGGAAGGGTATAGACACCCCGCGCATCGGTCAGACTGCCATCCATCAGGCTCAAGTATGCCTCGGGGCCGGCGACCGCCAGGAGTTCCTGACGAAGAGTCTGTGTCTGCCATAGGAGAATCCCGTTGCAGATCAGCAGGAGCCCGATAAGCAGCCAGATGCCGAACTTTCGCATAACTTTCGCTCCCAATGGGAAGGGGACCATGTAGTGTCGCACACGGTCCCACACAATATGGTCACTGTACGCCGAGCCCTTCGCTACTGATCGTCAGTTGCCCAACTACAGTATTGATGATCCAGCAGTTGTTGCCGCCAACCTCGCACCCCTTGTAAGTTCCATCTGGATTGAAGACTTTTCTTCCTCTGACAATGAGAGGAGGTTTGCTCGCGGAGAGCGCCGCATTGTCCAAACCTGCTACACGCCCAATTTCGTATCCGTCAGCCACCAGCGCAAGAGTAAGGAGTGCAGCGGCGACAATTCGTTGCATGCGACTTAGCCTCATTTGCGATCCTCCATTTGTGTTAACTGGTTCTTCCACTCGGTATCAATCACCGATGTTCATATGCACTGAACCTGTATATCAACCCGCGTGCCAAACATGCGCGTGAAATTGGAGTGCGTTATCCAGTAATGACTTGGAAATGCGAGGCAAGTGTGTGATCATCACACGCGATGTGGATAACCCGCCAAAGTACGAGTGAGGTACGAATTTCGGGGTTATCGGTACGAATTTGGCGGTTTCTGGTACGAATTTGAGGGTTTTCGGTACGAATTTAGGGGGTAGCGGTACGAATGCGGTACGAGTGAAGTGTGATTCGGGTCTCGACTTCGCTCGACCCGACGGGTGAGGGGTGTTCGATGGTTTGGGTCTCGTCTTCGCTCGACCCGACAGGTGAGGGGAGTTCGGTGTTTCGGGTCTCGACTTCGCTCGACCCGACGGGTGAGGGGTGTTTGATGTTTCGGGTCTCGTCTTCGCTCGACCCGACCGGGTGAAGTGGTTTTGCGGATTCGGGTCTCGTCCCTGAATCAGGTTCAGGGCAGGCTTCGCTCGACCCGACAAGTTTAAGACAATCCGCTCAATTTGACTTCGGCACCTCAAGTTTCCCCGCCTGCCGATTCGGCCCCTCCATCTGTCGCCTCGGTCATTCCTCCGTCTGTCGCCTCGATCAGTCTTCCATCCGTCGCCTGGAGCGAACCTCCATCTGTCGCCTCGAGCATTCCCCATCTGTCGCCTCGAGCGAAGACGAGAGGCGAACCCTTGGGACTACAGATAATCCTAATTCCTTTCATTTTCACTGACACTACCTGTCAGTGACATTCCATAATATTCGGGCGTATATCTCAAGTGAGAGAAAGAGAAATGCGCCACCCTACAGTCTACATTCTGGAGTGCGCGGATAGTCTGTACTATACCGGCTCAACTACTAATCTGGGACAGCGAATGATTCAGCATGAATCTGGTGTTGTTCCTGGGTTCACCTCGCAGCGACTGCCGATCAGGCTGATGTACACTATTGAGTGCCAGACAATCGCAGAAGCGGCGGCAATAGAGAAGCAGATCAAGCGATGGTCACATCAGAAGAAGAAGGCGCTCATAGAGGGGAGGATCGACCTGTTGAAAGCTTTGGCAGAGTGCAGGAACGAAACGCATTTCAGGAGAAAGCTGTAGACTGTGTGACTTGATTCGGGTCTCGTCTTCGCTCGACCCGACGGGTTGAAGGGGTTTTGGTGATTCGGGTCTCGTCTTCGCTCGACCCGACGGGTTGAAGAGAATCCACTCATTTTGACTTCTTCGCCTCAAGTCTCCCCGTCTGCTGATTCGGGTCTCGACTTCGCTCGACCCGACGGGTGAGGGGTGTTCGATTATTCGGGTCTCGACTTCGCTCGACCCGACGGGTGACAGAGAATCTGCTCAAGTAGACTACTTCGCCACAAGCCGCCCCTCCTGTCGCCTTGAGCGAACCCCCATCTGTCGCCTCGAGCGAAGACGAGAGGCGAACACTGCACTCTCAGTTTGCTCTATCCTTCCAAGGCGCATCCACCTGTCGCCTTGAACGACCCCCCACCTGTCGCCTCGAGCGAAGTCGAGAGGCAAACAACAACCCCCAGCCCCCCATCCACTCGATTCAATTGTCTGTGATTTGAAGAAAAAGAAAGAAGACCCTAGTCCCGATCCAGCCCAAACTTCCGGATACGCTTCCGGATAGTCCCCTCGCTCACCCCAAGCGTCTCTGCCGCGCGCGTCTGATTCCAGTCGCTCTGCTCAAGGATCCGCACCAACTGCGATTCATCCGTCATCGGCAACTGATCCTGCGCGATCTCCGGAAGTTTGCTGATATCATTCTCCGCGATCACCAGCAGTTTGCGAACAAATGTCCGCAGTTCCCGGATATTTCCCGGCCAGCTATGCGCCGAGACGATTGACGACAGACGCTCCAGATAAGCCGCCGAACCATTGGTCGCCGATACGCCAAGTTCCTTCACGAAATGCGCGATCAGGTCGGGGATATCCTCAGTCCGCTCGGCCAACGGCGGCAGTGCGATATTGATCTCATTCAGGCGATGATACAGGTCGGCGCGGAATCGATTCTCCCGAACCGCTTTCGCCAGGTCATGATTGGTCGCCGCAATTATCCGGATATCGACCGACCGGTCGGTCGTTTCGCCAAGTCGGCGCAATGATCTTGTCTCCAGTACTTCGAGAAGTTTCGCCTGGAGTTCCAGCGGCGCCTCGGCGATCTCATTGAGGTAGAATGTTCCGCCCGCCGCCGCTTCAAACAGCCCCGGCTTGTCATCGGAAGCTCCCGTGAATGTCCCTTTGCGATGCCCGAACAGCTCAGACTCCGCCAGCGGGCCGGGGAGAGCGGCGAAATTCTGCGAGAGGAACCGTCCGGTCCGTCCGGACTGCTCATGGATCCATCGCGCCATCAGATCTTTGCCGGTGCCGGTGGCGCCGGTCAACAGGACAGTCATGCGGGTCGGCGCGACATGGCGCGCCAGATCGAGCAGTGACAGCATCCGCTTACTGCGGGTAATGATCTTGACCGTATCGGAGTCGGAAGGCTGGAGAGCGATTTTGCGCGGTTCCAGTTTGGCCAGAGCGGCATCGATCTTGGCGAGGTATGGCGCGACCTGTTCCGCTTCGCAGTATTCTTTGGCGAGGTAGAGCAGGGCGACCGATTCGGAACGTTCGAATATCTCTGATGATGCCGCGGCATACCGGGCCACGGCCAATTCGTAACGAGCGGATATCTGGTTGAAGAGGTCGATAGAGCGGCGGAACCAATCGCGCGCTTCTTCGGCTTTGCCGGTGGCGGCCGCAACCTGCGCGAAAACGCGCCAGCAGGCGGCGATCTCCAGCCGTTGGCCGATCTTCTCCGCGACCGCGAGCGCCTCGGCGGCATGCTTCTGTGCTTCGGTGAATTTGCCGGTGGCGACAGCCAATTCAGCTTGGCGCGTTTTAATACCCGTGAAGAGCGCAGATTCAGGTGCTAGTTCATTTGCTATCTGGAGGCCCGTGGCTACGGCTTTTCTGGCTTCACGGAATCGGCCAGACTTAATCTCTATAACTGTCAGATTCTCATAACAGACGCCAAGTTCGCGTTTGTGTTGCGCGAGCAACCTAATGGCAGACTCAATTAATTCACGGCCCTTAGCATATTCTCCGCAGTGGGAAAAGGCCAACGAGGCCATCTCATACGCTATTCCCTGCCGAAGGTCACCCTCCCCTGCAAACTTTGGAATTAGCTCTGTATAACCCTCGACCGCTTCGCGAATTCGGCCGGCTCCGAATAGGAGGTGACAAAGATTGCTCCGAAGAGTCTGTACACAGGAGTCTCTCCCAATCTTCAAATAGAGGGCTTGACCAATTCTCAGGTGATGAATTGCGGGCTCAATCCAGCCCAATTGATACAGGCAGAAGCTCAATTGATTCATAGCCCTGGCGGCATTGCTAAGGGATCCACCATCCAAGCACTCAATGTATGCTTGCTCCAGAATTGGAAGGGCTTCGCGATGTCTTCCCAAGGCAACAAATAACCTTGCCTTCTCATGTAGCGCCCAGCCAAGAAGTGCGGATTGCTTGGACTCAGCGTAATAGGAGATGGAATCTTCGATATCTCTGAAGGAATAGTCACTTACTGAAATCCCAGTTCCAAGCTTTAGAACTTGATACCTTGCGAGTTTCTGGCGGGAGAAGTTGATGGTATCCAGTCCCCTCACTATATCATATGCTTCGCGCTCCCTGAATAGCCGCAGCAGATTGTCGACGTCGTCTAGGATTTGATCAGGGTTTTCGGAAACCTTGCACATAATTCTTACTTGAGATTGGCTTTCAAAAAAAACTGAAGGGAGAAACCCGCGGAGGCAGAATAGGGGTTCTATGTCTGCAATTGTCTGTCAATGCGGTCAGGCGCGAGTTCCCACCGTTCCATTACTCGTCTAACCTAAAGTAAGATACGCAATTCGATGCTACTGTCAATCTTGTTCTTATCTTGGAGTTGGAACCACTCAAGGGGGAATTGTCCGAGAAGAATTGCGGAGATCACTGGCTCACAAATCAAATATCGAATCGCTTGTCAGAGAATCGGTTTGCGGAAAAGTGACTGACAGAAACTGTCATCGAAGTAACATGGAGTATGCGCGCTGGTATCCCGAATCTGCCACACCGGGGAGAAAGTGTTTTTTTGGGGTGGGCTGGAAATGAAACGGAGCAATCCGGCCCGCAACCATTACGCCACAATGCACGAGTAGCCGGGATGAGAGTTCCACGAGCCCCGTACCCTGCCCTCTGTCTTAAACTGGAGGGCAGGGAAGAGTAGGATTCGTGGGAGACTGTCGAAGCATTACTTCAAAAGTACCAGCTTTCGCGTCGCCGTGAAGTCATTGGCCTGCAATTGGTAGAAATAGACTCCACTCGAAACGAACTCATGGCTGTCATTCCGACCGTCCCATGTCACGTTATAGGCACCCGCTTCCTGGAAACCTTGGTGCAGAACCTTCACGATCTCGCCTAGGAGGTTATAGACGACGATCTTCACAGAAGATCCAGCAGGAAGATTATAGGCTATGGTCGTGGATGGGTTACAGGGATTGGGGTAAGCATTTTCGAGCGACGGCATAACGGAAACGCTCTGGTTTGTATGATGTTGTTCTTGAGTTGCGCAGCCCGGAAGGAGTGTACCAGCAAGAGTCAACGTATAGGAGGATAACCTGGCGTAGTCACTCAGGTCGACCAGACAATCTGCATTGACATCGGCATTTGCAGGCTGGGGCAGCACGACATTGCCGCGAAGGAACTCTCCGAGAAACAAGCAGTCATCCCAGTTGACGTAACAGTCGACATTAACATCGCCGGGTATGCCATCGCAATGCAGCCCATTGATTACGCGACTAACTGCTTTCTTGGCGTTTATCTTCCCGTAGCCTGTGTAAACATTCGGAAAACTAGTAAAACCATCTACGGTGTCGCAGGATTGCCTCAAAATATCATAAATGGTTCCCGCCGCAATTGTGGGCGCTGCAGTCTTCAATAATGCGGCGATTCCGGTAACGTGTGGCGCAGAGATTGATGTGCCGCTCCACCAACTATAACCTTCGTTCATTGCATGTTCGTTGAAAATTTTTGTCAAACCACCAATCGTGTAGACCCAACTGCCAGGGGCCACTACGTCAACAAAGGTTCCGAAGTTCTGCCAGGCCGAGGAACCTGTGGAATCTGTTGCGGACACTGCAACCACATAGGGTAGTGAGGCTGGATACAGAATATGGGGACATGGCGTGGCTGGACTACAGTTTCCTGCGGCCGCTATGAGAGCAATCCCTCGTTGAAAAAAGGCTCGCTCCAGGATCGCTTCTATGGCAGGGTCTCTCACAAAGTACCCCCAACTCATGTTTATTACATCCACCTCACAGGTGTCTACCAGATATTTCAGGTCATTGAGTAAGTTCTCATACTCATCGCCTCCGTCGCCGCGGTCAGCAAGCACCATATTGCTTTTTGGGAAGATTCCAATTACGCCGCCGCCCGTGTAGATACCTCCTGAGACCTTTCCTGCCGATGATCTTGGTAGGTCGTACGCTGACGCACCACACACGCCCGCAACTGCGGAACCATGATTACCATGGATTTCCTGCATTGAAGATGGAAATCTTACTTTGCTCAAATTCGAAATGTTGCCGTATAGATCGGGATGGAAATTCGGGTCGGAGCCATATCCACGATCACAAATACCGATTAACGGGGCTGCTGCTGTATCCCATGTGCTGCAAAGCAGATCCCAAGCACCGTACGCGTCGACTCCTCCCGAAACGGAATCGGGCGAATAAAGTGAGTATTGTCTGTCCGAGTAGTCATTGACCCACTGACATTGCGGATGCGGTTCGTCCGTAGGATGGTCGTCCAGGATGCGGATAATGGGAATAAAACCTATGTCCTGTAACGACGGTATGGTCTGAAATTCCGCCATCAACGTATCCACACTCAGAGTGCGAGGTAAACGGACCAACCAGAAGGTGGTCAAGTCACGCTGGACATTACCGTCTCCTTCGGGTACACTGAATGTGTCCATAGATGATGCAGTTCCTATGCGGCGACCTAGGTACTGAATTTGGTTCCGGTAAATGCAGGACAGAACCTGGGAATCTATTGCCACGCCATTCAAATCATCATTGCCTGTAACCTGAGTAACCGAACTCAGAGTTGCGAAGCTATCAACCACGTTTCCGAGAAGATAGGAACTCGGGGATTCAGGGTCGATGCCGACTCTGAAATAGAGACCTCGAATAGAATCGGGGAGCAGAATTGTGGTTGGTCCAGCGCTGAACCCAAGTTTATCAGATGATCTAACAGAATCAGGGAAATTCCTCAATATCCATTCGGTTTGAGCAATCGCATCCAGGTCTTGTGTCTTCAGTCGCTCTGCCTTTTCGTGCAAGAAGTTTGATTCAGCTGCCAGAGTAGCGTTGACCGAGAAAAGCAACGCCAGGATAAGCATGCCATGAATGGAAGCAGATCTTCCTCTCATACTTGGCTCGTTTCTGGGTGAGAAATGGCCATTTAATGAAACTGCCCACTGGGCATTGGGTGAGAAGACGCTCTTTGCGCCGACAGCTCGTCGAATTGGGTTCCACGTGCTTTAGTTCTAAGACCTCCTTTTTGAACAGGTTTACTACTTTAGCAGCAGCATCTTCTTTGTTGCTGAAGCCTCGCCTGCTTGGAGGCGATATAGGTAGAATCCTGATGACTGTCCGTGTGCCTGCCAGACTACGTTGTGTGTCCCGGCGCTTTGCTCCGCGTCGACCAATTTCGCCACCTGTTGTCCAAGCAGATTGTAGACAGTCAATCGAACGTGCGCCCGTCGAGGCAGGCTGTACTCGATCTTTGTAGATGGGTTGAAAGGATTCGGATAGTTTTGCTTCAGGGTTGCGAGTGATGGGAGTCCAGATTCATTTCCGTCGACTGAAGTTGCGCCGGTGAACCGCAAGCAAACCAGATTCTCCTGATCGGCGACAAAGACCATAGAATCGCGTGCCTCAACTGCCAACGCATTGACTGGTGTGTCATATTCGGCAACGAGCTGCGGATCTGCAGGATTACCGATATCATATGCCAATACTCCTCGCTCGCCCACTGCGGCATACATCCGGTCGCTCTCAAAACCGAAGTCGAGAATGTTTGGACCAATTGAAGCGCCACCGAGAAAAGGCGGATTGACACGGTCGCTCGCAATGTCGTACACTTCTATCGAGTTTGGGGTAAGTGCAAGCAGCAGTGAATCTCGAACCATGATTCGACAATAGTCATTACCACTACCACCGATCTGCCCGACCCACTGCACATTAGAGATGCTGGGCATTGACAAGACGATAATGCCAAAGTCGCCGTCGGCGATATAAACCATCGAATCCAGGAAACAGACATCCTTGGCAATTCCGGGAGAGTCATAGGTGAAGACTGTAGCCGGTTGGTCGGGAGTCGCAATATTCACCAGGCTGATTCCGTCGCCACCGCGCATGACATAGAGAAGAGTGTCGCGTACTTGGAAATTGATACCGCCAACCGCCAGTGTTTCTTCGGCAACAACAAAAGGATTGGCAGGATCGGCGATATTGATCGTGCGAATCCCTGGTGTTGAGATTGTCCCAATTCCGGTAGATGCTACATACAGGAATGTGTCGACCACTACACCAGTAGAATTACCGAATCCGGTCAGGCAACTGCCGATCCAAGTGGGCTTCGATGGACTCGTAACATCAATGGCCATGACATCTGGTCCAAAATTATCATTGTACAGACAATAGATCGTGTTTGACGCGACGGCGATTCCGGTTGCAGGGGAAGGTAAGCTGTATGAGGCCTTGATTTGTGGAATTGGCGCCGAGATACCAACCACCGTTAACTCTGTTGGTGGCCAAGGCATCGGCCACCAATCGACCCAGTACTTGCACTCGAATCGTTCAATATCCAGGTCGAGAAAGTACATCGGACCATAGTCGGTCACTACCGCAAGCGACTCGTTGGCTACCACATCTCCGGCGAAATAGGTGATCGGCAGACGCGTTAGACTATCCGGTTGTGCTGAATTTGCCCGGTCGTAAACCTGTAACCCCCAGGATCCGGCAGTTAGGAACAAGAGACTGTCACTGACCGCCATCTGCGAGGCCGCGCCATAGGTCACGGTACGGGACAAGACCAATAAATCCGCCGGATCGGCTGCGTTGACGACTGTTAATCCTGATTGACAGGTTGGCCAATTGAATCCCCGGTCCGACAGATAAACGAGCGAATCCGAACGATCAAGTTCAATCTCGAGGAACGGGTTGTGGTTGACACGGACACTATCAAGGAAAACCGGCGCCGAAGGATCGGCGATGTTGAAGACCAGCAATGCGCCCTGGCAGATTGCAAACATAACGGTGTCGCGAACGGCCACATCCTCGGGCGGATTCAGAGAATCAGGAAAACGGATCGCTCCAACTTCCGCAATTTCTGTTGGCGTTGAGAGATCAAGCAGGAGAATACCTGTCGAATCTCGATAGGAGCCATATGCGACGCAGGCAACGGTGCCGGAGACATCCAATGCGGTCGCCGGCCTAGGCAGTACCACTGTCTCAATGACTGTCGGATCGAGCGGGTTACTCAGATCTATGGAATAGAGATGTCCATTGCAGTCCACTGCATAGGCAGTCTGGCCGGATATCTTAAGATCAGTAACCCCGTAGTCCCACCAGACCAGACCACGCTGGTCGTACAAGTTAAGCTGCGCAATCGGCTCAGGTGGTAATGAATCCCGGAATCTCAAGACCTCGATCCCGCTTGGTGTCGAGCAGATCACAAAGCTATCTTTGATCGCCGCTCGGACCAGTGTGCTGGAATACGTGCTTCCCATTTTGAGTAGATCCGCACCACTTGATCGGGTCGCCGCGACCAGCAACAAGGTCACACTCAATAGCAGTCTGAATTTCATGCTGTCCCTCGATTCCTGTTATTTCGCAATATCACAATTCTTATCAGCCGGGTCTACCAGGTTTCTCACCCAATTAATTCCCTGGCGCGACCCGGCATCCTCCTAGAAGGGTATCTATAGTTCTTCTCTTTGCAGATTCTTCGACAGAGGCGCGGGAACTGTTTCCGACAACCTGCTCGCTTGTTCCAGCTCCCGGCCTCCATCGCACACGCAAACAATTGAAAGGAACCGCAGGCTCTATGCGATTGCCGACAAGATGTATATCAACCGGCGTGCCGAACGTGCGCGTGAAGTTGGAGTGCGTTATCCAGTAATGAGTTGGAAAATCGAAGCGAGTGTGTGACTGCCACACCCGATGTGGATAACCAGCGAAAGTACGAGCGAGGTACGAATTTCGGGGTTTGCGGTACGAATTTGGCGGTTTCGGGTACGAATTTGAGGGTCTTCGGTACGAATTTCGGGGGTATCGGTACGAACGCGATTTTGCGGTTGTTGTGCGACAAGCAGTTGCAAGTACGAGTCTGGTACGAGTGCGGTACGAGTTGCGTACGTGAGTCGGCGCGTGCGATCGGGTCTCGACTGCGCTCGACCCGACGGGTGTGGGTGGTGGCTTGGTTATTCGGGTCTCGACTGCGCTCGACCCGACGGGGAAGGAGTGCCGGCTTAAGTTCTCTTAGTCGCCTCGGCGTCTCTTAATCTGTCGCCTCGAGCGAAGCCTTCTCTGTCGCCTCGAGCGAAGACGAGAGGCGAATGAAACAACAAACCAGGTCGGGCGACTCTGCTCTCTCGCCCGACCCTCGACCGACTGCGACTACTTCAGCAACTGGAGCACCAGAAGGACCAACGCCCCCGACGCCGCCAGCGACATCCCGAACGACGCGTACAGATGCCCCGGCGCTTCGTAGCATTTCGTCATGTCCATTGACACGCGGAAGCGCCGGTACCAGGGGATTGCGAAATACTCCGCGCGACGATAGCGAAGCGAGAGAAGTTGCAGGATGAGACCGACCGCGATCAGCCCACCCGATACAAAATAGAGCGTCTTATACATGCGATACCTCTTGCGATGTAGAATTGTATTCTGATTTACTCCTGCTCACATTCCGGCCATCAATGTACCATCGGTCAGGCTCTTCCACGCGACAGAGAAGAGCGCCATCGCTACGGCGCTGAGCAACGATGCGGTGGCAAACCGCCACGGCTGACGGTGGGTTTCGGGCGCGAAGATAGTGTGCCCGCAAAGTCCCTGAATCAATCCAACGACGAACCATCCGAGTACGGGATATTCCGTCGCACGTCCGACGAGTGTGCCGATCAGCAACGCTACGGCAAAACAGACCGACATCAGAAGTGTCTTGACGATAAAATCCTTCATGGCGGTTTCCTTTCAGATCTGAGAATATCCATTTATGACAAAGTGCTTGATTGCTCTCTCATGGCATCGTGCGGACCCACATATAGAGAAAGATGCCGAACATGATGCAGGCGAGTGACGCGACATGCATCTTCTGGCCGACCGGAGTGAGATAGTCGACCGATGACCAGGGAACGAACCATCCACGGAGACTGAACCATCCGATCGCCTTGCCTGCCTCTGACCGATACGCCCGCATCATGACTCTGAGCACCAGGCCGGTGAGCAGGAAGAGGAACGAGAGGATGAGTAACGGCAATTGCATATGACCTCCGTAGTGAAAGGCGATTCCAGAACCTTCAAAATCTAAAGCACGGCGAAACGGGTCCGGGCACGGTGCCAGGAGCGGATGTAACAAAGTATATCATCCAGTTCAGGTCAGATATGTCGATCGTGCCACTGCAGTTCATGTCTGCTAACATGATTGACGGAAAGATGGTCGGTCGCGGGGTACGCACCATATAGGCTATCAACAAGGACAGATCACTGAGATCAATGCTGTTGTCATTTGTGAGATCACCGTGTGAGATGGAGAGAATGGCATTAAAGGCGTTAACAACGCCGTAACCGTATCGATCGTTTGGCGGAGCAATCGCTCCCCACGCCAGTGCCGTGTCGGCCGATTCTCGTATAATATAGTAGATAGCTTCTGCCGATAGCGTACTGTCCTTTGCAAGAAGGAGTGCGGCAATTCCTGCAGCGATAGGGCAGGCGGCGGAAGTACCACCAAAGTGACAATCGTAGTTCTGATTGTTGCTTTGAGGTAGGCAATCGGACATCAAGGACGGGTTGTATCCGTTACTTCCCATCTGATCCAGTGACCAGACCGACTCATTCGTCCAATTCCCGCTTGGCGCCAGTGCATCAAGTTCAGGGCCGTAGCTACTGTAGTCCCAATATCTGTCACTTGTGTGGTGTGAAGCGCCAACTGCAAATACAAACGGCAGGTTAGACGGATACTGGCAATTCGAGAAGTAGCCATTGCCGCTAGAAAAGAACACAGGACAACCTCGACCGTTTCTCCCAAACGCAACGGCCCGGTGTATTGCGTCACTTAGAGTTGGATCGTCCATCCACGGAGTATCTGCAGACCAGCTATTTGAAAGGACGTCCGCGCCATTTTGGTATGCCCAGACTATTGCCAGGGCAGCTTCCGCTCCGGTCTCAAAAGCGTCACCATCATCGGAGAAGATCTTGATCGGCAGGATGCGTGTGCGTGGTCCAATAGATATCATGCCGGATGACTCCAATTGACCTGAGGCAGAATCCGTGGTGTGCAAAGCCGCGATGATCCCGGCGCAACCTTGCCCGTGAGCCTCGCTTACTCCCGGGGAGGGGTCCATGTCAATGTCTCCGAAATTCACACCGCCATAGAAGTCAATCCCGCGGTCGATTTTTCCTACAGGAAGGTCTTCGTGCGAAGCGACTCCATCGTCTATGACCGCTACCGTCATGCTGCGTGTAAGTCCTCCGAAGTCCCATACCGACCGCACATTAAGCTCTCCGATAACGCGCTTGAGGTGGGGCTGATATGTGGCATAAAAATCGAAAGTCCTGTAAGCTGTACGTTCAAATCTACCACCGATGCTTGGATGTGCATAAACGGTAGACGGATGGAGATGGAGTGTGTTCGCAATATTGACCGTGTATGAACCGTTTACAGAAGCATTGTAAGCAGTATAGACATTGTGCATGCCTGGAATCTCTCCAATGAGAATCACATTCAGTGACTGCGCGATGTTCTCAGCAGAGTCTGGTGTTATATCATCATTAAATCTAACACAAAGTCGCTTTCCTATCGGTGCTGCGACAGAATCGGGGAACCGATAAAACGGAGCCGCGATATCGACTTGCTCTATTGCGTTCAGCGCATTCAAGAGTTGGAGGTACCCATTGGCGGAAATAACGGCGTATACACGATAGCCGTCCATTGTGTCTGGAGTATTGATTGGAGCTCCAATTCCCGGGAAGTTATCGAGGATTGCCGTGCGTTCATAGATACTTGTGGACTCCAGAAAACTAATGCAGACTCTCGACGAATCAACTCTGAGAATAACCGGCGTGCTAGTGCCATAGTAGAAAGTATCGGGTACAGCTTGCGCATGGGCGCGTGGGGCAATTACGTGGATGAAAATTGCCACACATGCAGAGAATACGAAGTAGTTCATTGTAACCTCCCAGTCTGTTTTGATCAGTTCACCTTCTGTTTTGACATGTGGCCTCTATGAGCTGCATGTTATAACCTGCATGCGTATAAGTCTCAAGATTCTTGGTTTCAAAATTGTAGATTACAAAATGACCACCGTTCCTTCCGACCAACAGCGCTCGTTTCCCATCAGGAGTAATTGACACTTCCGACAGAGGCATACGGTCTCCGTAGAGCATAGTGTCGGGAAGGATTGGCCGAACGTCGACCTCCATTGCGGAATCGTTGGTCTCAAGGTCAAAGATGAGAAAGGAAGAAGGCGGGGGGGGCCCTATAAGCCAGGTGCCGGGGTTGGTAATCACCGCATAGTGCTCATCCGGCGTTACCGCTACTTCTCCCCAACCTGGTGTAAGAGGATGCCAGTAAACAAATGAGTCGAGAGGCACATCGTAGACTGCAAAAGCCCAGTCGAATGTGTTGTACTGTAAATAGAGCAGGAACTTGCTACCATTATGGATGGATATGATCTGTCGTCCAGCGCCATGAGGAAGCGGTGTCAGGATCGGCTCTCGAGATCTATCTAATGGAAACGAAATGACTGTATCTCGATTGGGTGAACCGACCAACCCGTAAAATATGCGATTATCTCCACCGATAAATGCAGAGCGAACCTGAAGAGTGTCCTGCAGGATCGGGCTGAGGTCCGATTGCCGCAATACGCTGAGATCACCATTCTGTTGCGTAACCAGGTACTTGTTACTGCCACAAGTCCCATCAAGATGAGTATTTGTCAGTTGGTCGATCAGCCCGAGAGAATCGGCATCGAGGATGTTGAGCACACCGTGATCTTCGACGAAGAGTTTGTTGCCATCGCTGCTCACATCAAATCCAGACGCCGTATTCCAGTTGGAGTAGAACGTATCCAGTCGCTGTGTTAGCGTCGACCAACGATATACGGGATAGACTCCTGGATTCTGGATGATACCTTCACTCATCCATATTGCATATTCTCTTGGCTCCACCGGTTCGCTCGGCTTCCGGTCGCAGGAGCCAAGTAGTAACATGAGGAGAACAACGAGGAATCCCGGGACAGTGATTTTGAACTTTCGCATCTGAATCTCCCAATTTGATATTCCCACCTGTATATCTGGGGTGTCCTGGTCGGCCTTGTCAAGGGTTCTGAAATCCAAAGTGCCGGGTCCGCTGGAAAAGTCGGGTGGGTGGACACGAACCCGGACACTCTGGTTTCGATACTTGACAAGTTGTGGCTTCACGCCTCCCCCCAAGACATCAACTGGCGTGCCGAACTCACACGCGAAATTGGAGCGCGAAGTCCAGTAATCAGTTAGCTGTGCGACTGCCGCGTGTGATCGTCACACGCGATGTGGATAACCATCGAAAGTACGAGTGAGGTACGAATTTCGGGGTTTGCGGTACGAATTTGAGGGTTTTCGGTACGAATTCCGGGGGTTGTGGTACGAATGCGATTTTGCGGTTGTTGTGCGGCAATCAATTACAAGTACGAGTCCGGTACGAATGCGGTACGAGTTGCGTGTGAGTCAGGTCTCGTCTTCGCTCGACCCGACGGGTGGTGAGGTCGCTGAGTTAATTTGGAGTCTCGTCTTCGCTCGGCCCGACGGGAAGGAGTGCCGGCTTAAGTTTTCTTAGTCGCCTCGGCGTCTCTTAATCTGTCGCCTCGAGCGAAGACGAGAGGCGAATCGCTTACGAAGTAAAGCGGCTCTGCGCACGCCCCGACAAGGAATCAAGCTGGTTACTGGCTCAGAGTGAATGCGAGTGTGCCAAAGACCTGGCCGTTGACGATGATCTCGATCTTATGTTTCCCCGGATAATGTTTGCGTGTGGTCATCTCGCGGAACGAATGCTTCGATGACAACGACAGCGATTCGCCGGCCTTGAGCGATTTTTCAACCAGCTTAAATACCTTCCCGCTCAGTTTCCCATCCGCCTTGACATAATGCACTCGGTAATCGATCGCCAGCTTCTGTGATCTCTTCGCGCACGAAAGCAAATCAAATGACAAACGGGCTCCGTCGCCGATCTTCGCTTTCGAGGGTGTCAGCCTGAGTTTTGTGATCTCAACCTGCGGATTCGAAGTGAACCCAAACAGCTTGAATACCTCCGGCGTCCCTTTCTTGATGAGTGAACGGCAGGCACGCTTGAGTATCCAGTTGGTGCGAACGTCGTTTGTCTTCATCCACGCCAGCGCGGTGGTGAGCACGATATCCGGATGATCTTTGGAGATGTCATTCAGGTTATTCGCCACCGCCTTGCGGACATACAGGGAATCATCGGCCTTGAGCTTCTCCAGCAGATCGATAACCGGTCGGGGATTCTTGCGGAAAGCCTCTATATGAATTGTCCAGACTCCGCGCGGGCGGGTCCCTTCGGCGGCCAGGCGGCGAAGATGCTCGTTCTCATCTTCCGCCCACCGATGAATCACCTTCAGCATCTGCTCCGGATATTTCACAATGAAAGGGCGGATCGTAAACTCCGCCGTCCCGTGCTTGGTCAACTCCTGCATCGCCCGAACAGAGTTGGGAAGGTCATCCATCCCAAACTGATCGACATACGAATTGAGTATCCAGTTCTCGAACCCGTTTAATCCCGGTGCTACCGTGACAAGGATATCGACCGCCTTTTTGTAGTCAGATGGGAAATGCGGCTTGAGGTGCGATGCGATCAGCGCAATGCGGGCTTTCAGTTCGAGCTGGTCAAACTTCGCTTTGACCAATCCGTCAACAAAGCGGGGAGAATCAAATTTCGGATGGACTTTGGTTATCTCCGCGCCAAACTTGACTAAGCTGGCGCGGTCGATATAGTCTTTCCAGAGTTTTGGTTTCTCTGCGGTTTCCGAAACTGCCATTGCCGGACTTACTTCTGATTCGCCAGTTTGACGAACTCGTCAACCTTTGACAGCGAACGGTTCACCGACGCAACCCAGAAATCTTCCTTCGTCAGATCTACCCCGAGATGTTTTTTCGCGACCTGTTCAGTCGTCATGCTGCCGGTGTCAGCCAGAAGCGCACGATACTTGTCGGCGAATGACTTTCCTTCCTCGCGGGCGCAGTTGTAGACACCGCCGGCGAAGAGGAAGCCGAAGACATACGGGAAATTGTAGAACGGCGTATCGGTAATGAAGAAGTGCAGTTTGGAGGCCCAGAAGTACGGGTGATAGCCATCTTCGGCCAACAATCCCTGGTACGCCTGACGCTGCGCGTTGGTCATCATTTCGCAGAGGCCAGCGGCGTCCAGAATCCGCTTCTCCCGCTCGGCATAAAACGCACGGTCGAAAATGTAGCGGCAGTGAACATCGGTGAAAAAGACATACGGCTGCATCAGGAGCTGATCCAGAAGCATCAGCCGTTCATCGCGCGACTGTGCCGAGGCCAGCGCCGAGTCGGTGGTCAGCAGTTCGTTGAAGATCGAGGCTGTCTCCGCCAGTCCCATCGGGTACATCCCGGCCAACCAGGCCTTGTCACGCAGGACATGACTGTGATAGGCGTGCCCAAGTTCATGCGCAAGAGTCGACAGATTGTCATACGTGCCGGAGTAGGTCATGAAAATACGGCTCTGACGATGGATTCCAAATGTCGTGCAGAATGCGCCGCCCGCTTTGCCCGCACGGTCTTCTGCTTCGATCCACCGTTTTTCCACTGCCATCTTGCAGTAATCGGCCAGATGATCCGAGAATGACCGGCAGTTGGTGACAATGAACTCAACCGCTTCATCAAACGACCATTTCCGGTGAACTTCGCCGACCGAGGCAAACTCGTCATACCAGCGGAAAGCGTCGATTCCCAGCAGCTTCTTTTTGGCTTCGATATATGGCGCGAGGCGTTTGGTCTCGCGAGCGACCACACTCCACATCGCATCGAGCGACGCCTGACTCAGACGATTCTGCATCAGCGGCTCGATCAATGGTGATTGCCAGCCGCGATTTTTGTAGAGCGCCAGACGGAACCCCGCCTGCGCATTGAGGGTCATCGCGGCAAGATCCGCGCGCGATTTCCAGGCCTCAGTCATTTTCTCGAATGCTGTGCGGCGGACATTGCGATCCGGGTTGTCCATATACGTCGCAAGCTGGCCCATCGACAGCTCTTTCGTCTCACCGCCAACTTCCATTTTCACCCGAAGGTCCCCGGCCATCCGGTCGTACAGACGGTTCCAGGCATGGTAGCCGTTGACCGAGAGATCCAGCGCGAGCGATTCCTTTTCAATCGGCATCTTGTGGCGGGCCGTTTCGCGAGTCTCATCGAGGAAAAACTTGAACCCGACCAGTGCCGGATCCGACACCAGGTCATTCCAGGCGGCATCCGACTGTCTGATCGACCATGCCTCGAGAAAGGTCCGGAGCTTCTCCCATTCGGAGGTCATCTGGTCGCTTTCGCCGACGATCCCCTGCGCGGCGTTATCCGCGACATTCTGCGCGATAAGACATCCGCCAAACGAACGGATCAGTTCGAGTCGTTCGTGAAGGTCCTGCAGGAGAACGATAAACTGCTTCCACTGCTCGCGGCTGTTTTTGTCCAATTGGTTCGGCAGAGTCGACACGCGGGATGCCCCGGCGGCTATCTCCGCTTTCATCTTTTCGCGGAACGCTTTGAACTCGGGTGAGGCCGACCCACCGGGGAAGATCGATTCGAGATCCCATTTCGGGGCGGCGGGGATGGATGTCGCGACAGTGGTCATGAAAAACTCCTTAGAATGGTCGTATCGTGCCGCAAGTTAACCAATGCGACGCCGGTTGGCAAGTTCCGCATCCCTGTCGGGTCGAGCGCAGACGAGACCCGAGCGGAGTCTGCCCTGAACTTGATTCAGGGACGAGACCCGAGCGAGGCCTCCTTGACCACGATTCTGGAACGAGGGCTGAGCAAAGCTCGCCCTGAACTTGATTCTGGGAACGAGGGCTGAGCGAAGCTCGCCCTCAACTTGATTCTGGGGACGAGGGCTGAGCGTAGTCGAAGCCCGATCTCGACTGTATTTTGGCTTTAGATGTCCTTATCTTTCTGCCATGCATGACCAGAATGACGACCCGATGAACTATCCGATCAATGGCACCCTGGACCTTCACCAGTTCCGACCGAACGAAACCAAAGACGTACTGCTCGATTACATTGCTGAATGTCTCAAGCGGGATATTCTGGCGATCCGGGTAGTGCATGGGAAGGGGATAGGGGTGCAGCGGGAGATCGTGCGGTCGGTCTTGTCGACGCATCCTAATGTCATCTGCTTCCGGCATGAAGAGGGGAGCGGCGGCTCCTGGGGCGCAACGGTGGTGGATTTGAGGAAGTAGCACATGGAGTATATTAGTCAATACTTCAATGCGCTTTGGATGCTCATTCAGGATCTGTGGATATGGTTTCTGGTTGGGTTTGTGGCCGCGGGAGTGGTGACTGAATTTGTGCCACGTTCGTTCGTCAATCGACACTTCGGCAGTAATGATCTCAGTTCATTGGTCAAAGCTGCACTTTCCGGCTTGATTGCCTCAACTTGTTCATGCGGAGCGATTCCACTGGCAGTGTCATTGCGGGAAAAAGGGGCCAGCACAGCCGTCGCCCTGACATTTCTTCTCGCCACCCCATGGTCAGGCGTGCCGCAATTTTTGGTCCTGAGCAATTTTCTCGGACCATTTAACACGGCGATTCTCATGGTCTGTGCGGTGGTCGCTGCTTTGCTGTCCGGGGTCGTACTTTCCCGATTAGAGCATCATCACCTTATCGACGCACCCCTACCGACTGCCATCAAAGCAAAATCAAACACCGTATGTACCGCCGGCGCTGGATGTTCCGATTGCGGGTGCGAGACTGCTGTGCCTCACAATCGGTTTATGCGTGTGTTGAAATCTTCCTGGGTGATCTTCAGGGATATTGGTAAATACTTGATGATCGGACTGATTCTAGCAGCCGGACTAGCTGCGTTCGTGCCAAACGCCATTGTCTATAAGTATCTCGGCGAATCAGCTTCACCCTGGACAATCCTTCTGGCTGTGCCGGTCAGTGCCGTGATCGAACTCTGTTCCGAGGGATTCAGCGTTTTGGCGGGTCAAGCTTACACAATGGGGGCGACACTCGGTGTAGTGTTCGTCATGCTCATGGTTGGGGTCACGACAGACATCACGGAGATAACTGTTGTTTGGGGAAAATTCGGCAAACGTTCGGCCGTCGCCTATCTGCTTGTCAGCACTGGCATCGCCGTGGCGATTGCATATCTGATCAATATCTCTGTTTTGTAGAGGGTGGTAACATCACACCTAACAAAAAGCCCTCTCACGAGGGCTTCTTGTTCAATCGGAAAACAGTCTTACTTGCGTAATCCCATCTTCCTAGTGGCGCTGTGTTACCAGCTACCAGACGCACTATACGCCTGACGCGTACCGAGCGGCATCCCACTCCATTTGCTGTCCCACCATATGCGGTGAGCTATAAACCCGGAAATCTAACAGGGGGGAGATTGGAAGTTGAAACAGTACAGACCTTCGTCTGCCGGACGTGAGCAACGTCCATCTACTCTCCTGCGATCATCCTAATATCACCTAACCGATCCGCGAGAACCATCGGTCCTCCAGCCGACACTCATAAAAAGTGTCTGCCGGATATTTCCCACGGCGAGCAATATTAAGGTAACTGATTACGGAGTGCGTGTCAAGGTGAAAATGCTTAGCGGGCAACTATTTACGTCTATCGCACACGGCCGTGCTCATAGCTCGCTGATTTTCTTGAGCTTCGCCTGAAATTCCGTCGCCTCACGCATCGACAACCCGCGCGCCACCAACGCATCAACATCCTCCGGAATGCCGCTGACATGGTCGCGAAGCAGTTTCAGCTCTGGCCCGCTGAAATTGACCGCGTTGAGCGCATAGTCAGTAAAGGCTTCGTACGCCATTGGGACGATCGCCCTGACCATCTCGGCCATCACATCGGCATAGACGCGAATCTCTTTCTGCGCATGGTCATCCATCCGCAGGCGGAGGAAATGGAAGAGATTATGCAGGTCGATCTTCCAATACCACTCCGTATAAAGCGAGAGGGGGAGGTTGATCCGCGCAAGTTCCCTGGCGAGACCTTCGCCGATAAACTCCTCGTACTTGTCGTAGGCGTCTTTACTGGAACTCTGGAGATAGGCGATAAACCGGTTGCGAATTTCTGCCGGCAGTTCCTCCTCGGAACGTCCCTGCTTATTCCGCTTGGACTGCTTCCGGATATCTTCATCCGGCGGAAAATAGAACTCCTCTTTCATCACCGAATAGCGGCCGGAATATTCGTTTACATTGGCCGAGCGGTGGCGAATCCATTGGCGGGCAACAAAGATCGGGAGTTTGACATGGAATTTGAATTCGACCATCTCAAATGGTGTCGTGTGGCGATGGCGCATCAGGTAGCGGATCAGGCCGCGGTCCTCGAGTACCTTTTTGGTCCCTTCGCCATAACTGACTCTGGCGGCCTGGACGATAGCGTTGTCATCCCCCATATAATCGATCAGTCGGACAAACCCTTTGTCCAATACCGGATATTCTTTATCGAGCAAAGCATCCGCCTGCAAATTCCGAGCGTGTGCCACAAACATCCCTTTCTTAATTGGCTGAATCGGCGTGAATATACAGGGTCGAATGGACCGGCACAAGCCGGATGGGAAGAAAGTGAGAGGGGGTTGCCAGCGCAGCCGGATTTGGCTATACTCCGGCACGACCCCAAAATGAGCATTGGTACGAACGCATAATACAGTAAAGGGACAAACCATGTCACCCCAGGAAGCCTATCAGGAATTAGTCAGGGAGATGAATGAGATCTCCGTCCTCGGCTCGACCGCCTCGATCCTCGCGTGGGATCAGCGGACCTATATGCCGCGACAGGGCGCAGAGTTCCGCTCCCAGCAGATGGCACTAATCGCCGGGATGTATCACGAACGGTTCACCAGCCCGAAGATCGGTGATCTGTTAAGTCAGGCCGAATCGACCGATCTGGTCAAAGGGGATACGCCGGAAGCGGCCAATCTCCGCGAACTTCGCCACAAATACAACAAAGAGACAAAGCTCCCGAAAAAGCTGGTCGAAGAGATCGTCCGCGTCACGACTATCGCTGAAACCGAGTGGGAGACGGCGCGCGCGAAGTCCGATTTCGCCATGTTCGCCCCCTGGCTCGAAAAAGTCTATGACCTGACCCGCCAGCAGGCCGAAGCGCTTGGGTACGAGGGCGAGCCGTACAACGCTCTGCTGGACAATTACGAACCGGGCGCCAAAGTCTCCGAGATCGAAGCGATCTTCACTCCGCTCCGGAAAGATCTCGTCGAACTGCTCGGCAAGATCCGCGACGCCAAAAAGCGTCCCGATCCGGGCATAGTCGAGCGCTCCTATCCGGTCGATCTCCAGCGCGTGTTCGGCGAGGCAGTTGCCGCCGCGATGGGGTATGATTTCACCGCCGGGCGTCTCGATATCACCACCCATCCGTTCTGCACCGGGATTGGTGCCGGGGATACCCGCATCACGACCCGCTACAACCCGCACCGTCTCAATGACGCGCTGTTCGGCATCATGCACGAAGCTGGGCATGCCCTCTATGAGATGGGGATCGACAAAAAGAAATACTTCGGTACGCCGATGGGGGATGCCACGTCGCTCGGTATCCACGAGTCACAATCGCGCATGTGGGAGAACCAGGTCGGACGCTCCAAGCAGTTCTGGGTCTATTTCCTGCCGCAGGCGAAGCGGATTTTCCGTGATTCCCTCAACGATGTCAGTCTCGATGATTTCTACGGTGCTATCAACGATGTCCGGCCGTCATATATCCGAGTCGAGGCCGACGAAGGGACCTACAACCTGCATATCATGCTTCGCTTCGAACTGGAACGGGCGCTCTTGAACAAAGAACTTCCCGCGAAGGATGCCGCTGGCGAATGGCGCAAGCGGTTCAAAAACTACCTGGGTATCGAGGTAGACAAGGACTCCAACGGCATTCTGCAGGATGTCCACTGGTCGGCCGGGTTGATCGGCTATTTCCCGACCTATACGCTTGGCAACCTCTATTCGGCGCAGTTCTTCGCCAAGGCGAAAACCGACATCCCGAACATGATGCAGAACTTCGAACGCGGCGATTTCAGCGGTCTGCTGGGCTGGTTGCGTGAGAATATCCACAAGCATGGTTCGCGCTATCGGGCGACTGATCTGGCGAAAAAGGTGACGGGTCAGACGCTGTCGCACAAGCCGCTAATGGATTACCTCCATACCAAGTATGGCGAGATCTACGGCATCTAATATCCGATTACATTTCTCTTGAAACCGGCCTGCCTCACGGGCCGGTTTTTTTGTATTGTCGAAGTGGGCCTCTGACACGTATTATGGATAGTGAGGTCCCCGATGATTCAGACAGATAACACCGCGACAGGAACACTGATCTCCCGATTCGATAGCCTGGTGACGGAGATAGAGGCTGAAGAGCGGAAGTCCGCCGAGGTGATCGCACCGCAACCTCCCGTGCCGGATATCGAGAAGATCCACCAATCGATGCTGGCATCGGCCAATGCGCTGGCCACTCACACACAGATGCGCCAGTTGCATTCAGCGATGTTCAAGGTTCACCGCAAAATCCACCAGCGCCACCAGCTTGCCCTGCATCACTGCCGATTGCTGCAATCGCGCATCAGGGGAGGCGGGTATAGCGGCCAGGAATTGGTTGAGATCGTTCGGGAGATCCAGCATCTGCTGGTCAGGATACGGCGGGAGAATGAACTGATGATCCGGGATCGAGCGAAGATCAAGGCCGAGCATGAAGCATTTATCGCCTCACTTCCGCCTCAATTCACTGACCAATGACCCCTTTGTAGATCAAGTACGGGATCAGGATATAGAGAATTGAATCCCGTATCAGGTAAAACAGCACAAACGCCAGGATGAACTTCCAGCCCAGCGATTTGACTTCTTTCCAGGATTTGGGAAAACGGAGGTACCGTCGCCAGCCGCTGGTCGGTTTTGACTCGCTGCTTCCGCCAATCGTCATCTCTGTGGGGTTGTCGTAGCTCTGTTCCATAGCTGTTCGTTTTCTACCAGTCTGCAACATCCGCCATCTCCCCAAGGTTCACGGAAATACGGGAAAATATAGAGGAGTTCCGGCCAGAACTGTAGTAAGTTTACCGGAAACCGATAGTTCGGTAGGCTGTTTAAGAAAAACAACCGGGCCGGAGCAACGTATTACCGGAAGTATCTGTAACCGTCCAGAAACCAAGGATCGCCAGGCGCATATATGAAATTCATCGGCTTTATCAGCGTGATCACCCTGATCATCGGACTACTGCAGATTCTGCTGCTCTGGGGATTCAACCGCGACTGGTGGCGAAAAAGATCGATCCGCTGGAGTTCGCTCATGTTACCGGTGGTCACTTTGGTGGCCATGGGGCTTTGGGGGCTGGGAGAATACTACCAGAACCAATGGCTGTCTCGCCCCGGAATGTTGCTGACCGCACTGGCGTTTGTGCTCCAGTTTGCGCTGCTTTTGTCACTCCCGGTTTCAGGTCTTTTCCACCTGATCAACCGGCTGATCGACCACCTGATCCGCCACCGCAAGACCGACACGGCGGTTGATTCGAATCGACGGATCATCCTCAAAGGGATCGCTGCCGCGGTCCCGCTTGCGACCGTGACGGCGGCTGGCGCGGGTTTCACCCGGTCGTTTGGCTCGGTCAATGTCTTCACCAAATCGATCAGGATCGACGACCTCCCGCCGTCTCTGGAAGGGTACCGGATCCTGCACCTTTCAGACCTGCACCTTCGCCACTACACCACCCTGGAAGATCTTGAGGATGTGCTCACGCGGGCGCGCGAATTCAATCCCGATCTGGTCCTGGTGACCGGCGATGTCGCCGATGATCTTGGACAACTGCCCGACGCGTTGAAACTGATCGAGCAGTTTAAGGCGCCGAATGGGAGCTTCGCGACGCTCGGCAATCACGAGTATTTCCGAGGCGTGGAGCAGGTAAAAAGCATTTTCGACCAGAGTGCCGTGCCGCTGTTTATCAACCAGGGGACACACGTTCAGGTTGGTGGAACCAGCGTTTTCATAGGGGGAATTGATGATCCTCGACGGATGGGCGCCAAAGAGACGACTTTCTTCCAGACGACGATCGACCAGACTCTCGAAGAGAGTCATACGGACGCATTCAGGATCCTGATGAGTCATCGACCGGATGCATTCGATCACGCCTCTGAACAGGGGATCGCGCTCACGCTGGCCGGTCACACTCATGGAGGACAGATCGGCTTTATGGGTCGCTCGGTGTTCGATTCTTACTGGGAAGATCGCTATCTGTGGGGTGAATATCGGAGAGGGAAATCAGTCCTTTATACGTCATCCGGAGTGGGACACTGGTTCCCGTTCCGACTGGGATGTCCACCCGAAGCACCGGTGTTGGAATTGCATCGCGCGTGATCTTTCGAGACGCTTTTTGCGTTTTCTCTCGATAAATCGACTCTCGTAGGGCCTCAACGCTCTCTAAAAAAAAGCAATTATTTACTCCAAAATCGCACTTTTTTCTTGCCATGTTTTTTCAAACACCGTACTCTTTTCAGCGAAAATGGGTATGCGAGATGTTTCAGGGAAGCGTCTCACAGTTAAGTAGACAGGGAAACCGACTTAACCCATAGTAACTCTAACCCTCAATGCTAAGGAGCAACACAATGCCTACGGCAAAAAAGAAAGCCACCAAGAAGGCTGGCAAGAAGACGACGAAGAAGGCCACCAAGAAGGCCACGAAGAAAGCGACGAAGAAAGCCACTAAGAAGTCGGCTAAGAAGACCACCAAGAAGGCTGGTAAGAAGAAAGCCGCCAAGAAGGCTTCGAGTAAAAAGCAGGCGTCCGCCAAAAAAGCCTCCAAGAGAGCGCCTGCGAAAAAGGCTACGAAGCGTGCTCCAAACCCGGCTTTCATGAAGCCGTTGACGCCCTCTGCCGAACTTGGAGCGGTTATTGGCGCGCGTCCGATGCCCCGCACCGAGGTTACCAAGCGCGTGTGGGATTATATCAAGAAGAACAATCTTCAGGACAAGAACAATCGTCGCATGATCAATGCGGACGAGAAACTGGTGGTTGTCTTCAAAGGACGCAAGCAGGTCAACATGTTCGAAATGACCAAGTTGATCGCCGCTCATCTGAAGTAGCCAACACTTTGTTTTGGTTAGTCACAGGCCGGGTCATCCCGGCCTGTTTCTTTTTTACCGCTGTCCTCGCTCCGCCAAACCGGTATATTCTCCTCAACTGATAAGACAACTCGAGGTTCAACCATGCTTGACGTCGCTTCGCTTCGATCTCTCTCCGGACTTCCCCGGATTCTGGCCCTCACACTCTGCCTGATGTCTCCGGTCGATGCTGCCGCCCCTCCGACCCGCACGGTCCATGTCGTCGACACCATCTTCGGCACCGCAGTCCCCGATCCCTATCGATGGCTGGAGAAGAGCGATGACCCGCAGGTCCAGAAATGGACTGCGGCGCAGTATGACCATTTCCGCCTGTACGTAGACGCATTCGAAGATAAAGAGCTGATCAAAGATGAACTGACCCGATTCCTCTCCACAGGCTCTATCGGCCAGCCTCAGGCAATAAAGAATCGGTATTTCACAGAGCGCCGCGATGGCGACCAGAATCATCTGGTGTTGTTCGTCAGGGATGGTTTGCTCGGGCGGGAAGAAGTGCTGGTCGATCCCAACAGTTTCTCCGAGGATGGTACTTCAGCCATGGACTGGTACTATCTCTCCTGGGATGGCTCGTTGATCGCCTATGGCGTCTCAGCATCCGGCTCTGAGAATACGACCTTATTCCTCAAAGATGTCAGCAGCAAAGGAATGTTGCTCGATACCATACCCTACACGCGGGGAGCGGCAGTTGCCTGGCTCCCGGACAACACAGGGTTCTACTACACCCGCAATCCTGTCCCGGGGGCTGTGCCTGCTGGGGATGAATTCTACTATCGACGTATCTACTTCCATCGGATCGGCTCTTCCTGGGAAAATGACCCATTGGTTTTCGAGGATACCACCGATAAAACCAGTTGGTCGAGCTGCGATATTTCTCCCGATGGCCACTGGCTTGGCATATCGGTCTTCTACGGATGGTCCAGGTCGGAACTGTATATCAAGGACCTTCGCCAGCCCGAATCGCCATTCGTCAAGCTGACCGATGGGAAGGCTGCGCAGTATTATCTGACGTTGCTGGATGACCGGTTTCTCATCACCACTAATGACGGCGCGCCACGCAAGCGGGTCCTCTCCGGCAGTTATTCTTCGCCGCAAATGAGCAACTGGCACGAGATCATTCCGGAACGCCCTGTTACGTTTCAGAGTATCGCTGTGATCGGCGGCCATATCGTGATCAACGGGACCGTCAACGCTAGCTCAGTGCTGGAGCTTTTCACTCTGGAAGGGGGAGAGGCCGGCAAAATCGAATTACCGACCATTGGAACGGTCTCCTCAGTCGGTGGGGAGTTGGATGGTTCAGAACTGTTTTACTACTTCTCGTCGATCGGTCAACCGCCCACCATCTATCGGTACGAGTTCTCATCACGAGAATCCTCCGTCTTTACCCAGATGACTGTCCCTTTCGATCTTTCCAATCTTGAGCTGAAGCAGGTCTGGTACAACTCCAAGGATGGAACGCCGGTTTCCATGTTCATTGTCACCACCAAAGGGATGGCGATGGATGGCAACAATCCGTGCGTGCTCGATGGCTACGGCGGGTTTAACGCGATGGATACACCGATCTTCAACCGCCGCAAGATCCTCTGGATGTACCATGGAGGCGTGTATGCGCTGGCCAATCTCCGCGGGAACGGCGAATACGGCGAAGCCTGGCACAAGGGAGGGATGCTCGAGAACAAGCAGAACAGTTTTGACGATTTCATCGCCGCGGCCGAATACCTCTGCAAGGAAGGGTATACCTCTCCATCGAAGCTCTCGTTGTATGGCGGATCCAACGGGGGGTTGTTGATCGGCGCTGTTGTCACGCAACGGCCGGATATTTGCGCCGCTGCGGTCTGCGATGTCCCGCTTCTGGACATGATACGATATCAGAACTTTCGCATCGCCCGGCTCTGGGTGCCGGAATACGGATCATCGGAAGATTCTGCGCAGTTCCAGTACCTGATAAAATATTCACCGTACCACAACGTGAAGAAGGGGACTGCCTATCCTGCCGTGCTTTTTAAGGCTGGTGAGTCGGATAGCCGGGTGGATCCGATGCATGCGCGCAAGATGGCGGCCTACCTGCAAGCCGCCAATAGTTCCGACCGCCCGATCCTGCTTCGAATTGAAGGAAAAGCCGGTCATGGACAAGGGAAGCCGGTGAGCAAAGTGATCGAAGAGGTGGTCGAAGAGTGGAGTTTCGTCTATCGGGCGCTGGGGATTCGCCCGTCTCGGTAACTGATGTAATAGCATGATGATGCAGGAGATGGGATGATCGGTGACTATCTCCTGAAGCCGCTTTGTATTGATGACAAAGCGGCTTCCAATTTCTGTTTTATTTCAACTCACTCTTTATTATTATAATCCAACTGTGAAATTGTTCACAATTGTGCTACCCAGGAGGTTGCGTGTCCATCGTCCGTCCGCTCAAGGGCCTTCGCCCCAAACCAGAATTCGCCGCGCAGGTCGCTTGTCCTCCCTATGATGTGCTCAATACTCAGGAAGCCCGGGCCATGGCAGAGGGTAACCCGAACTCGTTTCTCCGGGTGAACAAAGCGGAGTTGGAGTTCTCCGACACGACCAACCCGTATGGCTCCGAAGTTTACCTGCGCGCGAAAGAGAATCTGCACCGTCTCGAGCGCGATGGCATCATGATCCGCGACCGCAAACCCTGCTTTTATTTATATCGCCTGACGATGGATGGCCGCAAACAACTCGGCCTGGTGGCGCTTACCTCGGTTGATGAATACGATGCCGGCAAGATCAAAAAGCATGAACATACCCGGCCGGAGAAGGTCAACGACCGCGCCAACCATATCATGCAGGTTGAGGCACAGGTCGGACCGGTCTTTTCCACTTTCCGGCGCAATGCGCAGATCGAAAAGATCTTTAGCGGCGTGGTCGCCTCCAAACCACTGATCGATTTCACCTCAGCCGATGGTATCCGACATGAACTTTGGGTGGTGGATAACGACGCCACGATCAAGCAGATCGTCGACACCTTCGCCGGAATAGACTTCCTGTATATCGCCGATGGTCACCATCGAAGTGAGGCGGCCTCGGAGATAGCGCGTCGATCCCGCGAAGCAAACCCGAAGCATACCGGCCAGGAGAGTTACAACTTCTTCCTGAATGTCCTCTTCTCCGATCACGAACTGCATATTCTGCCATACAACCGTGTGGTCAAAGACCTAAACAATCACTCGCTCGATGCACTGCTCAGCCAGGCGTCCGAGCACTTCGAGATAAGCAAAGCCAATGGTCGAATCGACCCGCAAGAGCCGCATCAATACGGAATGTATGCTGACGGCCACTGGTACCTGTTGAAGGTCCGGGCGGGGAAGTTCGATCCGAATCATCCGATCGAGTCGATCGATGCGGCGATACTCTCCAATCTTTTCCTGACACCGTACTTGGATATTGTCAATCTTCGCACTGACAAGCGGATCGACTTTGTCGGCGGAATTCGCGGAACGCAGGAATTGGAGCGGCTGGTTAATTCCGGCCAATTCAAGCTGGCTTTTGCGCTGTATCCGACCAGCATCGCTCAACTCCTTCGCGTTGCCGATGCCGGTCAGGTGATGCCCCCGAAATCGACCTGGTTCGAACCAAAATTGAGAGATGGCATGGTCGTTAACCTGTTAACCGACTGATGTATGAGGTATAGAGAATGTTAATCCTGATTTCCGATAAGTTCGACAAAACGCTTCCGACTGTCCTCGCCAAATACGGCGAAGTGACCGATGACAAAACACGCGTCGCCGATGCCGACATCATCCTCGTTCGCTCCAAAACCAAAGCGAACGCCGAATATCTCGATTCCGCCAAAAAGCTAAAACTGATCATCCGCGGTGGCGTCGGGATGGATAACATCGACGCGAAACATGCGGCAACAAAGGGGATCATCGTCAAGAATACCGCCGAGGCCTCGACTGTCGCCGTGGCCGAACTTGCTTTCGCCCTGATGATCGCTCTGCCGAACAACGTGACCAAGGCCGATGCTTCGATGCGCGAAGGGAAGTGGCTCAAATCCGAACTCGAGCGAACCGAACTTCACGGCAAAACGCTCGCTATTCTCGGCATGGGGCGAATAGGTACCGCGCTGGCGATCCGCGCCAGAGCATTTCGCATGAATATCCTCGCCTGGCACCCCGATGTCTATTTCTCGGACTTTGCGACGATCATCCAGGATATCGAGGAAGCGGTCTCACAGGCTGATTATGTCTCAATGCATATCCCGTGCCTCCCGGAGACGCGAGGGATCATCAACAAGTCGTTGCTCACTCATTTCAAGACAGGTGCATATCTTATCAATACCGGTCGTGCGGAGACTGTGGTAGATGCCGATGTAGTTGAAGCGCTCAAGTCGGGCAAACTGGCCGGCTTTGCGACCGATGTTTGGTATTCTGATCCGCCGGTCGACTCGCCGCTGATGAGCGCTCCGAACATGATCATGGTCCCGCACCTCGGGGCTTCGACTAAAGAGAATATGTTGCGGATCGGTGAAATGGCAGAAAAGATCGTGGCTGAATATGTAAAGGAGAAGCGATAGATGGCACAGGCTCAATCAGGCATGTCGACCTCGACAGCTCCTGCCGGTGTGAAACGGGTCTATAATTTTAATGCCGGCCCGGCGGTTCTTCCGCTCGAGGTACTCCAGACGGTTCAGGCTGAACTGCTCGATTATCGCGGCACCGGAATGTCGGTGCTGGAGATTTCGCATCGCTCGCCCGAGTACGACGATATCAACAACTCCGCCATGGCACTCATGAAAGAGATCATGGGGCTGGGCGATAACTACAAAGTGATCTTTGTCGGCGGCGGTGCCTCGACCCAGTTCTCCATGCTGCCGATGAATTTCCTTCACTCCGGCAAAACCGCCGCCTATGCAGACACCGGCTCCTGGGCTGGCAAAGCAGTCAAAGAAGCGCAGAAGGTCGGCAATGTGGTGGTGGCAGCGTCGAGCAAAGAAGCCAAGTATGGCCATATCCCGAAGCTCGATGAATTCAAGTTCCCGAACGATGCCGCCTATCTGCATATCACGACTAACAACACGATCTATGGCACGCAGATGCACTGGTTCCCGGAAGCAGGGAAAGTGCCGCTAGTGGCAGATATGTCATCGGATTTCCTCTCCCGTAAACTGGATTTCGGCAAATACTCGCTGATCTATGCCGGCGCGCAGAAGAATATCGGCCCGGCCGGAGCGTGCGCGGTGATCATCCGGGATGATTTCCTGGCGACCGCGCAGGAAGAAAAACTGCCGACTATGCTGAAATACCGCATCCATGTCGAGAAGGAATCACTCTACAATACGCCGCCGGTCTTTGCGGTTTACATCATCAAGCTGGTGCTTGAGTGGATCAAAAAGAATGGCGGGCTCGCGGCGGTAGAGAAGACCAATTTCGCCAAGAAGGAACGGATCTACCAGATGGTCGATCTGTATCCGGATTTCTATCGCGGGACAGTCAAGCCGGACAGCCGGAGCTGGATGAACCTGACATTCCGTCTGCCGTCGGAAGAACTGGAAAAGAAGTTCGTTTCGGAGGCGAAAGCGGCCGGGTTTATTGGGCTGAAGGGGCACCGCGATGTCGGCGGGATCCGGGTCTCGCTCTACAACGCGATGACCTTGGACGGCGCAACGAAGCTCTCCGAGTTCATGGAAAAGTTCAAGCGCGCGAACTAACGCACGTCATTGCGAGGAGCGCAGCGACGAAGCAATCCATTCCAATTGGGCGGCAGACGTCCCCGTCTGCCCCACGGACATAAGAAACGGCGGAGTCAATCGGCTCCGCCGTTTTCTTTGATTCCCTATTCACACCTTCGTCAGGTGGAACTGACCTTAGTGAATTCCTTCATTTTCTCTTCCGAGACCTGGACAATCGAATATTTGTAGCCGAATTGGATCGCTAGAGCATAAAACAACAAGTCAATCAGATTAAATGTCCTGACCATGATTTCGATTGCAGAGTCGAAAGTAAGGCTGGCCAGCACACTGCCGACCGTCATGTCCTGGTAACGTGCGATGAAGATACATGAACTGAGCAAATTTCCGGCGATGCATCCAAGGACTGCGAGTAGCGCACCAATGACCCCGAACAACTTGTCAACGCCTTCACCGAACTTGCGCACGGTCCATCCGACGGCAAACCCTATCCCGATCGCCATGAATCCGATCTGGAAGTTGGTGAGGTAGGTAACGATTGCCCACGCAATAGCCCCAAAAAAGGCAGCCATCGCGCCACCGAGAAGACCGAACATCAGGTTTTGATTGTCCCGACGTTCCTGCAGGTACGCATTTAACCGTAATTTGTCAACTTCATGGAGAACCGAAGGTGGCTGATCGGATGGTGATTTTTGATAGTCGAGGGACATCTTTCCTCCCCGCCAAATTGGGTGGTTGTTATCTGGTTCCTAAAAGTAGTGTGCCGGGGCGATGTTGGCAAGAATTTGTTGAATGGGCAGGGGAGAGTGGCGGGTTCGAGGACGGACACACCGTACAGAACTACAACCCGAGTAAGTTTTTATAATTCTGGTCTGGAGTCTACGATACCGCAAGACCATTCAATTTTTGTTTGAACCTTCACCCCCCTTTCCGCATTATTCTACCAGGAGGGGTTCGTGGAGTTGTTGGCACAGGTTAGTCACATTAATGCTCGTATATACGGAGGTTCACTTATGTCGCTTGAACATGCAATTCGGTTGATGGCCGGGACATTGGTCCTGTTTTCACTCGCCATGTACTATTTCGTTTCCCCCTGGTGGCTATTGTTGACCACCTTTGTCGGTCTTAACCTGTTTCAGTCAGCCCTGACCAAATGGTGCCTGGCCGAGCAGATCCTGGGAAAGCTCTTTTATTCCAAAAAACCTGCGACCGCCAAGCGCTAAGCTAACGGATTGCAGTACAACTGATTATCGCTATCTGCGAACTTGGGTAAATCTCACTCCAGAGTAGCCGATAATTGAGGTATGATGAAAACAGAACGAATCCTCATGGTGCTGATGCTGTTAGTGTCGGCGATGCTCGCTTGTGACTCCGGCCCGAGCCGGCCAAACGTTGGCGGAGATGGCACCTACCAGATCTTGGGTGTGGCTCTTGCCGACTATGATGACGACTATTCGCAGGTTGCGGTATCGGTATACCGCGATTCGGCGGCGCTTCGTTCTGCTTTCGTACGTTTAGGGAATGATACCCTTGATCTGGGCAAACCGACGTTTGCCGATGATTCACTTTTCTATCTACTGCGTGACCATGCAACCAGTCTGGCAGGGAGCAATCTCAACCTCACTGTTGCAGACTCAACCCTGGCATCCGACAATTTCCTCGTCACTGTTCCAGATACCTTCAGCATCCTGACTGTCGAGCCGCCGAACCGGATCGTGACTGGTCTGCAGTCAGTCTCGGTCACTTGGTCGGGTTCTGACAATGCTGAGGGATACGTGCTTTCGGCAGTCCGCCGTCCGTTCCATCATACCGGTACAGGTTACAGTGAATATGTGACCTCGCTCAGCACGGCCGGGACTCTGCCGCCTGATGCCTTTTCGCTCAGCGTCGGCAATGACCCGGATACCGGCTGGTATTACATCTACGTCTATGCCTATATCGGTTCTCTCGACAGCAGCTACTCCAACCTGATGTTGCCGGTACCGATGCCTGACACGGTGTCGGACAATGTCGATGCTGACCCGTTTAGCGGGCGGATCGCCTCCGTAGTGATCGCACATCGCGACTCTGTACATGTGGTAATTCAGCCGTAACTGCGGGCAGAACCGTTCCGCTCTTTTTATTGCCCTCCGTCAACCGGAAGTATACCTTTCCGTATGGCCGCATACGACGATCTCATCCAACAGCTCCGTCAATTGGGGACGGAGCAGATCAATCCCCACACGCGAGAAATAGACCGTCTGTCTGCTTTGGAGATAGTCGCCAAGATCAATGACGAGGATGCCACCGTGGCGGGAGTCGTCCGACGGGCCCTTCCCGAGATTGCCCGGACTGCCGAGCTGTACGCGGAAACGCTTCGATCCGGCGGCCGCGTCTTTTATGTCGGCGCCGGTACTTCCGGCCGTCTCGGCGTTCTCGATGCCGCCGAGTGCCCTCCCACCTTTGGCACCGACCCGGATCAGATCCGCGGTATCATCTCCGGCGGATTCGAAACGCTTGTCCTCTCCAAAGAGGGAGTGGAAGATGATCGTGAGGCGGCACGAACTGATCTGACGCACCAGCAGCTCTGTTCAAAAGACATGGTGATAGGGATAGCCGCCTCGCGGCGAACCCCCTACACGCTTTCGGCACTGGAATTTGCCAAGTCGCTCGGTTGTCGCACGGCGTTCATCATCTGCAACGAACCGGGATCGCTTGAACTCCAAACTGATATCCTGATCGCATTACCGGTGGGCCCCGAGGTCATTACCGGTTCGACCCGTATGAAGTCCGGCACTGCCCAGAAAATGACTCTCAATATGATCTCGACCACTGCGATGGTCCTGTTAGGAAAAACCTACGGCAACCTAATGGTCGACCTGCAGAGTCGTTCGGAGAAACTGGCGGCGCGTTCGCGACGGATCCTGATGGACCTGCTGCAAATGTCGCTCGAGGAAGCCGACCATGCCTTACAGCTTTCGGGCGGCTCGGTCAAAATAGCAATTGTCATGAAACGATGTGCATGCAGTCGCGAGGAAGCCGTCAACCGGCTGAATCAGGCGAACGGGTTTATCTCCCGGATCGTCGGCTGATAACCATCTCTGGAGATATCCTATGGTAACTTCACGTGAAAATCGTTTTCCTCGCGCCCTCTTGATCGCGGTCGGGCTGGTCCTGGCTGTGGTTGCCGGATTGTGGGCAAAGGAAGAGACGGAACCCGTGGCGGAAGGGGAAGAATGGGAAAACGCCGTCGAAACCCCGATCGAGATCGCCAGCACGACTGTCGCCCAGAAACAGGATTCTCTCTACGCCAATATCGACGAGCAATTCAAGCTGGTCAGACCGATCTTCGAAAACGCCTGCTTTGATTGCCACAGCACCAAAACCGATTTCCCCTGGTACGCCAAGATCCCCGGGATCAAGCAATTGATCAATGGACATGTCGAGGAAGGACTCGAGCATGTTGACATGACCGATGGTTTCCCGTTCAAAGCAAAGGGAGAACAGATAGAGCTATTGAGTGAATTGCGGGAAGAGGTCGAGGAAGGGAAGATGCCGCTGTTGAGCTATCGTCTGATGCACTGGTCTGCCTGGTTGTCGAGCGCTGAAAAGGACTCCATCTATATGTGGGTTGATTCCTCGATCGCCATGATTGAGCAGTTTTATCAGACTGAGCAGATCCCTTACAACAAGAAGGGATCGGAGAAGTAGTCCTTACCGGTACGCCTGTACCAATCGGTCGATCGAACACTCCGGCGGCTGTACCTCCAGGTACAGTCGCCTTTTCTTTGGCTCTCGTCTGCCACCCCTAATCTATTGCTTTATAATTAGTTAACGATCCTTCGCAGTCGTGGCACGCCGGTTGTATATCTCTTCGGCATGATGTTCAGTTCCCACAGGCAGAATGCTCGCGGTAAGGAGGATGTAACCATGTTTCGCACGTCTCTATCCCTGGCGGCCGCAGCCTTCCTGTTGATCTTCGCAGGATGCTCCGACTCGCCGACCACTCCCACCAACAACACCGTTGGTGATGTCGGCGGATATACCGCCACCAATGAGGCTCCGGCCTTCAATGATCCAGCACTTGTCGCGGCAACTGCAGAAGAAGTTGAATACAATGATCCAGTAGCGACCACGTCGTCCGTTCAGTCGCTGTTGAGCGATCCTGAAGCAGGCATTTACCACCTGCGGGCTGTGTGGGGTCGTCTCCGCTATGACAGCATGTCGGTCACGCCGACCGACTGGGCCGGCTCGCTGACTATTTCACGCGGCGCCGAACTGGTTCGTCGCGTCATCCGGTTTGAACCGGCTACCGATTCCGTACTCCCTCGCACTGATCGACGTTTAATTGAGTGGGCTTCCACTACCACCGTGCATAACGATGGACTCGCTTTTGACCTGCTCATTCCACCGGCTGTTCCGGACTACGACACGACCATTCAGATCATCGTCGACACATTGACCGGTGACACCACCGAGATCATCATTGTCGATACGATCCCGGTCGGACCGGTGACTGTCGAATTTACGGCCGGCAATTATAGCCGCACTTTCTCGCTCAATGAACTCGCCACCCTTGATACGATCATCACGTTCTCGGACTCAACCGCTATCGCCTTCAACGGCTTTAAGGTTGAGCGTTTCGCCTGCCCGCGTGGTTTCCTCGCCGGCTTCTGGGGATATGACTCCACCGGCCAGGGCGAATTCCGCGGCATGTGGATCTCCCGTCATGGCGTGATCGAGGGTCACTTGCGCGGTACGTTTGGCGAAGATTCCACCGGTGCCCGCGAATTCTACGGCAAGTGGATCGATGCCAGCGGACAGTTTGAAGGATTCCTCCATGGCGTCTGGGGACAGCATGCCAACCCGCACGCTGACTCGACCGCGATCCGTCGCGCCGGAGGTTGGTTCCGTGGTATGATCCTCGATGCCAATCAGGCCGAGATCGGCGTCCTCGCCGGACACTACTTTGGAAGCACGTCTAAGCGCCCGGGTTATTTCCAGGGTCGCTGGAAAGTCCGTTGTGCGTCGATGGACGGAGATGATGACGGCATGAATCAGCAGGAGATCCGCGCCGAGGTTGAAAACCGACGCGGCGGTGGTCGAAAATAGTCTAAATCAGACAAGAAAAATGGTTCTGCTTCGGACCGCGACCTGAAGCAGACCGGAGCGCCGGCGTACTACTGTAGCCGGCGTTCTATTTTTATGGGTGACCGTATAGACCGACTAATGAGAACTACTTCAGCCGCTCTTCGAGATCGGTAATGAGCGAATCGATATTGTACTGATTCTCGCCTAGTCGCGCGCGGATGAATCGGAAATGCTCCAGCGATTCCGCCAGTTTCTCTTTGTCCGAAGATACTGACAGCACGTTGGCCAACCCTAGACGGAAGCCGATGATACTCGAATCGGCGGCCATCGCCTTCCGGAACAGAACTTCCGCTTCGTCATACTTCCGCTGATAGGCCAGGAGGAAAGCGCGATTGGCCACGATCTCGTTTCGTTCGCCAAACCGGGCGGCCGCTGAATCAAGATAATCAATGGCGACCTGCCCTGAATCGACCGCCAGCGCAATACTGACGAATCGCATATACTCTTCCGGAGAATCCGGATGCTGGTCAACGATCAGCTTCTGGTAATGGAAAGTCATCAGGAGTGAACTATCTTTGGCGTACAGCTCCGCAAGTTCACGCCAGTATTGCTGTTCCGAATCACCGGTCGCAATAAGCGTCTTGATCGCATTGATGGCATTCCGGTGGTCTTCGGTCTGCACCGCCATGTCATGGATCTCCAGGTTGATCTCGCGATCCCCCGGGTGGAGCAGATCGGCACGCTTCAGATATGTCAGGGCCGAGTCAAACTGCTGTTCGCGACGAAACGTCAGGCCGGTGAAATAGAGCAGGTGGCGGTCCGATGGCTTTATCATCAGACCTTGCTGATAAAAAGCACGAGCCTCCAGGTAGTTTTCCGCGGTGAAGGCCTCATCACCAGCTTTGGTCAACTCTTCGATCGTTTTCGGGCCGGAACAGCCGGCAACCAGCGCCAGCAGTGTGAGCAGGAGGAGAAGTGTTTGTTTCATAGTGGGTGAAATATACTAGATTGTCCGTTCTGATTCAAGGATATAGCCATTTGACAATGCTGGAGCAGTGACGTAAGATTGCTCCATGACGACTGTTTCGCATAACACTGCTTCGGTTCAGATGCTGACTCTGGTCCGCTTTGGCGGCATGACCCCACGCATGCTGGGGCCACTCTTCCACCGCTTCGGCAGCCTGGCGGCCATTCTCGGCGCCTCTGCCACCGAACTGCTGTCCGTCTCCGGCATCACCAAGACCGCCGCCGCAAAGCTGAGTAAAGCCCACAACCACCTCTACGAGGCTACCTCTATCCTTGATGAGCTGGGGCGACGGGATATCCGCCTGCTCACTCATTTTGATCCTGACTACGGCACTCTTTTGACTGAACTCAATGATCCACCCCCGATGCTCTATCTGCGTGGAAACATGCCGGATCCTGCGAAAAAGTCGGTCACGTTGGTCGGGACCGAGGCCGCCACGGAGCTGGGGATCGCCTTGACTACCCGCCTCGCCAAACTGTTTGCCGAGGCCGGGGTGCAGGTAGTTTCTTCACTCACTTTGGGTAGCGATGCGGCCGCCCATCTCGGGGCCCGATCTGTTAATGGCCAGTCCTTCGCCGTCATTGACACCGGCTTTGATCACATTCTTCAAACTGAGGGGGTCCCGCTGGCGATTGATGTTACCAGAGGGGGCGGAGTGATCACTGAATTCCCACCTGAATTCCATCTGAGGGATGATGCCCTCGAAACCACCAATCGGATACTAGTCGGCCTCGGACAGGCCGTGGTGATCACTGAAGTATATCAATCCTCCCGACGGATTCACGATATCATCGACTTCTGCTCTCAGATCGGAAAACTGAGTTTTCTGATGGTTGATCCTGACTATGGCCCGCTTGCCGACAAAGAAAGCCTTGAGCATGCCCTACGGTGTGGCGTGATCCCAATGGAAGGGCTGGATAAAAGCTCGGACATCATCAAGGTACTTGTGTAGTCCAGATGGATGATTCCTACCTGACTATCGCCAGGGAATCGACCGCAGAGATCAAGATAAAGAACTCGCGGTTCATTGGTGAGACCTGTCTGGTTGGAACGGTCGAGCAGGCGCTCGAACGCCTCAACGCGATCCGGAAACGCGAGTATGACGCTACGCATCATTGCTACGCATATCAAGTTGGCCTTTTCAGACAGATGCAGTTTAAATACTCCGATGATGGCGAACCATCCGGTACTGCCGGCAAACCGATTTACGACCGTCTGGCCGGTTCGCACCTGAGCAACCTGCTGATCGTGGTCACCCGCTACTACGGAGGGACCCAACTCGGCACCGGCGGGCTGACCCATGCCTATAGCGATGCCGCCCGGCTCGTGCTCGAAGCGTCAGGGAGCCAGGAACATTTCATTCAGTCGGAACTTGACCTGCTGATAGATTTCACGCTCTATGACCGCGTGCAGCGATTGGTATCCAAACTGGGGGCATCGATAGTCTCGTCGGACTTCAGCGATCAGGTACGACTGCGTCTGTCAATCCGTCAATCTCGCGCCGAACAACTTCGTAATGATTTGATCGAGTTGAGCAATGGAAAAGCGATCATCAAGGAACCGCAGCAGTAAAACGATCGACTGTCTGGGTCTGGGGATAATCCCCCTCGACCTGCTTTTTACCGTGCCGTACTATCCGGAGGCTGGTGGGAAGATCGATGCTACCAGTGTGATCGTTCAGGGGGGCGGACCCGTCCCGAATACACTGGTTGGCCTCAGCCGTCTTGGTTTGAAAACAGCCGTCATCGCGGCGGTGGGTGATGATCTGTTCGGCCAACTGAATATCGAAGATCTGAAGAGAGAAGATGTTGATGCCCGCTATATGGTGGTTAAGAAGCAGCAGTCTGCCGCCGCTGCCGGTTTCATCGAGCAGGAGAGTGGAAGGCGGACCATTGCACTCCACCGGGATATCGTGGTGAAACCTGCTGACTTGAAACTGGCGAGCTATCCAATTCCACGTCTCGTTCATCTGGATGGCCGCGACCTTCCGGCCGCAATCAAGCTGGCTAATTGGGCGCACAAAGTCGGTGCTATCGTTTCTTTTGATATTGGGTCGATGCGTAACGATGTCTCGCCGATCTTCCCGCTTGTCGATCACCTGGTGGTAGCGGATGCTTTCGCGCTCCCGTTCACGTCTTCTCGCACGGCGATTGAAGCCATTGCCCACCTCGCCCTGATCTGCCCGGGCACGATCGTTGTGACCGTAGGACTGGCAGGCTCGGTCGGCCTCGAGGATGGTCAGTTCGTCCGCCAGCAGGCCTACAAGGTGCCGGTCGCCGATACGACCGGCGCAGGCGACGCTTTCCATGCCGGCTACCTTTATGGATTATTGCAGGGCTGGGGGATGCAGGAGAGACTTCGCTTTGGCGCCGCGGTCGCCGCCCTCAAGTGCACGAAACCGGGAGCGCGCACTGGAGCACCCAGACTCCGCGACGTTCATCGCTTCCTGAAATCGGAGCCGGACACCTATGCTTGAGTGGCTGGCGCAGATCGACCGCGCGATCTTCCTCTTCCTTAATGTTCAGGCGGCAAATCCGGTCACGGATCTCTGCATGCCGGTCATCACCTCTGACACCCTCCTCCGGATAGCCTACGCCATCACCGTCATTCTCGTCCTCTGGAAAGGGGATCGCAGATTACGCTGGACAGTGCTCGTATCAGCGGTTACCCTCTTGTTGACCGATCAACTGGCGGCAAACTTCCTGAAGAACTACTTCGATCGTCCACGCCCCTGTCACACCCTGCCGGATATCAACTTGCTGGTCAATTGTGGCGCCGGGTTCTCGATGCCTTCGGCACATGCGGCCAATGCCTTCGGGCAGGCGATCGTCTGGGGAATGCGCGCGAAACACTTGCTCTGGTATCTGCTGGGTATTGCTTTTGTTATCGCCATCAGTCGGGTCTTCGTTGGAGTGCATTATCCGGGTGATGTGCTTGTCGGCGGGGGAGTAGGTGTACTGATCGGATTGTTAACACATACGCTTGGCTCGCGATGGATCTCCCCAAAGCGCTGATCTTGTTCTGGAAATTCTACAATACTACCAAAAGAACAGCACCCTCGAGCCATACCCAAGGGTGCTTTATGACTTTAATGAATGTTTGACTGCGTCCGTCTTTCTGCCACCGACGGTGACGGGGCCCAGAGTTTTTAGAGCCTCTTTATGCGGACGCCTTCACTGTCTATGATAGGCTACGGAGTCCATATTGTCAAGGAAAATCTGCACATCATTCGGCGCAAACAGATTATCCCCCTCTTGCTTCTTGCCCGCCGCTGTTGCACTTTAGGGGAAGATATGAATTACCAGATCGAGATTATCCAGCGCGATATCGTCACCACCGATACCGAGGCGATTGTAAACGCCGCCAACAACCACTTCTGGATGGGGTCAGGGGTTGCCGGGGCGATCAAACTGGCCGGCGGCGAAACCATTGAACAACAAGCAGTCGCCAAGGGACCGGTCATGCCGGGCGAGGCTATCTTTACTTCAGCCGGGACTCTTCGCTTCAAATACATCATCCATGCCGCCTGTATGGGGCAGGACCTCCGCACCACCGACAAACTGATCCGCCAGGCAACCGTCTCCAGCCTCAATCTGGCCGAGAAACTAAACCTGACATCCATCGCCTTTCCCGCCTTCGGAACCGGCGTAGGTGGATTCCCGATGAAAGCCTGCGCCAACCTGATGACCGCAGTAGTGCGCGGCTTCCGCGAACGCTCCACTGTCATTCAGCGCGTACAATTCTGTCTGTGGGATGAATACGGGCTCGCGATGTTCCGCGAGTCGCTGGATAAAGCCAATCAGTAGCCGAGCGCTACTTTCTAAACTTCGCCTTGAAGTGACCGTCGAACGAGAGCGGCACTTTGTCTGAATTCTGGAATACCCCCCGCAGAGTGCCGAACAAATGATCTCCCCTCAGGGAGTCGATCGACAGCTCACCGGATTCCGGCATAAACAATTTCGAGCCTGCCGCTTGATCGTAACGCCCTCGGATCCAGAGGTATGAATTGTCCACCAACGGGACCGTCTCCACCTTCAGCGGATTGGAAACCTCGAAATAGACGTCGCACCGAAGATACTCGTCAAAACGCATGACTGAGTAGGTATCGGCCTCATGAGTTAATCCACGCGTGCCGGTCGTAACGATGATCGTATTGCCGGTCCCGGGCACGAATTTTTCGAGGCTGTTCGGGTCACCCAGCACGGCATTCGGGACGAACTGCGTGGCTTCCACTTTCACTTTGCGGCGGATATCGTCGGCTATCTGATACAATTCGTACTTATAGCGGCTGGCACAGGAAAGAACCAATAACAGGAGGGAGAAGACGATGGCTGTGCGAATGAGGATCTTCATATAGCTACCCGAACAAAGACGCAGCGGATGGGCAAACCGTGCGATACCGGCCACAATTAGAGCGGCATTTCCATAATTCGATACTTTTTATACAATTTTCCCCCCATCTGTTCGGCCGACCGACACATCAGTTCGTTGGTCTCCAGGATCCAGGAAAGCTCCGCCCAGCTATAGCCCCGCGCGATCCCCCGGTTATGGGTTTCGACGAAGAAGATCATGTCGATCCCCCGCTTCTGGAACTGCGGAATCACCCCCATCGTGATCAGCCGGACGCCATTGACCTTGTTACGGATTTTGGTATGCCATAAGAGCTTAAGCATGCCAAGCGGGAATAGCCGCCCGCGCAAATGGATCAGCGCCTGATTGATATCCGGCAGGGCGATCGAAAACGCCACCGGTTTGCCCTCGTATTCGGCTATCAGGATCATCTCCGGGTCGCAGATCTGCTTGAGATCATCGGCCATATGAGTGAATTCTTCCTCACTCATCGGCACGAAACCCCAGTTATGCGCCCAGGCCTGATTGTATACCTCGTTGAGCCGCTTCACTTCATTGTCGTAGTCTCGCATCTTGAGCGTGCGGATCGTGACTTTGCTGCGCTGTTTGAGCTTGTCGACCACGCGCTGGATCCGGTCCGAAATACCGTCCTCTTTGACGATCACATATCCGTTCAGATCCATGACTTTTTTCAGACCGAATTTCTCCGCCAGCCGCGGCTGGTACGGGAAATTGTACGGCATCATCACAGTCGGCGGAAGGTCATACCCGTCGATCAGGAACCCGATATCATGATTGGTGGAGAAATTCATCGGGCCGCGCATCAGATCCGCGCCCTCTTTGGCCAGCGTGATCATCGCGACTTTCAGGAGTGCCTTGGCGACCTCGTAATCATCGATCGTATCGAAAAAGCCGAAAAAGCCGGCTTTCTCGTGATGAAAATCATTATGGGTGTAATTGATGCAGGTGGCGATCCGTCCGACGATCTCATCATCCCGCATCGCCAGAAACAGCTTCACCTTCGATGTCTTGTAGAACGGATTTTTCTCCTGATCGAAAAACGCCTTCCGTTCGATCAGCAGAGGGGTGACATAGTAGGGGACCCCTTTGTATAACTTGTTTGGGAATTTGATGAACTGGTCGAGTTGAGTTGGCGACTCAACATCCACGACTTCTACTTGCGCCATACTGCTCTTACGAGATCAACCCACGCTTGCGGGATACCCGTTCGATTACCTCAAGCACTTTGTCCAGTTGTTCGTCGGTATGCGTCGCCGTGTATGATGTTCGGATCATACCGCGTCCCGGGGGGACCGCCGGTGAGATCACCGGATTGGTGAAAACACCGTTGTCGAACAGGTCTTTCCAGAAAGCGAATGTCTCGAGATCTTCGCCAACCACGATCGGGACCACTGGCGTCTCCGTATGACCGATATCCAATCCCATATTGCGGAACCCGGCCTGCATCTTGCGCGCGTTGCGCCAGAGATGTTCGCGGCGTTCCGGCTCGGCCTCGATAATATCCAGCGCGGCCAACACGGCGGCGGCCGACGATGGCGTGATCGAGGCGGAGAAAATGAGCGAGCGGGCGAAATGCTTGATAAAATCTATGACCTGGAAATCGCCGGCGACAAACCCGCCCAGCGAAGCGAATGACTTGGAGAATGTCCCCATGATCAGGTCGACATCATCAGTCAGTCCGAAATGCTCGGCAGTCCCTGCGCCGGTCGGGCCAAGCACGCCGATAGAGTGCGCATCGTCAACCATCAACCGGGCATTGTACTTTTTGGCGACTTTCACCAGGTCAGGAAGGTTGATGATATCCCCTTCCATTGAGAACACGCCGTCGACCACGATCAGCATGCCGCCTTTGCCGTTGATATTGCGAACATTGGCGACCACTCGTTCGCAGTCTTCTATGTCGTTATGCGCAAATTTATAGACTTTGCCGTAGGACAGGCGAGTACCATCGACAATGCAGGCGTGCACCTGGCGGTCAATGATGATCGCGTCATTTTTGCTCGCCATGCAGGAGATGGCGCCCAGATTGGTCTGGAATCCGGTCGAAAAGACCAGCGCCGCTTCCTTGTGCATGAACTTGGCGAGTCTTCGCTCAAGTTCCAGATGCAGGTCGAGAGTCCCATTCAAGAACCGTGAACCGGTACAACCGGAACCATACTTGAGCGCGGCGTCGGCCGCGGCCTGCTTTACCTTCGGATGGTTGACCAAGCCGAGGTAGTTGTTGGAGCCGACCATAATGCAGTGCTGCCCTTCGACAACAACCTCGTTGCCGGGAGCGGACTGGATCGGATGGAAATAGGGATAAATGCCCATCGCCTTCACATCACGGGCTTCGGTGAAATTAAAGCATTTTTCGAAGATGTCTGGGAAGGTCACTTCCGCCTTTTCCTTGGCCTGCAACGATTGGCTCCTTTGGCTGTAGTTATCGCACCCAAACTTATCAGTTAACAAATTCAGAGTGCTCTTGTCAAGAAAATAGGTTAGAGGGAGAAGTGATTGAAAATGCGAGGGTTAGGCCGGGGGAAAGGCCCCCCGATGCGCCATCCACACGCCAGGAAATCTGTTCAAGTTGCGGCCCCATCCTACCTTGCGGATATTCTATCACCGCATCAGCCGAATGATGATCAGCAAAACTACTGCCCCGACTATCGACATGATGAATCCCGTCCGCTGAAAACTCGAACCTGCCTCCGCTGGTTTCATCTTGCCGCCGATAAATCCCCCAATCACCGATCCGACAATCCCGACCGCCGTGGTCGCCAAAAACCCCATTTGATCTCCACCCGGCAGAAGCGCACGAGCGATCAAGCCGGCGAAAAACCCGACAATGATGTACCAAATGATGTTCAGCATGAGATACTCCCTTCTCTCGATCTGAAACGGGAACTGAAGCGCATGGAAAGGCCGCCTTGAATTCGGCCAATAGTCTTTGATGCTCTCAATATTGCGTGAGAGGATTTCTGACGCAAGAGGCAACTCAATGATCACGAAATGCCGCTGGTTTTACCCAACCCTTGCAAATTCTCTCTGAGTTGATATCTTACACCAGTCAGTCGACCCTGGGAGAGTTCATGAAACGCATCTGTATAGCCCTGTTCTTGTTCTTTTCGGCCATCCTGCCGTTTTCTGTCCATGCACAATATCGACAGATCGATTACGCCCCACCTGCAGAATTGGGACCCGGGGTGAAGGATTCCATCCTCCGCGCCACATTGCCGCCGATCCCGACCTATCCTGCAAAAGGGAAAAAGGCACAGGTGCGTGCCGCAGTCTGGCTCAAGGTTACGGTCGGGGAACTGGGGGAAGTGAAAGCGGCCGAGGTCGTCAGGTGCGTCACTCCTGGCTACGGTTTCGAGGAAGCAGCACTCAAGGCGGTAAGAGACGCTTATTTTGAACCCCTCTGGGATGGGATCTACCCGGTTGAGTACGTCGGCTATTGCCCGGTTGTGTATGCTAATCCCAATGCAATAGGAATGGAGTGGACCGACGAGGCAGGGCGGCGGAGAGTCGGCAAAGGAGCTAGAGTGATTGGCCCCGGAATCGACGCACCCATCGTCGAGCCGCTGACACCACCTGTGCTCAATTATCCCAGGGAAGCGATTAGTAATCTGGTCGAGGCGGTCGTGCTGACCAGATTGAAGATCGACAAAACGGGACACCCGATTGATGTTGAGGTCAAGAATGTCTCTGTCCCCGGCTACCACTTCCGCGAGATCGCGACGAAAGCAGTCAGATCAACGCCCTTCCCGGTCAAACTCAACAGTAAAGGGAATCCGGTCGGCTACGATGCCTACTATCGGGTCTATTTCAACCTGACTGCCGAGACAATGGCTTTGGTCGGAATCCCGCTTCCGACCGATTCCGTTCCGGGACTGGTTCGTCCGCAGGCATCTCCAAATACGGAACGTCGCTTCCTCCGTGAAACCTTTGAATCTAAGCGCGAAGGAACGGCTCTGATCAATGCCTATGTCGACACGCTGGGACTTCCCAAAGTGATCCAACTGGCAACTTCCGCCGGCGACCCGATACTCGATACCAATGCCATCGTGGAAGTCAGAAATATGAGATTCGAACCTGGCAGAGTGGATGGTCGCAAGGTCGGCGCCTGGACAACCGTTTCGTTGAACTACAAGCTCAGCCAGCTCGCACTTGGGGGGCTTACCTGGTATGAGGAGAGTTCCACCACCGATTCAGCGAACATTACGCATTGTGATACACTCTTCGATACAACAACCGCAAACCAAATGCTGATTGTAGACTCTATTGGATCAACGAAACCGGGTTCCACCAGCTATGCGGATCTGGTGCCGCCGGAGTATTCCGCCAAATTCACGCGATACAAAAAGGCGCAGTACCCGCTCGAAGACTGGAGCAATGGAACAGAGGGATGGGTCAAACTGGCTGCGGTGATCGATGAAAAGGGGAGAGTCCTGGACACCACTATTGCCTCATCTTCCGGGAATAGTCGCTTTGAAAAAGCGGCGATCAAGGCGATCTCGGGACACAAGTTCGCCCCCGGCACGACCAACGGGAAACCGGTTACATCCTGGATGGCCTGGTTTGTTCGCTTTGATTCAACCTCCAAGGATGTCGAGCGACCCGGCCCGAAAGAACTGATTGCGCCCAAGCCGCTGGAAGTCACCAACCCCACCTATCCCGAGACCGCGGTGAGTGACCGTTCGACTGGATCCGTCTGGGTTCGGCTATATGTCGATACCACCGGTCGAGTGCTTGAAACGAAATTGCTGGAAACTTCCGGCGATCCTGCTCTGGACTCTGCAGCTCTGGCTGTTGCGCCGACTTACCGTTTCACTCCCGCGCTCTACAATGGCCAGCCGCAACGCTTCTGGATGAAGTATGAAGTCAGATTCTCTATTCAACCAAAGTAGGGCTTATCGAGATCGACGCATTTCTCGACTGGTGATCCTAACCGGTCACAACGACTGCATCGCCAATCTATTTTCCGGGACCTACGGAGTTTTGCTCTTTCTTAACGCTTCCAGATCACGCTTGATTCGCCGTGATTCGGGATTGATCTGCAATGCCCGTTCATATTCAGCGATCGCTGTCGCCGTATCTCCGAGCGAGGTATACACCTGTCCCAGCAGCCACTGATTGAAGATCGACTCCGGATTGAATTCCTGGTTGAGCTTTAAGAGCGCGAGTGCCGCCGAATCGCTTTTCTCCGAGATTTCAATCGCGAGTTCTCCCAGTGGGTGATCCGAAAAATCAAACGTATGACTGCCGTAATAGCGTTTACGCAACGACCGGTAGGTAGAATCAACCGCCGCTAATCCGCCGGTCTGATTCGCGCGACGAAGCAGATCCTCCAGCATCTCCGGTTTTACCTGACCGCGATGGCACGTGACACACTGAACAGCGACCATCTGCGAATCAGTACGTTTCATTCTGGCGAGGTAGTCGTTATTGATCGCCCCGACCAGTCGGATCATATCACGTGCCGCTTCCTTCGTCGGCAACGTATCCTTGGCGAAATTCATGCCCCGCGCATTGGGACCCTCGTTACGGACATGGCAATAGTCGCACCCGACTCCCAATGCCGCGGTGAATTTATCCATGATCTGGTCAACCTGTTCATGCGTCAGCGCAGTGTCCAGTACCTTAAGATTGGTCGGCTTTTCTTCTTCCTGTGCGGTTGCCGGTGTTGCCGCGGACAGGCCAAAGAGTGACAGCAGGAGCAGGAAGGCAGGAAGTGATCTGCCACAGGAGCGGGTGGCGAAACGTACCATAGGATGAAAACAGTTCATGATTCAGTGATCCTTCAAGTGAGTGGGTCCATGGGAAGCGGGGAATATAATGATGGACCTATCTAAGTCAAGTTATGAACAACAAACGGCCACTGCTGATATAATGCCGACACTCGATAGCGGCTTCCCGCTGGAACGAAACACTGGCACACGTGTATACCAAGAGAGGAGTAGTCTATGTATATCCGTGGAGATGAGAAGGTAAATGTGAATATCACGGAGGGAAAAATCGCTCATCTCCAGAAAAAGCCCTTGCTTTTTGAGTGGAACATTCTTTATTGAGCGCGCGTTATGAATCAGTGAGAGCGCTTAAGACGAACTCGCGGACGGCGAAGCGCCCAGACTGGTCCATAAAGGATTGTAAGTCAAGAAGATTGACTTATCGGTCAATGTACGAGAACAAATGACCGAACCATCGGTTTAAAAGGATGCGATAGACCTTCGGGTCTGTCGGTCCCGCCCTGTGCCGTTCCCCCTCCCCCCCGGCGCGGGGCGTTTTTTTGCCCGAAAATCCACGCGCGCACCCCAGAAATTCCGTAACTCGTTACCAAACAAGAAAAAGCCGACCTTCCGGTCGGCTTCTACGCTCGTCTTACACTTAAAATCGTGCCCAGCGGGGGACTCGCGGAAACGGCACGACATCCCGGATATTCCCCATCCCGCTGATATACATCAGCGCCCGTTCAAACCCCAGCCCAAATCCGGAGTGGGGGACTGAGCCATACCGGCGAATATCCAGATACCAATAGTAATTCTCCAGGTTGGTTATCCCCATCTTCTTCATCCGTTCAACCAGCAGGTCATGTCGTTCTTCGCGCTGACTGCCGCCGATGATCTCGCCCACCTTGGGGACCAATACATCCATCGCCCGGACAGTTTTTCCATCGTCGTTCATCCGCATATAAAACGCTTTGATCTGCTCCGGGTAGTCATAGACGATCACCGGTTTCTTGAAAACTTTCTCCGTGAGAAACCGTTCATGCTCGGATTGCATATCGATCCCCCACGAGACCGGGTACTCGAATTTCTCGCCCGACTTCTCCAGCGTTTTGATCGCGTCGGTATAGGTCAGTCGCTGGAAATCCGACTGGACGATTGATTCGAGTGTCTCTCGGACCGAGGTATCAACCCACTGACCAAAGAACTCCATTTCGTCCTTGCAGTTTTCCAGCGCATAACGGAACAGATATTTCAGGAAATCCTCAGCCAGATTCATGTTGTCTTCAAGCTCTGCCCAGGCCATCTCCGGCTCGATCATCCAGAACTCCGCGGCGTGGCGGCTGGTATTGGAATTCTCCGCGCGGAAGGTCGGGCCGAACGTGTAGATATCACCTAATGCAGTCGCCATCAACTCACCCTCGAGCTGTCCCGACACAGTCAGGAATGCTTCCGACCCAAAGAAATCAGCATCCCAGTCGATCTTTCCCTCTTTCATCGGCGGGTGATAAAGGTCGACTGTCGTCACGCGGAACATATCTCCGGCGCCTTCGCAATCCGAAGCAGAGATGATCGGTGTGTGAACGTAGAAGAACCCGCGCTCCTGGTAGTACTGGTGAATCGCATAGGCGATCTTCGAACGAAGCCGGTTCACCGCGCCAAACGTGTTGGTACGCGGGCGGAGATGCGCGATATCACGGAGGAACTCCATGCTGTGGCGCTTCTTCTGTAACGGAAAGGTTGCATCCGCCTCGCCGACCAGATTCAACTCCTCCACCGCCAGTTCATATTTCTGCCCTTTGCCAGCGGAGGGGATAAGCTTCCCTTTCATCCTAACCGCGGCGCCGGTCAGTATCTTATCGAGAACAGGGTGTTTGGACGGATCGTTGACCACGCCCTGGAGATTCTTCATGCAAGAACCATCATTCACCTCAACGAATGCCACCTCCTTGCCGGTCCGGACAGTCCGAACCCACCCAAGGATAATTAAAGTGGAGTCGACAGGTATGGTATCGTCGACCAGGATCCTGGCAATTTTGGTTCTGCTGGTATAATCCACGACAGTCTTTGCTCCTGGTTAATTCCGGTTCATGCTTAATCTCGCCAAAATACGGCAGAACAGCCAAATGACAAGTACGGAGTTCTTGTGGGTCCGGAATTGTTAGGATTACGTTTTATCTGCCAAGCAGTTATCAGAAATCTGAAACTTTTGGCAGGCAACTCACATATAATAACCAAAGGCCAGGCTGAACGTGCCCAACACACGCCAGCAAGGTTTACATAGTTCCCAACCTATCATTCATGACCGTCGAACTCTCGTGGTTCGGCGGTCATATTTTTTGCGCTAATTGTGTCCGGGAATGAAATCAGTTCACCTTGAACTTGGCGACTACCTGCTGGAGCTGTTCGGCCTGATGGTGCAGTTCCTCGGCGGCAGTCGCTGACTGTGCGGCCCCGGTGGCATTTTCCCGAATGGAGGTGTTGATCCCTTCGATACTCCGGCTGATCTCTTCGGCCGCGGCCGACTGTTCATTCGCCGCCGTCGCGATCTGCATGATCATATTGACCACCTGCTGAGACATCGTCACGATCCCGGTCAGACTGCTTCCAGCCTTGTCGGCCAGTTCACGGCCATGGTCCACCTGCTTGAGGCCGTTCTGCATGGAGCTGACCGCGTTGCTTGTTTCGCTCTGAATCCCCTTTATCATCGAGCTGATTTCGCCAGTCGCTTTGCCAGTTCTTTCGGCCAGCTTGCGAACCTCGTCGGCCACCACGGCAAACCCGCGTCCTTGTTCGCCCGCCCGAGCGGCTTCAATCGCCGCATTCAGCGCCAGCAGATTGGTCTGACTGGCGATATCATCGATCACGCTGATGATCTGTCCGATCTGGTCGGCCGACTTCGCCAGGTTACCAATAGAGTCTGCCGACTGGCGGACCACGTCCGAGATATGCTGCATCTCAAGGACCGTGTCATTGACGATCTTTCCGCCACTCAACGCGGTATCCGAGGCTTCCTGCGAGGCATTCCGAACATCGCCTGCGTTGCGCGAGGATTCCAGAATCGTAGCACTCATCTCCTCGACTGCGGCTGTCACCTGGCTGACTCGGTCAGCCTGGGATTTGGAGCCCGAGGACATCTGGTTGGCCGCTGCCGCTACCTGCGAGGCCGCCGATGCCAGTTCACGCGCGCTGTCTGCCAATTGGCGCACCAGCGCCGAAAAATTGGTGATCATTTTCTGGAAAGCAAGTCCGAGTTGGTCATTCTCCGACCGCGGCTTGACCCGAGCGGTCAGATCATTCTCCGCTATGCGCGACGTGAGATTCGTCAGGTCACCCAGATACGCAACCAGCTTGCGGAACGAGTCCGCTAATTGCCCGATCTCATCCTTCGACTCGATCGTCACAGTCTGACGGGCATCCCCAACACAGAGCCTGTCAGCAATACTGGTCAGTTGCTTGATCGGGCCGACAGTCACTCGATTTATCATCCACCCCAATGCAAATACTACCAGCACGAAGAGGCCGGTGAAAAACGTCAGGATCTGTACTTTGCTGCTGATGATCGCGCCACTGAGTGCTTCAATCTGCGCATTCCGTCCGTTGGCAAGTTCAACCACCTCAAGAATGGCCTCGCGATGTTTGGTGTACAGTTCGCCTAGTTGCCCGAACGCAAGTTCCCTGACTTTCTGCTGACGGCCAGCCAATGCGGCCGGAACGAGATCCCGTTCGACCACCCGATAGAATTCTTCTACTGGTTCATATGAGCGTCTGAGCAGAGTTGTCTTCAGTGCCCCGCTCTCCAGCTTTTTCTCCCAAACTTCGCGACGGTCGTAATACTCTTTCTTGAGCGTGGTGAGGCGATCCGCCAATTGTTGAATTTTGTAACGGTCCGTCTCGCCGGTCATTTGTGTCACGACGAGGTATGATTCGATGATATACTCAGGCGGGGGGAGGATATCCGCGATAAGATCCTTGCCATCGGTGATCCGACCGTACAGTTGCCCGCCGACCTTCACCTCGTTGAGAAGGCTGTATGACACTATTCCAAGACTTATCATCCCCAGCGCGCAGATCGAGATGATGCTGAGAAACTTGGCTCTCATACTGAGGTTGGAGAAAAATCGGAGCATTGGGTCCTCTATTGCTGGTAACCGCAACCAGGTACGCCGCAGGCGTCCCCGGTCTCAATTTTTATCAACATTCACCCTTCCCCATAGTCCGCAATCGCATTCCGGCAGGTGTGAACTGTTCACATCACCCAAACCACGATGTCATATCATGTTTCGGCTAAATCACTCGCTGGTTTAGTGTTTTGCGGAAATATGGGGCGAATTCCCCTTATAAAGCGGATAGATTTTATCTCAAATACCGGATGCCCAAAAGGAAACGGCCCCGCGATCACTCGACGGGGCCGTTGGGAATGTGTGTGGCTAGCGCGACCTAAGCAGTCTGCGATTCCTCGACAAAGGCGCGGTAGTGGTCCAACAGCCGGTTGGTCTCTTCTTTTGAGCGGGACTCGGCGTGAATATTAAACGAGGCCTTCAGCCGGTCTGGTGCAATCAGCACCCAGCCGTCATTCTCAAAAATCCTGACTCCATCGATCAACTGCCGCTCTTTGTCATTGGACGTGACGATCAGGCGGCGCATCACGGTCCCCTTTCTTGGACCAGGGGCAGGGGACGGAAATGGACTGCCGCACAAACGCTTCGTGGCTTTGACGGAGGTGTCCGAGCCGGCTGCGGGTTTTGGCCATCATTTCCAGGATCTTCACCGCGCCCAACATGGCATCGGCTCCCATCTGGAAACCGGGGAAAATGAATCCTCCCTTGGTGCCGCCGACAAATTCGATTCCGCCGCGAGTGTGCGCATCCATCATCGCGCGATGATCATTGGACACGCGCACAACCTCGACGCCATACTCCCGCGCCACCTCCTCGATCCCCATCGAGGCTACCACTGGCACCGCGATCTTTTTCGGACGATGAACCTGAAGGTAGAGATCGGTGACAATCAGCAACAGCATCTGCGGATCGAGCGGCTTCCCCTGTTCATCAACCACCGTCAGCTTCTCTGCGGCAGAGTTGAGACGGAATCCGATATCCGCCTTCAGCGAGGTGACGATCGCGGCCAGTTGGACGATCGCCTGCGACTGCTCATCGGCCGACGAAGAGAATTTCCGCGGATTGAGACTCGCATTCAGTTCAGTCGCGGAGATCCCCAGAAGCGAGAAGAGCGTGGGGAAGATCTGACTGGAAGCGCCGTTCGAGTGATCGATCACGATCTTAAATCCTGCCTGGCGGATCAATTCAACATCCGTAGCCGACAGGAACTCCTCACGGTAGTTGTCCAGCACGCGGGTGGGGCGGTCGAGATGTCCGATCCGGTCGAGCGGTGCGCGTTCGTAATCCTCACCGAAATATTGCCGTTCGATCTTCTTCAACTTGCTGGTCGGCATATCCAGCCCATTGCCATCGAACAGGATGAAATCGATCTGGCGATAATCGTCCGGATTATGCCGTACATAGATGCCGGCATCAAACTTATCTTTGCGCAGTCCATACCGCACCACCGGGATCGGCATAGTCTCCAGATCCGAAACATGCACGCCGTTCGCCAACAGCCCGGAAATGAGACCACGGCGCAGGAGACGGGAAATATCCGATCCATCGCGGCTCGTCACTACTCGCGCGCCAAGACCCAGAAATGCCCCCAGGGCCGAACCAACACGCACCGCCATTTCGGGTGTGATCTCGGTCAGCGCAAGACCAGTGATCTTGGAATCAGTGAACAGCTCTCGATTCCACTTGTCTCCCCAGACTACCGAGGAAGAAACGATCGCGCCATCATCAACCTGTTTTCCCGGCCAGATCTTGATATTGGTTTTGACCGTCACCGAATCGCCGATCACGCAGTCATCGGAGACGATCACGCGATCATTCATCTGCACATTGTGGCCGATTCGGTTCCGATTACAGACGGTCGCGGAGAAAAACGAAGATTCATTGCCGACAAAACAGTCGGCCCAGATGACGGAATTGACCAGGTTGCATTTGTGCCCGATCCGACCGCGCTGCCCAATACAGACATTCTCCAGCCGGGTCCCTGATTCAACCATCACATCATCGGCCAGGATCACCGTCCCATGCATCTGCACATCCGGCGCTACCGTGACATTTCGTCCCTTATAAACGGTCGCCTGGTCGCTCCGGGAGACCTCCATCTTTAAGTCAATCGCAACCTTGTTGTCGAACAGGTCGATATGCACGTTGTGATACTCGTCGACATTTCCGACATCCCGCCAGTACCCCTGCATGATTTCGCCATACAATCCCATCTGGCGCGAAAGCATCAACGGGTAGAGATTCTGGGAGAAATCAAAATTGGTTCGTTTCGGGATTAACTCGATCGCCGATGGTTCCAGAATATAGATACCGGTATTGATCGTATCGGAGAATGCTTCGCCCCATGACGGCTTCTCAAGGAACCGAACAATACGACCATTGTCGTCGGTGATGACTATCCCATAGGCGAGCGGGTTCTCCATCCGGGTCAACAGGATCGTGGCATCCGCCTTTTTCTGCGTATGCCAGGCGATCGCATCGCCCAAATTGAAATCTGTCACCAGATCGCCCGAAATGACGATCACCGGCTCATGGACATTCTCCAGCGCAAAGCGAACCGCGCCAGCAGTGCCGTAGTCGTCATCCGGCAACCGATAGTCCATCTTCACGCCAAACTGGCTGCCATCTTTGAAATAGTTCTTGATGATCTCCGGCTGGAAATAGAGCAGCGATGTAATGTCGGTGATATTGTACTTACGGAGCAAACTGACGACATGCTCCATCATTGGGATTGTGCCGACAGGAGCCATCGGTTTTGGGACATTTATCGTCAGGGGTCGAAGGCGGGTGCCAAACCCCCCTGCCATGATCAGTGCTTTCACCGGTTCGGTCCTTCCGAATTGGGTTGTGCGAGTCTATTGATGCAGATACCCGGTCGCAACAAGCCGCGACGCGACATCATCAAAGGTATCGTAGTCGATAAAGGGAATATGCTTCTCGCGGCAGTAGTGGGCCAAGTCTTTTTTCGCAAAGAGTAGGTCGGCCGTGGATGCGGCGCAGGTGTCGGAATAACCATCTCCGACGAAGACCGTGCGAACCGGTTCACCGGCAGCCATGCGGTACTCGTCGATGATCTCACCTTTGCAGTTTCCGCACCGTAGACAGGCGCGGTTTTTCCGCGGGAAATCGATCGTCAGGCCGTTATCCTGGAGACGGGCAATGTTGGAGATAACCTGAAGGTCCGTAAGCTTATATCTTTCAAGGACGAACCTGATATAGAGATCCAGCCCATCCGAAAGTATGACCGGCTCAATCCGGTTTTTCCTACAGAGCGTCACAAATCCGGCAAAACCAGCATCGATCTCAAACTGCTCCAGATAGGTCATGATCTCATCCGGAGACGCACTAACCATTTCGGCTTCCCGTGTCAACACCTCTCGGCTCGACATCCGTCCCGCTTTCCAGTCCGGCAGAAGCGCGTCATTCCGCCCGCCGCTGAAATGATGAAAGAGTGAGTAGCCGATATCGCGGCGCGAGATAGTGCCGTCAAAATCACAGAAAAGCAGAGTCTTCATGATATTCCGTTAGCGGACCATTTGTACTGCGATCGAGATCAGCAGGAAAGCTAACAACAGGTAGGTCAATAGCTGGTATCGCGGTTGATGGCTCTGCCGGAATTGGTGGGCGACAAACAACAAGCGGAGATGATAACAGACCAGTAACAGGATGATCCCCCAGAAGCTGAATCGACCGGCGTCATCTATCCCTGCCAGAGAGAGTCCCAAACTGACACCAAACCAGACTACAAAGAAAAGCCAGGCCCAGTGATCGAACGACACCAGATCGGACAGCCGAGACTTGATACTCACATTTCACCCCAGGCGCCATACGCGAGGCGGAACGCTACGTAGATCATCACCACGAAGAAGATGATCTTCACCGCTGTTGGTTTGGCGACTGTCCCCAGTTTCCCGCCCAGCTTGCCACCGATGACCGTCCCAAGAATAACTGCCGGCGCGACAGCCAGATTGACCAGACCATTGATAAAGTAAACGGCCAGCGACGCTGCGCCGGAGAAGCCGACAATAAACGACGAGGTTCCTCGCGCAGTGGAAAGAGGAAGACCAAACATCAGGAACATGAGCGGGACCACGATCACTCCGCCGCCGATCCCAACCAGCCCGGCCAGGATCCCGCCCAGGGCGGCAAGGAAAACAGAGAGCATGAGGCGGGCTCGTTTGTTTGCTGCAACGGTCGAGGCGGATTTCTCTTTACCATGCAGAAGCGAGATCGCCGTATATGCCAGCACCGCCGCCAACATGAACTTGACATAAGTTGCCGGGATGATCGTCAGCAGCGTGCTTCCGATGATCATCCCGACTACCATTGCAAAGGTCAGTACGACCATCAGTTCAAGATCGACCATCCCCTTTTTCATATACTCTGAAGATGACGCGAGGGAGTTGATGACGATTGCCGCCATCGAGATCGGGATCGCCGCTTTGATGTCATACCCCATCGCCAGCGTAAGGAATGGCACAATGACAATGCCGCCGCCGACCCCGAGATAACCGCCGACTAGTCCCGCCAGCACACCGCAGAGGATCAAAAGAGCGATCGTCACAAGCGGACTTTCTTTTTCAGCAGTTCAATAGCGAGCCGGATATCCGGCCGTTCGTGCACGATAACCTCGGCGTACGCTTTCCAGGCGCCGAATTTCCGCTCGTACGCTTCCTGGCGTAACCGCATCTCGATATAGTCGCGATAGTCGACAAACAGCCGTCGATCAAGCTGGAGCGATCGCTCATACAGCTCTCTTGATCGCTGGAGGACTTCCGCGGAATATCCACTCTCCTGGGCGGTAAGCAAAACGATCAGCGCTGCCTCGGTTCGCGGGGAGATATAGAGGAAATCCTGACTGGCCGCAAAGGTGGCAAACTGCGAACCCCAACTACTGTCTGGGCCAAGAAGAGGAGGCCCGGCAATGATGTCATCCTGGTGTTGATGAGCAAAGCGGGAGATCAACAGCGACCGCTCGATCTCTCCGATAAAAGGATCTGTTTCCGGAAGGGAAAGATAGTGATCGGGTGGAAGACCAGTCCCGGTATCATGCAACACCGAATCCAGTTGATTCAGATAAACGTCTCCCTGCAGGTAGTATCGCGAAATGGTCAGCCGTACGCCGCTTCCATCCTGAAAACGGGTAAACCCCTGTACCAGCCCTTTGCCAAATGTTGTATCTCCCACCAATTCAGCACGGCCGGACTGCTTTAATGCGCCCGCGACGATCTCCGAGGCCGAAGCAGAGCCGCCGTCAACCAGCACCATCATCGGAAGGCCGCCGGTGATATCATGACCGGTCGCCTTGTGAATCTCGCGGTTCCACCGCGAACGGGCATCGGTGCCAACTATGAATTGCCCCGCCTCAAGAAAAAGATCGGCCGTCTCAAAGGCTTCGGTAAACAAGCCGCCTGGGTTGCCGCGAAGGTCCAATATGATCCCGCGCGCATTTCCTTTGTTGGGTTCAAGCAGGGTATCGATCGACCGTCTCAGCTCAGTTGCCGCCCCGGCATCAAAATCCAGAAGCCGCACATACAGCATACTGTCAGGTGTAAATCCGGCGAAGGGGATATGCTGAAAGTTGATCCGTTGCCGCGTGACTGTTATCGCCAAAGTGTCGCCAGTCGATGGGCGGTAAACGCCGATCTGGACGCTGGTCCCTTCGACTCCGCGAAGTAATTCAGTTGCCTCCGGCACCTCTTTATTGGCGAGCGAGGTAGAATCAACGCGAATGATTATGTCCCCGGTCATCAGGCCAACCTTGGCCGAGGGACCATCCTCCCGCACCGCCATCACCAGCAGACCAAGCTCGTCACGAACGATCGACACACCGATCCCGGTGTAGGCACCGGTCATCTCTTCATCCATCGCCCGAAAAGTCTGCGGCTCGACATAGTCGGAATAGCGATCCAGATCGGCGAACATCGCTTTACGTGCCGCGTCAAACATCCTGTCCCAATTCACCTGGCCGGAATATTCCCGTTCGATCTGCAGGGCGATAGACGGTATCTGAAATGCCCGCTCGATATCCGGATCAGACAGCACCACCAGTCCGATCGATCCGCAAATGACCGTCAACAGGACAGCAAAGATGCTCGCCAGCAGGAGGTCACGACGGTTGACTATGGGAGCTTCGGTCATGCCAGGTCCAGTTTCCTGGAGAGGTGACGCGTGACATCGGCAAAAACGATCTCCACCGGACGCGAAGCATCGATCACTTTCACCCGGCGCTTCTCTTTTCGGGCGATCTCAAGAAATCCGGCGCGCACTCGTTTGAAGAAAGCACGTGGTTCGGATTCGAGCCGATCGAGGTCTTTGCCTAAACGGCTCATCCCGGTGGCAACATCAACATCAAACACCAGCGTCAGGTCGGGGGCGACTCTATTCGTGGCGATAAGATTCAGTTGCTTGACCATCTTGATATCCAGTTTCCGTCCATATCCCTGATACGCGGTGGTGGAGTCGTAGAATCTATCCAGAAGGATTATATGCCCCTTACGCAGGAGCGGGACGATCTGTTTTTCGACGATATCAGCGCGGGAGGCTTCATACAGGAGCAGTTCGGTCATGGCCGACATTTGGGCCTTGCGGTCCAACAGGATAGCCCGGATCCGCTCAGCCACCTCGGTCGACCCCGGCTCGCGCAGGACCTTAACCGCAAACCCGCGTTCGCTCAGGAATTTCTGGCTGAGAGTGAGGTGAGTCGATTTGCCGGAGCCATCGATCCCCTCGAATGTGATCAGTTTGCCGGTCGTTTTTTGCGTCATATCGTCAACCTGGGCGCCGTGGAAAAAAGAACCGGCGACCTTGGGTCGCCGGTTAAAGTAGAGGACTCAGTGAAGAAGTGGAAACTTATTTTTTCTTCTTCACGACTCTTTTTTTGCTGGTCGCCTGCTTGGTCTTGGTGGCAGCGGCAGGCTTGCGGGCGGCAGCACGCATCGGCTTTTCAGCCTTGCCGGACTGCTTCCAGCCATACTTGGCGATAAACTCCTCGGTCAGACGGCGAGCTTCCTCGTCCGTGTACTGGACCGGCGGAGATTTCTTGAAGTACGACGACGGCTCAATCAACGCACCCGAAAGGCCGTTATCCAGCGCCAGCTTGCAGCAACGGACCGCATCGATCACGACACCGGCGGAGTTCGGCGAATCCCAGACTTCCAGCTTCATCTCAACATTGAGCGGGACATTGCCGAAAGTCGTCCCTTCCATCCGGATATAGGCCCACTTACGGTCAGAGAGCCACTCGACATAGTCCGACGGTCCAATATGGATATTGGCCGGCGCCATTTCGTACGGCAACTGGCTGGTGACCGAATTGGTCTTGGAGATCTTCTTCGACTCGAGACGCGAACGCTCCAGCATGTTCAAGAAGTCGGTGTTACCGCCGACATTGAGCTGGCTGGTCCGTTCCAGACGGACACCGCGCTCGTAGAAGAGGCGGGTCATGATCCGGTGGACGATCGTCGCGCCAACCTGTGACTTGATATCGTCGCCGATGACCGGGAGACCTTTCTCACGGAAACGCTTCTGCCAATACGGCTCACGGGCGATAAAGACCGGAATGCAGTTCACCAGGCCACAGCCAGCCTCGAGGATCTGCTCGACATACCACTTGGTCGCTTCTTCCGAACCAACCGGCAGGTAGTTGATCACAACATCGGTCTTGGTGTCGCGAAGCAGCTTCACGATATCAACCGTGTCGCCAGGGGCCTTCTCAATGATCTGAGAAAGATAGTGCCCGAGACCGTCATGGGTCATGCCGCGCTGGACTTTGACACCGGTCTTCGGCACATTCGAAAACTTGTACGTGCAGTTCGGTTTGGTGAAAACTGCATCGGCCAGATCCTTGCCGACTTTGTTTTTGTCGATGTCGATCGCGGCGACGAATTCGATATCACGAATATGATAGCCGCCAAGATTGACATGCATCAGGCCGGGGACCTGATCGTCATCTTTCGCCTTCTTGTAGAACTCGACGCCCTGCACCAGCGAGGATGCACAGTTACCGACGCCGATGATCGCTACTCTCACTTTACCCATTGTATAGATTTCCCTTCCTGGAAATGTGAATAGACAGGTTATTATACCGGGCAATTTATCCCGCTATCGTCCCCAGTCAAACGGAAATGAAATCTTGACAATAAATATATAGTTATGGTATATAGAAGATGACTAAACGGTCATAATTATAGGGTGTGTCCATGCCGGTTAATTGATGAAAACCAGATCGCGCAATTAGCCAGACAGAAGGTAGTTAGCGAGACTTTCCGAAGGCTCCCGCCTGAAAAGAAGGAACTGATCTACCAGACGGCGATCCGCTTGTTCGGGCGGTATGGCTACGATGGTCTCCCCATCGACCGGCTTTGCACCGAGGCGGGGATCTCCAAAGGCTCGTTCTTCCAATACTTTCCGTCGAAAACGCATCTGCTCGAATTCGTCATCCTGGTCTTCGATGATTTCTTCGGCAAGTGGATCGGCGAGGTCCGCAAGCAAGAGAAAGCGGTGCTGGCGCGTGACCGTTTGTTGCATTTATTTCATGCGGTGGTGATGAATGCGAAACTTTTTCCCGCGGAAAAGATATTCTACCTGTTCGCCACTCACGCCGTGGCGCATGCGAGAGTCGAAATTGAGGGAGTTGATATTGAACGCCACGTCCACGAGTATGTGCAGGAGATCATCGAACGCGGGGAGGAGACGGGGGAGATACGCCGTGATGTTAAACCGGAACTGACCGGCTATCTGGTGGCGATCATTTTCGGCGCGATGGTCGGCCGCGAATACGCCGGCAAACGAATCTCCGCCCGCCCATCGGGTGAGTATCTGATCTCAGTGCTGTTTGACGGGATCAAGGCTTAGCGACCAACTCGCTCTGCATTGGGGCCGACAGGTGCGGTCCACTTTTTGGAAATTCAGATTGCGCCTGTCCTGTGTTTCGCCGTAATTGCAGCATCACGTACGGGAGTCTGATTCAGGGAGAGAACATCCAATGTTATTACCAGCCAAACAACGCATTGCGACGCTTGTATTGTTAGTATCGTTTGGTCTGACCGCCTGCGCAGTCAGTGCAGACGACACGGCCGGGGAATCCGGGACTAAGAAAGCGATGCGTCCTATGAGCACAGATCGTCCGGACAAAACGGAGTCACCGTTTACGGTGGATGCCGGCCATCTGCAGATAGAGTCTGATCTGGCCACCTTCTCCTGGACAGATATTGGCAACTGCCATCAGCGCGAGGGGGTGGTGCTCGGGATGAACTGCAAGATCGGACTGACTGACCGAATTGACCTGCAAGTTGTGATCCCAACATTTACGGGAGAGTCGGACTGGATCGACGGTGATACGACCTATGGAGGGAGATCGAAATTCCCGAGCCTTAGAGCATTCGGTTCAGTGATGATCCGCTGCAAGGTGAATATCCGCGACAACGACTCATCTGGGCCGGCCATTGCGCTGATGCCCTACTGTGAATTTGGGATCAAAGATCAGAACAGAAGTGACTATGCCGCAGGGATCATCCTGCCGATGGCTGTCTCACTCACCGAAACCTACTCCCTATCCAGCATGGTCGTGGTCGATGAGACCAAGGTGGCCGACCAAAAGACTCAGGCTATGCAACTGTCCGCCAGTCTGGGACACGATCTTTCTGCAAGCTGGGGCGGGTATGTGGAGCTTTTCTCGGAGTTCAGGCAAGGTATCAAACCAAGTGTCACTTTTGATACCGGACTCACACTCGGCGTGTCGTCGAATATGCAGTTTGATTTCGGCATCAATCTGGGGTTGACTGAAACAGCCGCTGACTACAACCCGTTCCTGGGGCTGAGTATTCGGATTTGATTCCTGCGCCCAACCGGGGGGGTATCTTATCTCAGTGCTGTTCGACGGGATAAACGTGTGAGGGGGGATTCAGGCTAACGGGGCTCACCACATTCTGTGCTTATTCATGAACGCATCATGCCGCGCAGGCGGGCATCCAGCATCATTGAATCATCTGCCAGATAAAATCAGAAATAGACGTACGGTTTCAGGTCTGTCCGACCGCTCATTCTTTCCCTGAGGTCTTCGCAAAAGGTTTCGGCATTGCTATCAAGCACTCCGTGTTCAAGCTCCCTGACCAGCAGAATCCCCGGAATCAAGGTCATTTCTTGCCGGACCATGTACCGTCGTGGCGGAGGTAGGTTGCTTGAGAATCGGTAAGCTTTAACTGAACTATGCGCGAAAACCTCCATAGCCTCGCACTGCTTGTCCATGGTTTCGCTTCCCAATAGTAAACCGCCCAACAAGATCATGCCGGCAAGGACAAACGAGAGTGCTGCGATGATCGTACCGGCGACCATAACGGTCGGTCTCAAGAATCGGAAGTTTGTAAGCATCTCTTTGTGCTTTGCCAAAATGTAGATCAAGACGGCAGGGGCCAGCAGTGTCTGGAGCAGGCAGAGGTCATTTGCCCATTGCACAGAAAACCGGATCACAGGGAACTGCCAGTTGAGGAGGATAAGAAGCTCACCCACGAGAATGAAGAGAAGTGTCCGTCCCGGTCGTTTCACGAGTCTCTCGATTTGCCCAAAATCGCTTTCAAGCCATTATATTCAAACAACCATATCCAAACGACAGATAATGCATAAAAGCATCATGCCGCGCAGGCGGGCATCCAGACAGTTTGCTTACATCCCCTTGAGCAGGCTGTCTGCGAGTTTACCCAGATAGCGAATAGGCTCATCTGAAGCTCGAAACAAAGTTCTGAGCGAATCTTGGGACAGCCCGACCATCTGAGTGAGCTTGACGATAGTGCTCTCACGACTCAGCCAAGTACAACTCACGCTGTCCCTTCTGGAAAGCAGATTGTCGTTCATGTCACTCCTTGTACTGGTTTGCCAGACCATCATCTGACTTAAACTTCCAGAACTATCCGGAACAAGTTTGATGAATGACCGTTGGCATGGCATATCATTCATCATAGCACACTCTTCAAGAGTAGCTACGAAGAACTCAGGTTGGAACTCAGGCCATACAAAGGTCAAGTGGTAGGTTGTCACCCCCCAGCCTCCAGCTCCATATCCGGTGGTCAATTCAGCCAGAACTCCATCACCAAATTTAAGTAGCCTGCCATTTCCTACGCTTCCCAGTGAATAGCAGCCGATCTCCTTGGGTTCAAGAGTCGAAACATCGTAACAACAGATCAGGGTTCTTGTGGTTCTATTGCCGAATCCGCGGTCGTCAAATGGGAAGGCGACCAAGGCAATGCGAAATCTGTCTAAAGAAAGCGTATCAAGCACCTTCAGTTTGTAGACCGAAGGGTTGATGTACGAGGTATCCATTGGGTTGATGTGGTCATGGAGAATCATCTGGTTGAGCTTTGACGATGTGAGACTGTCGATCATGGCCTGCGAATTGGCTGATGGGCTTGTAGCCAAAAAACCGAAAAGCGTTAGCAGAATGACTCGCATAATACGCACTCCCCAAAACTCTCTGGATTCCCGCCTGCGCGGAATGATGCGCTTGACAAAATCAAAGGCGGGAGTGGTAAATCCAGAACCCGCCTTGAGATTCAAAAACCCTACGTCCCCATCTCCCAGCTCGCCAGATATTTCTTCTGCTCCGGCGTCAGCCGATCGATCGATACTCCCATCGACTTCAGCTTCAGGCTCGCGATCAGATTATCCAGCTTCTCCGGGACCGCATAAACCCGCTTCTGCAGCTTGGCATGGTTCTGCACCACATATTCCGCCGCAATCGCCTGGTTGGCAAACGACATATCCATCACCATCGCCGGGTGCCCTTCGGCTGCCGCCAGATTGATCAGGCGGCCATCGGCGAGGATATAAACGCAGCGCTTGCCGATCACAAACTCCTCGACATGCGGGCGAACCATCCGGTGCGATTTCGCCGCTTTGGCGATCGCCTTCAGGTCGATCTCAACATTGAAATGGCCGGAATTGCAGATGATCGCACGGTCCTTCATCTTGAGCACATGCTCCAGCCGGATGACATTGATATCACCGGTCACCGTAATAAACAGATCACCCATCGAGGCAGCCTTGGCCATCGGCATCACCATGAAGCCATCCATCGCAGCTTCGATCCCCTTGACGGCATCGATCTCGGTGACGATCACATTCGCCCCAAGTCCCTTGGCGCGACTGGCGACACCCCGCCCGCACCATCCGTAACCGGCGATCACGACCGTTGAGCCGGCGATCAGCATATTAGTGGCACGAATGACGCCATCCAGGGTCGACTGCCCGGTGCCGTATCGATTGTCGAACAGATGTTTTGTTTTCGATTCATTCACCGCGATCACGGGGAAGAGGAGCGCGTTGTTCTGCTCCATCGCCTTGAGGCGGATGACGCCAGTGGTGGTCTCTTCCGTCCCCGCCCAGACCTTCGATGCGAGCGCTTTCTTTTCGGTATGAAGGACCGACACCAGATCGGCGCCGTCATCCATCGTGATATGCGGCTCGATCTCAAGCGCCTGATGAATATGCTTGTAGTAAGTTTTGTGATCTTCGCCGTTGATGGCGAAAGTCGCGATACCGTACTCCGCCACTAAAGCCGCAGCGGTATCATCCTGTGTGGAGAGCGGGTTCGAGGCACACAGCGTCAGATTGGCGCCGCCCGCTTTGAGCGTCCGCATCAGGTTGGCCGTCTCGGTCGTCACATGCAGACAGGCCGCAATATTGACTCCCTTGAGCGGTTTCTCTTTGGCGAAACGCTCGCGGATCAACTCAAGCACCGGCATCGAGCGGTCGGCCCACTCGATCTTTTGCTTCCCCTGAGTTGCTAACTTGATATTCTTGATATCCGATTTGATCATGGCTTAGGCATCCTTGGCGAGGGTTTTAGCGACATCGGTGCGCTCCCAGGTGAACTCTTTTTCATCGCGGCCAAAATGCCCGTAGGCCGCGGTTTTGCGGTAGATCGGTCGAAGCAGGTCGAGCGATTCGATAATGCCGCGCGGCGTCAGATCAAAATGCTTCCGCACCAGTTGCACCAATCGTTTCTCCGGTACTTTGGCGGTACCATCAGTGAAGATCATCAGTGAAACCGGCTGCGCCACGCCGATAGCGTACGCGAGCTGAATATTGCACTTGTCGGCCAAACCTGACGCGACAATGTTTTTCGCGATATACCGCGCCATGTAACATGCCGAACGGTCGACCTTTGTCGGGTCTTTGCCGGAGAATGCGCCGCCGCCATGCGCCGCCATGCCGCCGTAGGTATCCACAATGATCTTACGGCCGGTCATGCCGGTATCCGACTGCGGACCGCCGATCACGAACTTGCCGGTCGGGTTGACATAGTACTTGGTTTTGTTATCGAGCATGTTTTTCGGGATCACCGGCAGGACGACCTTTTCGATCATCTCATCCACCGCCTTCTTGGTGATCTTTTTGCCACTCTTGTCCAGAATGGAAACATCATGCTGCGAAGAGATCACGACGGTGTCGACGCGGGCAGGTTTGCCATCGACATACTCGATCGTCACCTGCGATTTGCCATCGGGACCCAGATAGGGGAGAACCTTCTTTTTACGGACATCCGCCAAACGCTTGGTCAGCTTATGTGCCAGCATGATCGGCATCGGCATCAGTTCTTTCGTTTCGTGGCAGGCATATCCCGCCATCAGACCCTGATCGCCGGCGCCGCCGGTATCAACACCCTGGGCGATATCGGGAGACTGCGAGCCGATCGCATTGAGAATGGCGCAGGTATTGTACGTGAATCCGTGGGATGGCTCGGTGTAGCCGATCTCACGTACCACTTCGCGCACCAGGCGATGAATATCGATATACGTCTTGGTGGTTATTTCGCCGCCGACAATGACCAATCCGACTGAGACAAAGGTCTCACAGGCGACGCGCCCTTTGGTGTCGGATCGAAGGACCTCATCCAGGACGCCATCCGAGATCTGGTCGGCTAGTTTGTCGGGATGTCCTTCCGTGACCGACTCAGACGTGAAGAGGAAATTTCCTCCTGCCATGATTACATACTCCTTATGGTGCTTCGTATACTCACTGCTCAGGTGAAGGCCGTTTCCGACGAATCACCTACATTGACGACCGAACTGACGCCATTCAGCGTCGCATTGCTCCCCACCAGCGAATCATGCAGGATCAGGTTGCGCACAATCGCTTTCGGGCCGATGATCGTATTTTTGATCACCGAATTTTCCACCACCGCATCATCCGAGATCGCAACGTACGGCCCGATCACCGAGGCTGTCACCCTGGCCGAGTCGGCGATAAAGACCGGCGGGATGATCGCACATCCATCTCGACTGACCGTGTTGTGCATCGACTTCAGGAAATGCTGGTTGGTCTCAAGGACCGTTTCCTTTTTGCCGCAGTCGTACCAGCCGGTGACCTCATAGGGGAGAAACTTCGTACCGCCTTTGATCATCCGCTCTAGGGCATCGGTGAATTGCACTTCCCCTTGCGTGGTCAGGCCGGAATCCGAGTTCTCCTTCAGGGCTTTGCGCAGGGTCTGTGATTCGTGGAAATAGTACAGCCCTATCACCGCGAGATTAGTATTGGGATGTTCCGGTTTTTCTTCGAGATGGCTGACCACGCCGTTAGCAACCTCGGCGATCCCGAACCGATGCGGGTCGGCCACCTGCCTCAGACCCAGCACATAGTCACCGGCGGCGATGAACTTCTTTAGGTCGGTTTCGACGATCGTATCTCCCAGGACCACCAACATAGGGCCATCGGCGAGTTGCTGGACCGCCAGATTAATGGCATGTCCGAGACCAAGCAAGCGTTCCTGCCAGACAAAGCGGGCTTTGAATGAGTAATTCGCCTGGATATATGCTTCGATCTCGGCTCCCAGGTAACCAACGACAAAAGCAACCTCTTCAGGTTGCAAGCGTGCGATCGGTTCCAGGACATGGTCGAGGATCGGCCGTCCGGCAACCGGCAGCAAAACCTTTGGGGTGGAGTGCGTGTGCGGACGTAATCTGCTACCGACTCCTGCTACCGGGACAATAACTTTCATCTATCAATCTCCCTGAAATCTGAGGCCAAAGTAGGGTATGGGTAACGGCAAGTAAAGCGCAAAGTGGCGTGGCCGCCGACTGGGTCAACCAGCTTTAACGACTCGAGATGACCGAACCTGGCAGGATATAGATCGGTTCGCCGGTGTCCCGCATCGGGACAAAGTGGGCGCTGTCGGCGGATTTTTCATAGATACCGATCGCCACCTGGCTGGGTGATTCCGGGAATGCGAATCGCCGATAGGCTGGCGCCAATTCGCCCGGTTTCCAGTTCTTGCTCGAAATGGTGGGACGGAAATCTAACGACAATTGCCGAAATCTCCCCGGCGAAACCGGGGCGGTTGTATCAGGGACCGCGATCCGCAAGGCGACCGTATATTCAGCCGTCAGGTTTTCCCGTGGTATGAAATAGAACTCTGCATGATACCAGCCATTTGGCTGGCGGCTGAGCTGGCTCGCCATCAGGTCGATTGGCGGTTCGGCAAAACTGGCCATCGGCTGCCCCGGTCCGCGAAACTTGAACCCAAGGGTTGCCAGGAAACATTTGTCGATCAATGGTAGCTGCTGCGGACCGACCACCTTCATGGCCGCCTCAGCGGCCCGACGGTCCAATATCCGTGGAACCAGAAACTCCTGCGCGAAATCTTGATGAATGGAATCATCCAGCAGGAAATAGCGGAGGATGCGGAGCTGGTCAGTTACAGAAACCGGAACGGCAGTCGGATCGAAACCGGGTGAAACGATCGAATCAGTAATCGCCTTTTCCCAGGTCGAAAACATGGCATTTCGATACTGCAGTCGTTCATCGAGCGGACGGGCGAATGCCGCCAGAATATAGAGTTTCCCTGCCTCACGATACCTGACAACACCAGAGTCGACCAGTTGGTCGGCCCGGTAGCGGAATTTGACCCCGAGTCTTTCGATCAACTGCTGCCACTGTGGATTGTCCAACAGTTCCGGGAATGAGGTGTATAGCTCGCCGAAATTGGTCGTGATCTCGTCGTATGTAGCAAGTTGGCCGGACTCCAACTGATCAAGCATCAGGCAGGCCCGCGCCGGGTATCCTTCCGGATTTGCTTTGGTATTGTAGACCGCTTTGGTAGGATCCTGCCCGCAACCGGCCAGGAGCATAAGCGACGCGATGAGTATGAGGAGTTTGGTCATCCGCATAGTTGCCGTAACATATAGAGTTGTGTTGGTTAGGGCCAGCGATAATTATACCGCGAACCGGGCGGTCCGCCTAGAAAATCTTTGAAAGTGAACCAATCCAGTCGCTATACAGGAAGTAAACCCGCCCGATCAGCAGCGATACACGCCCCATCACCGTGTAGCCAAAGCTCGCCCCGAATGAGATCATGATAAACCAGATCCCAACCCGAGCCGCCCCGCCCAACACACCACGATGTTCCTTCGAGAAATAGAAATAGAGGAGGGTGGTGGTAACGCCGATCACTACGATCGCCGCCAGCACATAGTTCACCTGCCCACCGCTCACCTGGTCCGCAATCGTCCCCCTGATCGCATATAGCACTTTGCCGTGCAGCTCTGCCATGATCGCTATGCCGGCAGTGGTTCCCATAACGAACGCCAGGCCAAACCGCGCCAGCCACGAAAATTTCGGCATCAAACGAGTGAACATCAGGATACCGAGGAACCCTGGGAAGATCAGCCACCACTCGCCCGAGGTCGACATCGGGATCCAGAGCTGCTGATACAAAATGGTATCCATGTATAGTGCGACATAATAGCCAGCCGATAGTCCGGCAAACAGATGCTCTGCGAACCGGTAGACCGGGTTATCCCGATACAGAAACGAAAAGATCGCCAGCGTGAAAAACGCCATGAGCCATATCTGGAATGCTTCCATGAAACTCATGCGCCCTCACCTTTCTTCGCACGGCGCATCATGAAATACCCCAGATTGCCAAAGATGATCATCGCGATCAGAAGAAAGTGAACCAAAGACTGGATCCCCATCCCAATCACCGCCAGCGAAGGCTTGCCCACCAACTGCTCATACTCGGCCGCCCCCTTCATTCCGCCGAGCAGACCGGAAAGCTGACCGGTCCCATAATACGAATATAGCTTGGGCGCCATCACCGAGGTCACTCCGGCAACGATCGTCTTGCCGTATTGAGCATTCACGATCGAGACCCATGTATCAATGATCCCGTTGTCGGCGACAACAAAGATCATCGCGATATCGTCGTAGCTTTTCACCTTTTGCATCAGCGGAAGTTCAGACAGGATGGTCCCCGAGTTGTCGGTCGGGTAGATCATTTCGATCGAGCTTCCCATCCCTTTGAGCACCGAAACGTAGTTGGCGCGATATCCCAGATTCACGAAATCCGTGCCGTACACTTTGCCGTATTGGGTCGCCATTTCGCGCGTTACGCGCTCGGCCAGCGATGGTCCCCCTAACGGAATCGTCGTTACGGTGACGATCTTGCAGTTTTTGCGGAAGAGATGATGCAGTGCCGTACGGGTCATCGGCTCCGTCTCGGCCAGCGCATTCGGCCAGAGATCAAATGTCAGCATCACGACCGATGAGTCCGGGATCGCTTCAACCGTGTCGTATAACTTTTGTGCTTCAGGCGTGGTGCTGATCTTGAACGATACCGGGAAGATCAGCGGGATGATCACCGCCAGCCAGACAAGCGAGTAGACCCATTGACGGGGGATAAGGGTGATGCGCTGCCAGAAACTCAACGCTTATCCTTTCCCCAGGTAAGTCCGCTCGATCCCGAGCAGAATACGGAGCGACATGGAGGCCGCGCCTAATGCCGCGCCAATGATGATCCCGCGCTGCACCGCCATGCTGACACCACCCATGACATAGGTATTGATCGCTTCAGGGAGTGAATCCGAGACCTGTCGCAGCAATGCTTCTCCCATCGGCACGCGCCAGAGCATAACCAGCGAGGCGGTCAGCAAGAGCAAAGTTGCCTCGGTACTGCGAGCGCGGAAAGCGCGATAAGCAGCCGATGCGATATAAAATGCCAGCACCGCAAACATCGTCTGGCTCATCGGCGTGAAGATGTAAATGAACTGGAAATCGTAAATTGAGCCTGCCCCGCGTCCATTCAATCCCACCAAACCGGCTGGCAACCAACTCGACGGGATCAATGCCGGCACCAGCATCGTGAAGACACCGATCACCGTGACCAGGTTGTATCCCCATCCGGCCTTACGTCGCATCACACTTTGCAGATTCAGTCGTGTGATGGAGATCGCACCCAGCAGGAAAGTGAACCCGCCGATGATCGAACTCCAGATCAGCAGATCTTCCGAGGCTCTGCCGATCAGGGTATGCTCGGTATCGAAGAAGAACGCGACCAGCATGATCATGCCGGCCACAAACGCTATAAGGATAGGGACTATTGTCTTCATTTCACTTCAAACAACGGAAGGACTTTGTCGGCCTGATCGAAAAAGACCATTGCGACGCCGATAATAATCGCGGCGATGATCAGCACTTTCATCAGGTCCTGGCCTTTGAGACCGCCCAGCAGGATCGGCTCGTGCGACAGGTAGGCCGAGGCTGCATACAGCTCTTCGCCCATCAACGTATAGTCGCAGGCGGCAATAAAGAACGGGATCTGCTCCGGCTGCGCCGTCCCGGCGATCTGGATCGACCCGGCGGCATTGCCGGTCTCCGCCAGAAGCAGCGATTCGGCGAAAAATGCTCCCATGAAGATATTTGCAGCCGGTCTATCGCGCATCATCATCCCGTTGACCGTCGCGGCAAACGCCATCTGATCACCGGCGACATATCGAACGGTATCTTTGTTGTATGCTTCCTGGCGTCCCGCCTGAATGTACGCTTGCTCGACTACTTCCTGGCCGGCCGCCAGCACCAACGGGTATCTGACCGGCACGATTAGCGGCGTCTCATACTGTGCGGTAACCGCAGCCACACGCCCCAAAATCGAGACTCCGGCAATCGTTTCAATCTCATCCAACTCCTGCAGCCCCGGAATGAATAACACCGGTTTCCCCATCTCAGTCGCGCGACCGACCGCCTCTTCTACCGCATCCAGTCCGGCGATCTTCCGGATAAAGAGCGGCTTGCCGGCCTTCGCCCAACGCGTGTAGAGCAAGATGATGACAGAGAATATCAGTACCACGACCAGCGCATTGATCCGCTCGGTCCGGAAGGATGAACCTGACGCAGCTTCTTCCTGGGCCAATACCGCAGTAGCCGTCAATGAAAGGGAGAAAAGTATAAAGATGATCCGAATCAGCGGTCGAAAGGTCACTCTTCGAACTCCGTATGTCTGCAGGTCAAATGCAAATTGGTGTACCTTCCTATAGACTCATCAACCATTATTTCTGTTCACTCAGATTTGAGGAATCAACAGCCCCGAGACCGCTGTTTGCAACTGACCCGGTTGGTTACCGGGTCTCATTTGTGCTGGAAATCTCAACGTCGACCTGGCATGCAGGCTCGACGTTACTTGCTCAACGCCTTCTTCAGGCTCTCGATCGCTTCTACCGGCGTCGGGTCGGTATCGTTCACCACCGCCAGATAGTAAGAGGCAAAGTCACCCAACTGGATCATACTGAACATCCGCTCCAGAGGAGTATCGCCGATCGAGCGAATTTCCAGTACATCCACGCCCTGCTTTTCGATCAACCCCTTCACGATATCCATCCGCTTCTGCACCTTGGGATGATCTCCCTGGTCGCGAATAAGCAGGACTTGCAGATTTTCGGTATGCGGGCCGATCGGGTCGGACCAGGCTACCAATTCGTTATGGTTGAATTCCGGGAAAACGTTATGGAAAGTCATGTTTTTGCCGTTTTCGCAGAACTGACCTTTCCAGCGGATCCCCACCACATCCATCAGGGTCGGACCGGTGTAGACGATCGCCATCTTGGCGAGCAGATGTTCGGCGATATTTTTCGCCATATTGGTTTCGGTCGGAGAATCTTCGATATACCGTTCGCGGAAGGTCTGCATCAGGCGGATCGCCCCGGCGATCTCTTTCGACAACCCCTTCACCATTCCCAATTTCTCGAACAGCATCAGGACCGGCACAAACGAAAAACCAAGCGCGGCCCGCGGCTGCATGCCGCCCGGGATCGTCATCAACGGGATCTCGTTGATCTTGGCGACTTCTTCCAGCATTCCGCCGGTTGTGATCGCCACGATCTGGGCTTTGCGATTCAGCGCATCATCCAGCGCTTCGAGCGTTTCTTCGGTATTGCCACTATAGGAAGAAGCGATCACCAGGGTTTCGTCATCGACGAACTCCGGCAGCTTATAATGACGGTTCACAAAGAAGGGGATCACCAGGCGGTCGGCCAGAAGCGTGCGGACCAGGTCACCGCCGATCGCGGAGCCTCCCATACCGATCACCACCACATTTCGGATTCCGGCGAAATCATTCGCCCGGATATTCCAGCCATCCGCCAGTTTCAGGGCATCGGCCATCTGCTCGGGGAAGTCGAATATCCGGTTGTACATATTCGACGGATCGACCGAGCGTATCGTATCTACATCATCAAGCAATGCCAAATCGCTCTTCCTGTATGCTAAACGTTCACTACTTTTCGAGTGCTTCCCGGAAAGATTCCAGGCGACGTGTGACGGCGGCGGCGGACGGACAGTTCATGACCGACTCCACCAGGTGGCGAGCCACCGCAGTGTCGATCTTACCGACCAACCGGCACAAATCATATATCTTGGCCGGGTTCATGGAGAGCTGCTCCACACCCAAACCGATGAAAAGCGGCAAGGCCAATTGGTCTCCCGCGATTTCGCCGCATATAGATACTGGTTTCCGGTGCTTTTTACAAGCCTCAACCGTCATTTTAATCAGTTGCAGCACAGAGGGGTGGTACGAATTGTACAGGTTGGCGACCCGGGCGTTGGCTCGGTCAGCGGACATCGTATATTGTGTCAAGTCGTTGGTACCAATAGATATAAAATCTACCTTGCGAGCCAGAAGGTCGGCGGTCAACGCCGCTGAAGGAACCTCCACCATTATACCAACCGGTATCTCGGGGTCAAACGGCACCCGCGCCCGCTTTAATTCGAGCATTACCTGCTGGATCAGCTTGCGTGCCCGTTCATATTCGGACAGGTCGGAGATCATCGGGAGCATCACTTTGAGATTTTTGCGCGCCGAGGCTCGCAACATCGCCCGGATCTGCGCCTTGAAGATGTCCGGCATCTCCAGCATGGAACGGATCCCGCGCCACCCGAGCGCCGGATTGTCCTCATGCCCGAATTCGCCATCCTCCTTCATCTTGTCCGAGCCGATATCGTAGGTCCGAAGGATCACTTTGCAGTGTGCGAATGTCTCTGCGATCTGCGCATAGACCTGATACTGCGTCTCTTCGTCCGGGTAATCCCCTTCGCGAAGATACAGGAACTCCGTGCGATAGAGCCCGACACAGATCTTCTTTTCGGCGAGAATCGCGTCAATCGGTCCCGGCAATTCCAGATTTGCCGCGATATGCATCGTGCGGCCATCCGCCGTTTTCGGCGGGATCGTCTCCAACTTCTTGATCTGGGTGATCAGTGCCGGACCCTGACGTTTCCGTAAACGCGTCGCCTCGGCGAAATCCTCTTCGTTCGGATTGATCACCACTATTCCGGTGGAGCCGTCGATGATAATCGGTGCGTCATTCGGGACCAGGTCGGAAATATCCTCGACAATCACCATCGGGATCATCAACGACCGGGCGATCAGTGCCATATGTGAGGTCCGCCCACCTTCGGCGGCGGCGAATCCGGCAGCTTTGCGGTCGCGGAATGTCAGCACCTGCCCTGGCGTAAAGACCTGTGAAACCAGAATGGTGTTGGCGGGAAATTCGATATCTTCATCGCTGGCGCCGGTCCCTAATTTGGAGAGGATCTTCCGCGCGACCGCATCGATCTCCATCGACATCTGGCGCATGTACGGATCATTCGCCTGGCGCAACGGGTGAGTTATCTTCTCGACCAACTGCTTGTAGACAAACCCGGCGCTCCGGCGTTTTGCGACGATCTCTTCTTTGACCTGCTGGATAAAATCGTAATCGGATGCGATCATCATCTGCGCATCGAAGATCTTGGCGATCGGTCCGGATGCTTTTTTGCTGGCGGCATCGCGGAGTTTCCGCACTTCGGCCATGGTGGCGGCGACCGCTTTATCGAGTGAGTCGATCTCCGCCTGACATCGACCGGCAGGGATGATCATCTCGGGAATGCGAATATCATCGGCAAGGATCACACGGGCATGGCCGATGGCGATCCCGGGGGAGGCCGGCACACCCTTAATTAGTTTTCGATTACTCTTCATAGGTCAATCACTTGCGGCTATAGTCTGATATAAGATAGGCAGGTAGGGAAATGATAGGCAAGCGGAATAACTGGGGGGAAGGTCGAGGGGGGAAACGACACACAGCACATCATCGCGAGCCTTGCCCGGCAAAGTAATGCCATCCTTGCGCGGCAGATGTCCCCGTCTGCCCGTCCTTCACTCATCAACATTGCCGAACTTTATTGAAACGTCATCGCGAGCCTTGCCCAGGCAGAACTCGGTCTTCACCACCGCAGAACTTTGAGAGTCCTGCCACGCCTCATTCCGCGCAGGCGGGAATCCATCTTCTCTTGGTCATCGCGAACCCTCACCCGCCTCATCCCAGCGCACGCTGGGATTCCAGACTTTTTCGTGGAGTCCAGCCCAGGTTCAGTCTCGGGGCATGCTTTCGCTGGAATGAGGCAGTAGTTGGAACTGATTGCTTCGTCGCTTCGCTTCTCGCAATGACTTTTTAACAGGGGTCGGGCAGACGAGGACGACTGCCGCGCAAGAAGTCTGGATGCCCTTCAGCGCGGCATGATACGGTGAGGCAATCGCGGATTGGGCGGTAATTGAATGGAGGGGGTTGCTTCGTCGACCGGAGGTGAACGGGCGGTTCAATGTCTAGTGAGTGGCCGGTCTCCTCGCAATGACGTGGTTAGCCTACTCTGATTCGCCGAAGCGGGACTCGATCACCGCAAGGATATCCGTCATCGCCTGCTCTTCATCCGGTCCATCCAACTCGATCAACAGATCCGACCCCATCTCAGCAGCCAGCATCATCACGCCAAGGATCGACTTACCGTTGACCCGCAGACCGTTCTTGGTGAAATGGACTTCGGACTGGAATTTGGAGGCAGTCGTCACCAGCAGTGCCGAGGGACGAGCGTGCAAGCCGAGCTTATTTACTATCTTTGCAGTTTGTGAGATCATACGGTTAGCTCAGATAACATGAACCTCTTACCGGAGAGTTCCTGTACCACCCCTTTTAATTCCAGCGCCAGCATATATTCAAGTACCTCGGAGATCGTCAGATTGGCCGTGCGGGAGAGAATATCGATCTGCACCGGCCCCTCGGCCAACAGCGCGATCATCTTCCGTTCCATATCGGTAAGGTCCAGCAATGACTGAAACCGCCTGGCAGAGACCTTTCCGGCAAGACGGGGAGATCGTCAAACAGATCCTGTATCCCGGTTAGCAATCGCGCCCCTTTTTTGATCAGACTATTGGTCCCCAATGAGGTCAGCGCATCCGGAAAACCCGGGACCGCAAACAGCTCGCGCCCCTGTTCGATTGCATGGTCCGCCGTGATCAGCGCGCCGGATTTGGCGCCCGCCTCGATCACGATGATCGCTTCGGACAGCCCGGAGATGATCCGATTCCGCTCGGGGAAAAATGCCTTGTCCGGACTGGTTCCCGGAAGATACTCCGAGTAGACCGCCCCTTGTTTGGCGATTCGCTCGGCCAACTTTTTGTTGGTCGGCGGATAAACGATATCCAGCGAGGTTCCCCAGACGGCGATCGTTTTTCCACCGGCATCCAGCGCACCAGAATGAGCGGCGGAATCGATCCCTTCGGCCATCCCGGAGACAACAGTGATTCCGGCTCGTGCCAGATCAGCGGCCAATTTGGCGGTGAAGAGTTTGCCGCGCTCCGATGGATGCCGTGTGCCGACTATGCCAACCAGTTTGTCATCTTCGTGGATCGGATCTCCCATGCGGAAGAGGATCGGGGGAGGATCGGGGATGCGCGACAATGCGACCGGGTATCCCAGGATATCAGGGAAGAGAACATCCCACCCAAGCTGAAAAATCCGCGCGGCTGTTGCGCGCGCAGTATTCGGATCGGCCTGCTGCTTGATAGCTGTCGCCAATCCATGCGAAAGGAACGGTACCGCCTCCAGATCATGCACCGAGGCGGCCAGCGCCGCCGAGGGTGACCCGAATTTCTGGATCAGTCGATTATAGCGACCTTTGCCGATACCCGGAACCTGCAGCAGGGTCAGCGAATCAGTCAGCCGTTCTGTTAATTCGTTCTTCGTCAAGTTTCCGCTCGATGGCTAATAAAAAATCGTCGGCCCCTTCACGGGAAACCGCCGACAGGAAAAGATAATCCTTCGGTAGCTTTTTGGAAAATGCTTTTACTTTGGCGGCGGTGGTCGTGTCGGTTTTGGTTATCACCGTCATCGACGGTCTCCCCGGCAATTCCGGATCAAAAGTCGCCAGTTCGTTCTCGAGCAACTCCCGTGTCTTGATAATATCTTCTTCGTTAATGTCAATCACATAGACCAGCAGGCGTGTCCGCTGGATATGCTTGAGAAACTGGATACCGAGTCCCTTCCCCTCGGAGGCACCCTCGATCAGCCCCGGGATATCCGCCATCACAAATGATTTGAACTCGCGGATCTTGACGATCCCCAAATTCGGCACCAGCGTGGTGAATGGATAATCCGCGATCTTCGGTCGTGCGGCAGAGAAGGCCGCCAGAATGGTCGACTTGCCTGCATTCGGCAAACCAACCAGGCCAACATCGGCCAGCAGTTTGAGCTCAAGCGCCAGCTTCCGGTGCTCGCCGGGCGCACCATCCTGCGCTTTGCGCGGTGCCTGATTAACCGCCGATTTGTAGTAGGCATTCCCATGTCCCCCTTTACCCCCTTTGGCGAGGACGACCTGCATTTCCGGGGTATCGAGGTCGGCGATCGTTTCGCCGGTATCGACATCCTTTATAATGGTGCCGACCGGGATGCGCAGAAGAATCGGGTCGCCGGACTTGCCGGTCTTGAGGCCACCGCCGCCGAATCGCCCCTTATCGGCTTTGTAAACCTTGCGATACCGGAAGTCCAGAAGGGTGGTCAAGTTGCTGTCGGCGACTGCGATAACATCGCCCCCCCAACCGCCATCGCCACCGTCCGGGCCACCTTTGGGAATATATTTCTCCTGCCGGAAGGCGATACAGCCATGCCCGCCATCTCCGGCAAACACTTCTATTTCAACATAATCGATGAACATTCGGGGGAATATCCCCCCAATCGGCCACCTTGTCAACCGCTCAATCTAGGCCGGTCTGATCGGTTGACTCCGGGGACTAAACCGCACATATTGGCCGGTCATGAAGACCGAGCAGCAGAATCCTGCACCAACTATCAATCAGCGCAAGCGACAGTGGTACGAAGAAACCTCACTGGTTCTTGGTAAGGTCTGTCACCGCATGGGGCTGACCCCCAATTTTCTGACCGGAGTGTCACTCGTGTGCGCTGCCGTCTCCGGGATCTTTTTCTGGAAAGACAGCATGGGGTGGGGGGTATTCTGGATGCTGATGGCATCGTTTGCCGATATGCTTGATGGCTCCACCGCACGGGCCGGCAACACCGGGACTGTCTTTGGCGGCATTCTTGACCATGTCTCCGATCGCTACGGCGAGTTTTTTATCCTGGCCGGTATCACCATGTCCGGCGCGGTACACCCGGGGTGGGGTCTGTTTGCGCTCTTTGGCATGTTGATCGCCAGCTACACCCGCGCCGCGGCTGAGTCTATCGGCAAACTGCAGAATTGCGCGGTCGGTATTATGGGGAGACTCGAAAAATTCATCCTGATCATTTTTGGCGCCATCATGGAGATATATTTCCCGACCGGGACCTGGCCCCGCGGCGGATGGCTTGAATTTGCGCTCATCATTGTCGGCGCAACCTCCACCATCACTTCGGTGCAGCGTCTGGTCTATGCCCGCAAAATGCTGGGCGATCGCCAGGAAGTCTAACCCCGACTCTCGGACATCTATTCAAAGAAAGTCTATATGATCACCGCAATCGGCAATCCTGTGTATGACTATATCAAAACTCCGCGTGTGGATACCAAAACCCGCATTCTTTCCGGATGCTCCACCAACGCCGCGCTGGTGCTGGCGAAACTCGGCAAAGAAGTGAAACTGATCGGTTCGGTCGGCGATGATCTCAAAGCGCAGTTCATGGCCGATATGCAGAAATATCATATCACGCCGGTGGTGACACCCTCCAAAGAGACCGGCGGCTTTTCGCTGATTTATTATGATGCCTTCGGCAATCGGACGCTCGATCTCCTGGGCAGGGCCGCGAATATCACCGCGATTGAACCATCGCTCTACAAAGATTCCGAGGCGATACTGATCGGGCCGATCCTCAAAGAGGTCTCGCTTGAGATGGTGGCGCAGATTCGGAAGAATTATCCGAAAGGGCTGTTCTTTTTGGATCCGCAGGGGTTGTTGCGGGATATCGATTCCCAACAGCGAATCACCCATGACAAACCGGAAGGGATCGAGGATGCCTTCGCGCTGTTTGATATCGTCAAGCCGAACGAGATGGAAGCAAAAGTACTGACCGGGATAGATTGCCGCGAAAATCCGTATGAGGCGGCCAAGATCCTCAAATCCTGGGGACCGAAGATCGTCATCGTCACGCTTGCGGAACTTGGTTCGGTGATCTACGACGGCAAGCAGTTCATTGATATTCCGCCGTATGAGATCGACCTGATCGATGCTACCGGGGCGGGGGATACCTACATGGCCGGGTTTACGTTCGAATATCTCAAGTCCAAAGGTGACCTGCGACGGGCCGGTTGTTTTGCGTCATCGACTTCGTCGATCATGATAGAGAATGTCGGGCCGGATTTTGCGATGACAGAGAACGAGATTCGACGCCGCCAGGAAACGCTACTGGCGATGGGGTCATTCCGCCCGCGAGTGGCGGTGAATATGGCCTGATCTGACCACGCTTACGTCAGCGGCTCTTGACAGGCCGTAGGCGATTTCGTTTATTTGGGGAGACCATGTAACGGGGAGTTTCTCATGTCAATCAGACAACTCGCGTCGATCGCCGCATTCGCGGTGTCATGTCTTTTGGTATCTGCATCCAGTATTTCTGCACAGGATTCCAAGCCATTCCGAGTGGATAGTTACATCCCGGAGAAGTTTACCGATTTGGAGTGGCGGGTGGCGGGTGAAGGAACTCATAGGTCAAATCACCAACGGCCGGAAACTGATCAGGATTACTACGACAATATTGATTCGGAAAGCGATTTGACGTATTTCAGGACTTCAAGTACGACCAGGTGGCGGCACTTTACCATTCCTCGCGAAGTCAGCTTTTCGGTAACGGGACAATTCAACTTCTCCACAAATTCAGGGTCAGAAATCAGGAAGTACAGTTACTACGCATATCCGGAGATGGAACGTCAGACTGTCGAATCAAAATCGAGAAGTTTCGACTTCCACTTCAGTCCAGGTACAGAAATCAGGCAGTACGTTAGCGGAAATACCTTCGCCTCGTTGGTAGGTTCAGTAACACTGAACTATTCACACGACCCACTCGATGAGAGCGATGCGATGACAATCGATACGTCAACAGACTTTGATCCTTACACTTGGCGAACTCAACATCGAAGGGTTATCAGGAATAGAGTAAGCAATAGTTCCAACAACAATATCGGTGGAGAAGGGGCAATAGGCATCGGCAGAATGTATAGCGGAGCCTTTGCCGCTACGAGTCTTTATATTATAGAAGAACTTCAGAATCAGGGAGTGTTGCGAAGAGAGCCCAGCTACGAAGAGATGACTCGCTTGACTGACACGGTCTATTACTATCGCCAGGCCCACGCAGTTGATGCCAGAATACATCGCCAGCGCGCTCTGGAGGGGATTGCCGACTTTTTGTTGGAGTCGGCACTTATTGACAGTCTGACTCCTAAAGTGGCATTTGCGTTGCAGGACATATGGGATTACTATGGCCAGGGGGCGTCGGGTTCCGTTTCGTTGGACAGAGCGGTGTACGGGTACTATTCTGGGAACGCCTTTGCCTACTCAGGAAGACAATTTGGTTATCGAGTGCGCCTTGGATTTGGTGGTCGATACGTGTACCGCAGCAGTCACAATTCGGAGTCCTACCAGACCTGGGATACAACTTCCTATTGGGGTAACGATACAATGACAGTGACCACTGACATTAGCAGTGGCGTCACTCATCGATACTATTACAACAGGTCTAAAGAAGTCAACCGGTACCTCTTTTTACTATTCGAATGCTCTAATCCCTTATCCCTAAATTGGCAATTTGATGGACAGCTACGAGTCATGTTGGGATTGGACCCATGGAGCGACTCTTACTCTTTGTACAAATACTACCCGCCGGCGAACGGGCCCGCAACTTACGAACTGCTTAGCCATGCCGATCTCAACTCTGTTTCTGTAAGAGCCGCATTTCAATATTCCTATGATTTGAGGACAGGTATTTCGATCGGCGCTGATCTGAGTTACTCCAAGATCGGTTGGGAGAAAGGCCGCGCAACCTCGACGGATGCGATGGTCATTTCTACCGGGAAGTACTCCGATGAGGAAACTGGAGTGCTCTTGTTGGCTGGCATTACGTATAGGGTTTCTATTCCGACGACTCTCCAGTTGAACATCTCGCATAATCGCAATTTCTCTACATCAGATTATTGGGTGGGGTATAGCGAATATCGGGATGACCGGCAGACTGATATACGGATAGGGGTCAATCACCAGATACTATAGGCAACGCGAGCACCAGTGGTGACCAAGCAAGAGATTGCCGGGCCACTTTTTCCTCATTGACCAGATTAGTCCACTATTGTATACTTTTTCCGTCCGGGCGGGAAGGTCTCTGAACCTCCATTTCATCTTCACCTCAACAGACACGAAGGAGGATCGTATGTCTGATAATTCCACTGCTACCGGATGGATGCCGGTCACCCGCCGAAAAATGCTCGGCCACCTCGCACTCGGCGCCGGAGTCGCGCTCTCCGGTCTGGGCTTCTCAAATCTCGCCGCTCAAACCAGAGAACGCGGCAAAGTTCTGCTCGACAAAATGCCGGCCATGCCCAAAGGGCTGGAGCATGCCGTCAATTTCCCGCTGATCGAGGCGCTGCTGGGGCGTCGCGCGCGACGGTTCGCTTTGGGAGACGAGATTCCCGATGGCGTGCTGGCGTACAAATCACAGCATGCGCCGATGCCGCTCTCCGATCTCGAACAGATGTTGGTATTGGCCGCCGCGACCGGCAACAACGGCTGGCACTACCTGCACTATCGTGCCAAGCGATACGCGCCGAAACTTTCGAACTATGCCTCCGCGGCCGGGGGAAGAACCTTTCCATCCGCCGCCGGCTTTCATACCACCGAGTTTTTCTTCACCGATGACAACGGCACCTATTTTCTGCCGACGCGCGATTCCGGCTCTCTGCTCAATACGAATGCAAATGGCGAGTATGATCTGGATGCCTGGCTCGCGGCGCACAAGTCACGTATCGTGAAGCTCGATGACAAGCGCATTAATCTCCCCGCCGAAGAACCGTATCTTGAGCCGCACAATACCTGGTGTGTGAATGTGCCGGGGAGTACGCTGATCATCCCGGTCGCCGATGTCGCGCAGCACTATCTGGCGGGGATCGCCTATCTCGCGCAGAACGGCAAATGTTTGATGGATGATATCAACGGTCGACCGATTCCCGGGATTGAGAAGTTCTCCGAATTGATAGACCTGAAAGCGGCCTATCCGGTGTCGTTTATGGAGCAGTTCTGTTTGGCTGAAACCTGCGCGGAACTGTCGACCTCCTGTTATGCCGGGATGCTGATGCTTCAGGCGCTCGGATTGGGCGGTTGGATGTTTGACGGTATTGATCCGTTCTCACTGTTGGGAGCCTCGGGCAATCCGGCAATCCCGGGACTTGGGTTCCGCTTCGACACCAATCCCAAATGGCCGGTCCCGAATTTCACCGGTCGAGCAGGAGTGTTCGAGGCCTACTGCCCGCCGCATTACCCGAATATGCGGGCGGCGGTCGATGCGCTCGTCCAGCGGAAGTATGGCGCAGGCGGGCCGTTTAATCCCCAGACACCGGGACCTTGGAAAGAGACCAGCAAAGTCCGTGGTGCTGCGGCCGAAATGAATGAGCTGTTCAAGGAATGTGTGGCGCATCAGGCGCAGTATATCTTTGACACGTTTGGTCGCTTCCCCGGGACAGTGCCCTCGGTCTACACGCTGACTTTCCTGCAGGCACACCATCTCGATTTGGATTTCTACGACAAAAACATGCAGGCGGGCGGCTACCTGCAGACCCATGCCGACCATATGAAAATGTGGCATAGTTAGCATGCGCAATGCACCGGCTCTCGGTTCTCACTTGCCGAGAGCCGTTGCTTTCTGTTGATTATCCGAATGACAGAGTTACTCAGCTACGAAGATTTCCTCAAAGTCGATATCCGGGTGGGGCGGATTGTCGAGGTCGCTGATTTTGAGCGGGCCAAGATCCCGGCTTACAAACTGAAGATCGACTTCGGTCCAGAGATCGGCATCAAACAGACCTCTGCGCGTTTCAAGACCGACTATACACCCGATCAACTGCTTGGACGGCAATGTCTGGCAGTGGTCAATTTTCCGCCAAAGAATATCGGCGGGTTCATGTCCGAAGTTTTGATGCTGGGAGTACCGCGTCCCGGCGGCGGGCTGGTGCTGGTCAGCCCGGTTGAGGATGCCGACCCCGGCGGCCGGCTGTACTAAGGCCAGCCTCCCTTCCAAGAAAAAATATAGTCACAACTCCACGTTTTGTCCGTATATTGTGGTGGAGGTGATTCCTATGACCTCAATTGATGCCATTATCAATCGTCAGCTCCTCAAGTGGGAGCTGGAACGTCGGCGGACATCCGAGGAGACCCATCCGCCGCACGCTGAGCCGCACCGTATTATCACGATCAGCCGTCAAACCGGATCACGAGGTTCCTTTCTCGCCACTCTGCTCGCCGAGCGACTCGGTTTTCAGCGACTGCATCGCGAAGTTATCGATGCGATCAGCAAAGAATCCGGTTACTACAAGCGGTTGCTCGAGGCACTCGATGAGCATACGCGCGGGCGACTGCAGATGGCGGTTGATGCTGCCTTTTCCGGCCAGATGGTCGATCACACCGACTACAACGAGTATCTGCACAAGGTAGTGCTGTCGCTGGCTGAGTTGGGTGGAGTGATCCTGATGGGGCGCGGCGGTAATCTGATCCTCGGGCCGCACAAGGGGCTGCATGTCCGGGTCGTCTGTCCGGACTCAACGCGCGTGGAGAATCTCTGTCGCTACAAAGAGATCTCTGCTCGTGAGGCGCATCTGCTAATGGAACGGACCGATCGGGACCGGAGCGCATTCATCCATCGGCTGTTTAACCAGGAGATTGATGACCCCATGCAGTATGACCTCGTGATCAATACCGGGATGCTGAGTCTGGAGAGTGCGGTCTCGATCGTGGAGACGGCGTTTCACGCCAAGATGGTCCTGCTCCGCGCACACGGCTGATAGTCAGCGAGTGGCGCGAATCAGCAGCATCAGCGGAAACATGGTGGGTGATTTCGGCGGATACCAACGGTCCTCTACCTGGCGCCATTCTTCGGTGACCTGGTAGTAGGAATAATCGTATTCCCCCATTTTTGTTATGGTCAATCCCGCATTGATAAGCGAGTTGATGATCTCTGCGGTAGTATGTTGCCACTCGGTGCTTGGATTGGATCGGCGGAACGATCGATCAGCATAATCCGGCTGATCAGCGAGCGTTTCTGATTCGGTCGAGAAGTAATTCAGCGAGGTTTCATACATCGCCAATGAACAGGGGTGATCATCGATCAGAAGAAAAACGCCGCCCGGCTTGACGAACTTCGCAACGACTTTCGCCCATGTCCCAATATCCGCCAACCAGCAGAGTGTTCCATACGACTGATAAACGATATCAAACTGCTCGTTCAAATGAGACGGCAGTTCCAGAATGTCGGACCGGATGAACCGCGCAGAGTCCAGCCCCGCACTTACCTTGAGTTCATTGGCTCGCAGAATCGATTGGTCGGCGATATCAACTCCGGTGACGTTTGCCCCTTTGCGTGCCCACGAGAGTGTATCAAGCCCGAATTGACACATCAGGTGGAGAAGGCTCCGGCCGGTTACATCTCCGAGTTCGTTTTGTTCAAGCTGTTTGAGGGTGGAGGCACCATCGAGGAATTCTTTCACACGGTATGACGGGTGGGCGACATGGACATCGACCAGCTCGTTCCACATCGCGCGGTTGCGTTCGTGTCCCTCGTGTGACATTACTTACGCGCTCCGATCAATCCTATTAATCCGATAAGCAGGAACAATGCGTTGATCCCCCAGACTGCGACCAATTCCGGGACTCGTTCATTGTGTCCGGCCGACTGGAGGATCTTGAACAGCACGAAGTACAACAGCGATATCCCCGCTCCGACCGAAAATGAAACGGCGATCCCCGAGCGCTGCGGATTGGCCGCGAATGGTACGCAGATCAGGATGATGATGACCGAGGTCAGCGGGAACGCATACTTGATCTTCAGATCGATCGACTCAGCCTGGTATGGGCCGCCCGTCCGCTTCTGCAGATCGATATAGTTCTTCAGCTCCTCAAGCCCCATATCCTCCGGCTTCACCAGTCGACTCTGGAAATCTGTCGGCTTATCCTTGATCTCCAGCACAGTCAGCGTGTCGAACTGGTGAAAGGTCTCTGTGGAGAGAGAATCAAAGTCGCGCACCTGCCCCTGGACCAGCAACCAGCGGTGGTCTTCGAAGCGGACCTTCTCCGCCGTGACAATTTGAGTCAGCCGGTGGTTGACGGTGGAATACATCTTGAAATCGCGGCCATCGCCGCGGTCGGTATCGAAAGTGGTGATGGTGTAAAACTTCCCGGGGCTGACCTGGCGGAAGACATTCCGCACTTTGGCCAATGCCGCTTTGGAGCGGCTTTCGATCGTGAATTCTTTCATCTCGATCCGCTGTTGATTGAGCGGCGGGAAAATGTACTCGCTGTAATAGAAGTGGCCGGCCGCCAGGATCATGGTGGCGACCAGATATGGCGCGATGATCCGGTAGAGCGATATTCCGGCCGCCTTCATGGCCAGGATCTCCCGCCGACGCGCCAGGACCGACACCGAGAAAAGCGACGCCAGCAGAATGAACATCGGCAGGAATGACTTCAGCACCCAGCCGCCGAAAAAGAGATAGTACTTGAGGATCGTCACCAGCGGGATCTGGTGGTCGATGAAATCACGAAGTTGCTCCACCATGTTGACCACGATAATCGTCAGGCCGATCGCCACAGTCACCACCAGGAGCGCCAACAGGTAATGGCGGAGGAGATAGAGATCAAGCTTTTTGATCATCCGCGATACACCCGCCGGAAGAATCCGAAGACCGGCTTTTCAGTCACAACGATATAGATCAGGTAGATGCCGATCAGAGTCAGAAGGATATTCGCGCTCCACATCGCCACGAAGGGAGAGACAATGCCTCGGTCGGCCAGATCTTCGCCCCCGATCAGGAAAGCCCAGTAGACGATGAAGAGCAGGATAGAGATGCTTATAGCTACTCCCATGCCGCCTTTGCGCGCCATGATCGCCAGCGGCGCGCCGATCAGCACAAACGCGAGCGAGGCCGACGGGATCGAATATTTTTTGTATATCTCGATCTGGAATTTCGCCACTGCCTTTTCGCGACTCTCGAGTTGCTGGATATTGCGTTCCAGTGTTCTCATTAACACCAGAGCCTCGGTTTGCACTGCCACACGGGCGGTTGAGTCAGTCATCAATGCTTTAGATGGCGCGGTCAAACTGTCGGAGAAGAGATAGGTGAATTTCTCTTTCAGGCTGTTGATCGAGCTGACGCGCAATGGCTCCATCTGCTGGAGGTTGTTTATCACCTGCTGTTTCATGGTGTCGATCGGCATCTCGCGATCGGTACGGTATTCGCTGTCGGTTCGTACCAGTTCCGAGCCCGTTCCGCCTATATTGATCACCTGATTCTCGAAATCGACTTTCCGGTAGTTGGCCGGATTCTCGAGATCCAGCGAATGGAGTTCTCCATTGTAGAGAGTGAACTGGAGATTCCTGCCGTTATCCATTGATTTGAGATAACCATATTCAGCGATGATCAGGCGTGGTTTGGTAGGGTTTTTCGTTTCGGTGATCCGAACCCCTTCGACCCGCGAAGTCGAGTGATCGATATGGTCGAGTTGCACCAGATACCCGGGAACATCAGTGACAAAAACACCCGACCTGAACACCAGGGTAGGGCGCATCGCCGATATATCCCCCCAGAGCATGCGCGCCCGTTTGTTGAGATCCGGAAGGACCGCATCGCTGAACCAGATCATTACGCCGGTCAGGAGCGATGCCGCAATAAGTAAGGGTATCAGGAGCTGGAGCAGGTTTATCCCGGATGATTTGATCGCGGTTACTTCAAAGTCGGAGGTCAGTCTGCCAAACGCCATCAGGGTGGCGACCAACACGGACATCGGGACCGACAGCGCCAGCATCCATGCCAGATTCAACCCGATCAATTCAAGTACCACCCAGATCGACAGATCCTTGTCAATCACCTGATCGACGATTTTGGGGACATATTCGATGATCAGCAGAAAGGTGATAATGAAAAGCGCGAAAAAGAATGGGGCGATATGCTCCTTGAGGATGTAGCGCTGTAATATCTTCATAAGGCTCTGGAAAATATACCAGTTATACCCGCCTGACAACTTTTATATTCCCCGCCCATCGAAGTTATTGGCGGAACCACCGGCATCGACTATTATTGCTGTTGTCAAAACCGGTATCCCGCAACCAGGGGTGAGTCAGATGGACAGCAAGAAAATCCGCGACTATGTCGTCAAAGACCAGATCATCGGCTACTTCGTCGTCCGCAAACGCGAGGTCAAAGAGTACCGCAAAGGGATCTATATCCAGCTTGAATTGGGTGACTCCACCGGGCGGATCATGGGGGTGATCTGGGAGCCCGACCAGTTCAGCCAAACCGACCTGGCCGAAGGAATGGTGGTCAAAGTCGGCGGGCTGGTGGGTGAGTACAACGGGAAATTGCAACTTCAGGTCAATCGGATCCGGCTGGCGTTGGATGACGAGTACCAGATCGACGAGATTCTCCCGCATTCGACTCAGAGCAATGAACAGCGTCTTGCCCGGATCATGGCGCTCACCGACAAGATCCAAAACAGCTATATCCGCCAGCTGGCGGACTCCTTCTGGAAAGATGAGCAGTTTCTCAACGATTACCTGAAGGCCGCTGCCGGAAAACTCTGGCACCATGCCTATGTAGGCGGGCTTTCTGAACATTCGGCCAATGTCGGCGAGCTGGCTTTGCGCGTCGCGGCGGGGTACGATTTCCTCAATAAAGACTATCTGATTTTCGGTGGGCTGTTTCACGATGCCGGCAAGATCCGCTCCTATTCGGCGGATATGAAGATCGACTTCACTGATGAGGGCCGGCTGATCGATCATATCTGTATTTGTGATGCCTGGGTGGCGATGCGGGCGGGGCAGATCGACGGTTTCCCCGAGAAGCTGCTGATAAAACTTCGCCATATGATCCTTTCGCACCAGGGGGAGAGGGATTACGGGTCGCCGGTGGTGCCGATGATGCCGGAATCGCTGGTGCTCTATTATTGTGACGAGATTGACAGCAAGATGGGGGCGATGGACCGGATCCGGCAAAAACAGAAGGGGCCGGGTTGGTCGGAGTTCGTGAAGATGCTTGACCGTTTCCTCTATTTCGAAACGGGCGCCGACGAGAAGGGGTGAGAGGGTTGGGTTAGGGGAGGACAGGTGGGGACAGGACAATTCGGTCTCGAAACGTCGTGGTGTAGTGGAAAAAGAAGTCGGACAAGCGGTTAATTAGTTTTGGGTTGGCGGGGATACCTGTTGCCTTTTTGGAATTCGCGTGTAAATTGGAGCGTCCTTCAGGGACGTTTTTGTTTCTGTATCGGAGAGATGGCCGAGTGGTTGAAGGCGCACGCCTGGAAAGCGTGTATAGGTAACTCCTATCCTGGGTTCGAATCCCAGTCTCTCCGCCAGTTTGGAAATGAAGTCTTTGGCGCCGGCTACACGGGCGCCCCAGCCGTTTTTCTCGGAAATCTCAAGCCATATTGAATTCAGTCGAGCCAGAAGCGGGCTTTTCTATAATCCTATGCAATACTTTATCTTCACCAAAAAAACTACCGGGAGTAAGGAGAGATAAGGAATGTCTATCGAATCTCATATTGAAGAACTCAATGAATTTGCCGCCAAAGAAAATCTAGAATTCGCCAAGATGTGATTATACAATACAAAAAAGGTCTACGATATTGAGCGGTAAAAGAGGTGAAAAGTTATGACAAAAGATCAAACAAAGTATGTAGATGGGTTTGTGCTTATCGTTCCAAAAGAAAAGGTACAAGAGTACACAAAAATGGCAAGCGAGGGCCGAGATATGTGGATGAAGCACGGCGCCCTCGAATATTACGAGTGCATGGGCGATGACCTTAATGCGCAAGAAATGGGCGGTATGAAGACGCTTACGTTTCCCGAGCTGGCCAAGGCAAACGCAGACGAAACCGTCTGGTTCTCATTTATTGTGTTTGAGTCCAAACAGCATCGAGACGAAGTGAACAAAAAAGTAATGGAAGAGATGAGTGAAAAGCATCAGGACGCCCAAGATTTTTCCATGCCGTTTGACATGGCTCGTCTCGCTTATGGCGGTTTTCAGGTCATTGTTGCTAAGTAAAAGAATGAGACAAGGCTTTTGACCCCGCGTGGACAGTTGAACCGATTCAACATAACGTCCTCGTTTTCGTCATGTCCATGTGGTTGTTGCTGCAGTACTCTTGATCAGGGGTAGAGACCTGTGGATACAAAAGTTCAATTCTGCCTTCTAACCTGTTTGCTGGGCATTACGATTCTCCTTTTCGTATCATGCGTGCCCGGTCTTTCTCTCTCTAAGAGCCAATCGTATGTCCCTGTAGATCTTGATGACTGCCTGGCGTACCTTGATACGACGCTGACCCCGACAGTGATAGATACCCTTCGGGCTTGGAAGGAAGAGGACTTGAGCCTGGCGCACCTTGGTCTAGGTTTGTGGCTGCGCAATGATTGGGGACTTTGGCATGGTTCGCGTTTAGCGAAATGGTTTAATGCCCAAGGAATTTTCCATCCAGATGATATGTCCGGCATCATTCTGACATCGTATTGGCGGCACCTTCACGATGTACCGATACAGCTGGATTCGCAGGTTGCTTCTTATGTTGCCTATTGGTATGATCACACGTTTCCCGACACTTTGGCCTGTCTCAAGTGCGGCAGGAAGATCAAAGGATGGTACATGTGCGGCCCAGGTGTAGACACGGATCACCCAGGCACTGTAACTCAGATTCTCTTTTGTTCGAAAAAGCACCCCTCGTTCTTCTCGCGTACTCACGGCCTCTATGCAATAGACGAGGACAGGCATCGTGGTCTGCTTGATACTTTCAACTTGAGATCAAAAGCCTTCTAAACGTTTAGATTGTGACCGATACCTTCACACCCGTTCAAATCACGCCTTGTGCTTTAAGCGAATCGAGGAATTTCTCTACAATGTCTACGAGCTTCTGACCGCGGTCATAGTACGAGGCGTACTGAGCATCGATAACCAAAATGTGGGGCGCCGACTCAAGTCGCGTGCTGTCGAGTCGCGAACGATAGGCGTCGGGAATACTATCGCGATCCTTGCTCGCCAGGTATTCATAGCCGACCTGAGTTTTCGGGTCGTATCCGTCGAGCGAGAGCACCAGTGAGTCCGGCTGATCGATCCGCAAGGTGATCGGCTGGTCCGTTTTCAGCTCAATCTGTCGCGCAGCGAAAAGGCTGGTTATGGCACTTCGAGCATCCTTCTCACCAATAAGACGAGGCGGGGGAGGTGGTCCCATGCAGGTGCAGGATTGCGTTACGATGGCAATTGCGGCCGTGATACCGCCAAATTGAAGGATTATCCGCGAGGGTGGGCACGTCTGAAAGTTACCGTCACGCGGATAGAGCGGGACTTCGTATCGCGTAATCTGCCTGATCTCAAGCATAGACGACCTCCTGTCAAATCACTCCCTGCGCTCGAAGAGAGGCGAGGAAATCGTTGACCACTTGTCGAAGATGCACTTCGGTGCTATTGTCCTGCGTATTCAAGCAGCCAGGCTGAGCATTGATGGTCAGTATATGCTGCGGACCTTCGAGATTCGATTTATCAATTGATTGCCTGACTTGCTCAGTAAACTCGTGCCGATCTTCGGACGTGATGTATTCAAACCCGATTCTCAATTGGTCATTGTAGCCGTCAGCGGTGACTATAGCTACATCGTCCGAGCCAAGCGGAATCGCTAATTGTTGATCAGGAGTGAGCGCAATATTCTGGCTCGCAAATGCCTTCACAATAGTTGCCCGGGCATCGACCTCGCTCAGCATGGGTGGTGCCGGCAATTTGCCTGCGATAGGGATACAGGATTCCAGCAAGGTTGCCAACGCTGCAATAGCGACCGCATTGCGGGCCAAACCTGAATATGATAGCGGTGGGACCTGGTAGCGGCCTGCAAATGGATACTTGGCGAGGTCATACCTGCGCAACGGCCTGATGCTAAGCATTTTCACCATTTCGACTCGCCATGCAGTCCTCTATGAATGATGAGATGGGGAAGGTCTTGTCGTAGAATTTCCGTTTGAACAGATCAACATTCTGCTTCCACAGGCGATTAGCTAATCGGTCAACGATCGGCATGAGCATTCGTTCGTGCTCGCAGATTATGGGCGGAATCTGGTTGATCTTTCCGGTAGCGTGCCAATTAACACAGCCGCAGTAGGTCGCGCATCGTCCATGCAACGCGCAACCGACGCAGGTGTCTGTATCCAACTGATTCTGCTGGATGAACCAATTTCGTTTGGTCTGATCGAAACCGTGCCTGACATCACCGATACTGTTGGGCCACTCAGCCTGATCATCCTGGCCCACGAACTGTACACAGGGATAGATTCTGCCGGACGCGGCGATGGCCACCTGTGAACGTGCAAGGTCGCACAGTTCACCCTTGGAGTACGGTTTCTGGGCCCAGGTCTGAATGCGGGCGTCGAACGGGCTGTAATAGATCTTCTTACCTGCGCGAAGGGAGTCATAGTAAAATTTGGCAAGTTCTTCGTACTGGCGCTTCAGAATTTTGATGTGTTCACTTTGCCAGTCGGCCGAATAGTCCAGGGTCTGAACAACGTAGCGAAAGCCCAGTCCGAACAGATGCCTGACGCCGTCGGCCAGATACTCAGCAGACTGCGGAGTGATGACTGAGACGGCGACCGTATATGGATTGAAATCGAGAATCGACTCAAGATCCCTGGCCACCTGCGCATATGAGCCGCCTGCATTTCCGTACGAGCGGTTGCAGTCATGTTGCTCCGGTGTGCCATCCAGACTGAGGGAGAAGTAGACTTGGTGATCACGGAGGAACTGGATGACCTCCGAGTCGATGAGGGTACCATTGGTGGCCATGCGGAAATCGAATCGTCCGGGAAAGAGTTCCTCACCGAAACGAACAGTTTCCTTCAGCAGGGCGAATTTCGTCAGTGGTTCGCCGCCGAAAAAGGTGACCGTACAGGATGAGTTGCTTTGGGCGGCGATGAATTCGAGCGATCTCTGAGCCGTCTCGGACGACATTGACCTGGCAACCTTTCTCCCGGCATAGCAGTATTTGCAGCGTAGATTACAGTCGTGAGTCAGGCATAACGCCACAGAAGTCAGGTGCATATCGGTTTCGGGTCCACTCATGCGGTTTATACAAATTCCCGGACAAATATATCTATTTTGGTGACCGTGCACAAACAGAACAATTCCGACAGCTTTCCAGCCCCAAGCCTTGATTCAGACTTGACGTACAGGAAAGGAAAGCTGATGTTGTATGTAGCGTACCGTCTGGTTGAAGGCGCGGGAGGCGCCGAACGAGACCAGACCATCTATCCGAACCGAACAATGCCAATCCTGCGATAGAGGCGATACCGTCGGTCAACTCGGCTGTCGGTCGTACCGTCCGTTGCACTGTCACCTCAACCGGGTGAGGAGATATGAAGTTTTCGTACTACTTCGACAAAACGCGTAACCTGATCGTGGTCGAAAAACAGGGGCCGGTCACGGTTGACGAAGATATCGAATCGATCGCCAAGATCCGTGCCGATGCCAACTATCGACCTGGCATGAATTCGATCATCGATCTCACCGGGGCTGTCTATGACTGGGGGATGAAAGATATCGACCGGTTCCGCATGCATGTGCACGAGATGGCCAAAGAGATGGGGCCGACCAAATGGGCGCTGGTCTCCAACAACGGCGTGACACTTTCCAATGCCAAGCTGTATGTCATGCTCCATGAGGTGCGCCCTTCCAACCTCAATCTGCGGCTGTTCACCGCCCGTTTCGACGCTATTAAATGGCTGGAAAGTGGCGACTGAGCCGACTGCATCGGGCTAACGAATCCGATTTCCGCGTGCGTTCTATCCCTTCGGCGCCTGGCCGCGAATTGCGGCACGGACTGTTCGGAGTAGTTCGCCGTACGGCTCCCCTTTTCCGATCATCGCGTATGGTCGCACCGGCAACTCCGCGAGGCGCGGCACCATCTCCTGAATCTCACCGGTCAGAATGATCACCGGCAACGAAGGGCGGATCTTCGTCATTCGAAGGTACGTTTCGATACCCCCCATTCCGGCCATCCGAATATCCAGCACCACCGCCGCGGTGGCGGTTTGTTCGTCCAATAGCTGGACAGCATGCTCCCCTGAGCGTGCGGTCACAGTGGAAAACTCATCGCAGAACAGCTCGTTCAGCGCTTCCAGAACCAAGGGGTCATCATCGACTAGCAAAACAACAGGTGAAATCCGTGAATTCATATCAATACGATCATCAACCAACGTCTCATTTAGGATTAATGTACGGTCCGACGGTATCCCAACCGACTTGACCATTGTCTCCCCTGGAAAGCAGATGCGCAGCGCAATCGGTAACTGCTTTCCCAGTTGCCGCAGTATATGCGACCCGGGTGAAAGCGTCAAGCGCGAAGCCTCGGATTCCATGAGCGAAACACTGGAACTTTCACTCTCAGATGAGATCGTCGCACCCTTATTCAACGCCTTGTGAAATCAGATTGTGTCAGGAATTGTCAGTGAGCAGATGCCTACTATGACCGGTAGTTTGTACTCTAATTTATTCGCTTACTTGAACTTTTGCGGCTAGCTGCTGTTTTGTAAGACATGCGAAACATATCGATTATTCTTGGGTCCACTCGCGAGGGGAGACAGGGGGAGAAGGTAGCCAAGTGGGTTCAGACCGTGGCCGCTTCCCACAACGATGCTTCTTATGATCTGCTCGACCTTCGCGATTGGCCGCTCCCGTTTTATAACCTCGCGGTATCGGCTGATGCAGCCAAGGGGGAGTACGGACTCGCAATGGCAAACCAATGGTCAGCCCGGATCGGGAAGTCCGATGGGTTTGTCATAGTGACACCAGAATACAATCATGGCTATCCGGCGGTGTTGAAAAACTCATTCGACTGGCTCTTCAGGGAATGGAATGACAAGCCGGTTGCTTTTGTCGGCTATTCCAATGGTCCGGTCTCCGGTGCGCGTTCAGTCGAACAACTTCGCCAGGTCGTGATCGCGTTGCAGATGATCCCGATCCGTCATGATCTACTCTTGCCCTTTGTGGGCAAGCAGTTCTCTGAGACTGGAGATATGGTTGATGAAAAATTCAGCCGGAGACTGGATGTCATGTTGACTCATCTCGTTGAATATGTGGAGCTGCTAGCCGCAAAACGGGCCTGATGGTTCGTTCGACGACTTGCAGCTGCGGAAGCAGATTTCCGGAAGGCAACTTGCCTTACGGCAACGGCTTGATTATCGCCTCAATCCTTCCTTCGAGTTGTCCGATAATAAACTATCGACTTATCGGAGGTACCCAACCTATCATGAACAGATCAAAAAACAGTAGAGCATGGTTCGCGGCCATTCTAGTTCTGCTTGTGATCGGCTGCAGCAACGCGGTTAAAACCCGCCACGACTACTATCCGTCGCACAAACTTCAGGAACGATGGACCGAGACGCGCGACTCCAGCGGCACATATATCCGCAACGGCGTCTGCGAACAATTCTATGAGTCAGGCGCTCGCTCGGTGCGGGGCGAATACCTGAATGGCGTCAAGACCGGCACCTGGGTCATCTGGTCTCCCGGCGGACAGATGCAGGAATCGATCGGCTACCTGAAGGGAGTCAGAAGCGGACTCTATACCCGCTATTTTCCGAATGGATATGTCGAGGAAGAGGGGAGTTTCCGACAGGATCTTCCATTCGGCAAATGGTCACGCTGGCACGATAACGGAAAGATCGCCCAACGGTGGAGTTATCGCGGTGGCAAAGAGAGTGGTGAGTGGAGACGTTGGCACCCGAATGGGAAGTTGGAGATCGAAGGGAATTATATTGAGGGGCGCAAAGAAGGGAAGTGGCTCACCTGGTATCCGGACGGAACTAAGCGGGAAGAGGTGCATTACCGGGACGGAATGCCGCATGGCCAGTATATTTCGTGGCATCCGACCGGCAAGCGCCAATTCGAAGGGGAGTATCATTATGGCGTCAAAGAAGGCGTCTGGATAAGTTATTCCGACACCGGGCTGGAGAAAAAGCAGGAGATGTTTCGTAAAGGCGAACTGATGCCCTTGGCGAACAACTGAACGTGTTGCCAGCAGGTAAGATATGACCCGGTCTCAATGGCCGGGTTTCTTTTTTGAGAATTTCCATTGCATAAATCGAGAGGTAAATCGTATCTAATTCATGAAGACGCGAACATATCAAGACTATCCGCTCTGTACAATAGTGGGAGAATGAGCAATGAAAGTTCTACTGATCTTCATCACCGGGCTCCTTACTCTGTTTATCTTTGGATGCAGTGATTCAAATGTCACGGCACCGTCATCAAATCCGCCAGCATCATCTCCAGACCTTCCGGCGAAGGCGAATCAGATGGTTGCGTTATATGGGGCGAGCGATGATGGTACGCTCCCGATCAGTATGGCGGTGACGGCTCGGCAGGAACTTGAGAGTTTCCTGGCTGATACCAGCTACGATGTCTACGCGGTGACCATGCTGTGGGGTTCATTCACGACTCCCGACAATGCACCCGGCATCACTGTCGACTGGAGCGGCTCCATGAAGGTGAACGGGGTCGGCGAGATGGGCGTGATCTCTGCGCTTGATTTCGAGGGCGGGATCGACTCGCTGCTTCCCGGCAACGATCCGATGACGATCGCCTGGCGCTCTTTCACCCAGAGTGATATTGATGGCATGGTGAGTTTTATTGCAATGAAGCGGGGGATATTCTACGTAACGGCGCCTACCTTGAAGGTCCAGACCGCTCCTGTTTCAGTAGAGGTAGTGGTTGATAACCTGACCCACTTCCAGGCATTTTATCCGACCGGGAATCTCTCCGGCATGGCGATCTTTGCGCGCAAGTTGAAAACGCTTCATTGTCCGCATGGTTCGTTCAACGGTCATTGGACTCGGGCCGATGAGACGCATATGAGCGGGACATTCGGCGGGATCTGGCGAGCGGAAGGCGCAAACACTTCGGCTACTCCGGAGATCGGCACGCTTGAGGGAAGTTTCTGGGTTGGCGACGCGCAGAATCTGTTTGCGGGTAACTGGCTCGATGCTTCCGGCACATTGGTTGGCCATCTCAAAGGGACCTGGTCCTACACTGACTATGCCATGTGTCCTGTTTGTGGCACGCGCTATGGTCAGTTCGAAGGGGAGATATTCGATCTTGCCGGGCATGTTGTCGGATCGCTCAAGGGCGGGTTTGGTGAAGTCACAATCGCCACGCCAACCCCTGCGCCATTGGCGCTATCCATGGTGGGCAATTTCAGGTTCCATTGTCCGAGCAGTAATGATACAGATATCGCGGATGATTGAGTTGGGAACTGCTTCCTATTCTGGCCCCTGGATATCCCGGGGGCTTTTTTTTGGTAAGCGGACCGTCTTCTGCACGTTGATCGATTCGTCAGCCGTGGACCAAGCAAGGACTTACAGAGGGATAAAATCGGTATACAACTCCCTGTTATCCGGTTACTTGACGGGGGAATGGTTGTTCATATTTCGTTCAGTCTTCCGCCTTGAGTAACTTTCTGTTATTCCGACAATCTACGTAACAGTTACGAAAAAAAGTTCAGGAGCCAATATGTCTCTTCTTATTGAAGTCATTGAATGGCTGGATCAATCCGGCGACGAGATGATCTACCGACTTCCGCAAGAGGGCTCAGCGGATTTCAAACTGGGAGCACAGTTGATCGTCCGCGACAGCCAGCAGGCGATTTTCTTCAAGGACGGCCATGCTGCGGATATGTTCTCCACCGGTCGGCATACCCTGACGACCATGAATATTCCGATCCTTACCCGATTGCTGGCATTCCCGTTCGGGTTTAATTCGCCGTTTCGGGCGGAAGTTTACTTTGTCAATCTGAAGGTGTTCACGAATCTGAAGTGGGGGACTCGCGACCCTGTTACGTTCCGCGACAACCAGCTCGGCCTGGTTCGTTTGCGCGGACATGGAACTTATACCTTCCGTATCGAGAAGCCATCGCTCTTCCTCAATTCGCTGGTGGGACGTCAGGCGAAATTCACGACTGAAGATATCCACGACTATCTGCGCGATGTCATTATCTCACGCCTCAATGACCTGCTCGGCGAACGTCTGAAAACTATCCTGGATCTTCCGGCGCAATACAGTGAACTGGCCAAGGAATTCGAAACGATCATCAAGATCGAATTTGAGAAGTATGGCTTGGCACTGGTTGATTTTTATATCTCGACCATCACGCCGCCGGACGAAGTAGCCAAGATGATCGACCAGCGATCCGGGATGGGCGCGGTCGGCGACCTTGATAAGTTCATGAAGTATGAGATCGCCAAGGGACTTGGCGCGCAGGGTGGCGCGGCCGCTTCGGGCGCTGGCATGATGATGGGAGCCGGGGTCGGTTTGATGACCCCTGGACTGTTCCAGAAATCCATGTCTCAAGAGCGAACCGAAGCGTACCAGGCATGTCATTCGTGTAAGCGCGAGGTACCATCGGATTCCAGCTTCTGCCCGAATTGCGGTACCCGGTTGAACAGCAAAACGACCTGCAAGTTCTGTTCGTCCGAACTGATGGTCGGCGCGAATTTCTGCGCCAACTGTGGAAAGCCAGTTGATGGTCAGTCCACGCCGAACGGGCAATAACGGTTTCACCATCGAGGTCGGCTGTCCCGGATGCGGAGCCGACCTTGCGCTGGAGAAGGATTTCCGCCTTCTCCTCTGTCAGCATTGTGGTTCTGTCCTCCGGATAAAGTTGCCCGGACTCCCGCCGGCATTCTTCGCTCGCCCCCGAAAAACCAATCAGGAAATTCGTTTTCTCCTGGATCGCTACTGCCGCGAACATGACCTGTCCATGCCCGGCTCGGCGGCTCTGCTTTCGCTTGTCTATTACCCATACTGGAAGATCGATGCCGTGACGCTCAAGGTGCGCACGTCGACTTACGAAGTATCACGTTCGCAGGATGAGGAATATGACAATGGAGAGGTGGAAGAGAAAGAGCTGACCACGGTCAATCTCGCCACGTTTTCTACGTCAGTTCCGGCAACCGAACATTTTGCCGCGATCCCCTTTTCGCTTGGACTCAGAACCGAATATCTCGGATTGGTTCCGTTCGCCCAGGAGAAGGTGGGCACTGATGTCCGCTGTCTGTCAGTGAACGAATCGCTCGCCAATGGAATCGAGCGAGTGATCAAAGGGACAGCCGGACTTGGGCAGTTTGACCGGGCGGACAATCGGAATAACTCGACTCTGCTGTTCCATCCCAAAGGGTCGATCATCTTTTTCCCCTATTATCTGGCGGACAGCTATCTGTCTCAGGGGACACGGCGGTTTGCAATCGATGCTGTCACCGGGCGGGTCGCCGGTACCGAGATGTTGGCGGATTCTCCTCAACCACCTGATGAGACGGCGGCGATCCAATTCGGCGCGATCGGGGTGGAGTTTCATCGGTGTACCAATTGCGGAGTGGATCTTCCAATGGGGCGCTCGTTGGTGAATGCCTGCCACAATTGCGAGCGGATCGAATTTTTGGATACGCACCCGCGCCTCAACACTGACCTATTGGTCGCGAGCGGGAAAACCGATCAATCAGCATTATTCTTCCCCTTCTGGATCATCCAGGCGACCACCGAAAGATCCGACAAGCAGATGCAGTTCGTTGTACCGGCATTCGAAATGCGCAATGCGGAGACAGTCTACCGCCTCAGTTCACGCATGACTACCGCAATTGAGAAAATCCCCTGCGAATTGATGAAAGATATGATCAGGCAGGAGATTCCGGTCAGTCGGTCGATCGAGGATGCAATTACTCTGCTTGAGATACTCTGGTATCGTCGAGCCGCCGAGCGCGATGTTCTCAAGAACAAAGCCTTTGAACCCTGCCAGCCGCAATCAATCCAGCTCGCCTTTCTTCCCTTTAGGGCCGAGCAGTACTTCTATGTCGATACCGTCCTCAATGCCGTGACCTTCGAGAAGGCCGGCGCCCTGGCTCCCGCCTGAGCAGATTAGCCGTTTGCATTCCCGATCGCATTTCTTCATATTTGCTCCAGAAACCATGGAGAGATCGACTGCATGCATATTCAATACCATATCAACGAGAGCATAGAACCGGCCGAAGTAGCGGATCTGTACGCCGATGCCGGCCTGAATCGACCGGTAACTGATCTTCCGCGGATCGCTCGTATGCTCGACAACGCCAACCTGATCGTCACCGCTCGCGATGGAGCTAAGCTGATCGGCATTTCTCGCTCGGTGACGGACTTCTCCTACTGCTGCTATCTGTCTGACCTGGCGGTCGCCCGATCGCACCAGAAACAGGGGATAGGGCAGGAGTTGATCCTCAGGACACAGCAATATCTCGGTGAAGAAGTTATGATCCTGCTGTTGGCGGCACCTCAGGCGCGCGAGTACTACCCGCATATCGGCTTCACCAAAAACGATGATGCCTGGTTTTTGCCGAGAAAGCGATGAGTCAGAAGACTACCCCTTACGATGGCCTTGCCTGGTTCTACGACCGCTACTGGGCCGAGCAGTTCATCAGTCGCGTCTATCCACAGATTGAGAAATGGTTGCTGGTTCAACTCCCTTCGAATGGCCGGTTACTTGATCTTTGCTGCGGGACCGGGCAGCTTGCCGCCAGGCTGACCGAAGCAGGGTATCGCGTGGTCGGGGTTGACAATTCGTCCGAGATGCTGGACTACGCCTATCGAAATGCAAAGCTGGCGATTTTCCAGCAAAGCGACGCAGAGAACTTCACTCTTCCGGAGAAAGTCCACGGCGCCGTGTCGGTGTTTGACAGTCTCAATCATCTGATGACTGAAGAGCGATTGCTGGCTGCCTTTGCATCCGTTTTTGCCTCTCTCGAAAAGGGAGGTCTGTTTTTCTTTGACCTCAATGTCGAGGAGGGGTTTGTCGAACGCTGGAAAGGGTCATGGTCGATCGTTGAATCAGACCATGTGCTGGTCTGTCGATCCAGCTACGACCAGTCGGCCAGACTGGGGAAGATGGAAGCAACCATGTTTCGCTTGATCGATGGAAACTGGCAGCGTCGGGACGAACTCTTTGAACAGACAGCCTTTATACCGGAGTCAGTCACGCAACTGCTTACTTCCGTTGGATTTGTTTTGCAGAAGACGGGCCCCTTGAGCGAATTCGGAATGACCGGTGGCGGGAAGCATATCTGGTTGGCTGAGAAACCAAGGTAGTCGAGAATTATCTTGCTAATTCCCCTGCTATTCTATTATTAGGCCAAGGTTTGCGGGCTATTGACGCGGTCTTTAACCAAACGTGCCTGGTCCGGCAAGTCAGATGGAAACACAACCTTCGCTATTTAGACGAATTAAGACTGCATTGATCGGTCGGGGACGAAATCTCCAGGACCGCTCGATTTACCATGCGTTAGCCCTGTCCGCATTCCTGGCATGGGTCGGACTTGGTGCTGATGGGCTTTCATCGGCTTGCTATGGTCCGGAAGAAGCATTCCTTGCTCTCGGTAGTCATACCTATCTCGGCCTATTAGTCGCGCTCGGGTCGGCGATCACCGTATTTGTTATTTCCGCCAGCTACATGCAGATCATCGAGCTCTTTCCCGGCGGCGGTGGTGGCTATCTCGTCGCCAGCAAAATGCTCAATCCCACCCTTGGGATGGTTTCCGGCTGCGCACTCCTGATCGATTATGTCCTTACGATCGCCCTTTCTGTAGCGGCTGGCTCTGATGCAATGTTCAGTTTCCTTCCGGTCGAATGGCATCCGTATAAACTCTTCTTTACCGTTTTCGGCGTCCTGTTGCTGATCGTGATGAATCTTCGCGGAGTCCGCGAATCAGTAGTGCCGCTTATTCCGATCATGCTCTCCTTTGTGTTGTTGCATGCTGTCGCGATCATTTATGCCTGGGGGAGTCACATCGACCAGCTCCCCGAGGTGGTGAGCAACACCGCTACCGATTTTTCCAAGGCCCAGTCGGAGATTGGCTTGATGGGGATCTTTCTCCTGTTGATGCGCTCGTATTCATTTGGCGCCGGTACGTATACCGGTATTGAGGCTGTCTCCAACGGTTTGCCGATCATCCGTGAACCGAAGGTGATCAACGGTCGACGAACCATGTGGTATATGTCGATCTCACTGGCGGCTATCGTCACCGGCCTGGTGATCGCATATCTCCTGCTCGACCTCAAACCTGCCGAAGGGAAGACCCTGAACGCGGTCCTTTTCGAGCGGATCTCCGAAGGATGGGGGAGTTTTGGACCGGTCTTCGTTTTTTCGATTCTCCTTTCCGAGGCGGCCTTGCTGTTTGTCGCGGCTCAGACCGGTTTCTTAGGCGGCCCACGCGTGCTTGCCAATATGTCCCTCGACCGCTGGTTCCCCACGCGATTCACTGTGCTGTCGGATCGACTGGTTACCCAAAACGGTATTCTGCTAATGGGTGGGCTGGCGATGGTACTGGTGGTTGCCACCGGTGGTTCGGTCAAATTCCTCGTCGTGCTCTATTCGATCACCGTGTTTATCACGTTTGTGCTGTCGCAGTTGGGGATGGTTCGCCACTGGTGGCAGGTGCGACGTGAAAACAAAGCCTGGCTCCGCAAGATCTCGATCAACGGGATCGGCCTGGTCATGTGTACGTTTATTCTGGTCTCGATGGCGATCCTCAAATTCAACGAGGGGGGATGGCTTACCATTTTGGTAACCGGCGTCCTGATCAGTATCGCATTTGCCGTCCGGCGACACTACCGGCGCACCGCCAATCAACTTAAGCGGCTCGATGAGCTGCTAGTGACGGCCATGCAGGTTTCCGAGCAACAAGCGACCACTCCGGTCCCGGAACTCCAGCCGCAGCCGAAGGGAAAAACGGCAGTGCTGTTGGTCAATGGATTCAACGGACTGGGGATCCATACACTCCTGAACGTGATCAGCCTGTTTGAAGGGGCGTTCAAGAACTATATCTTCCTGCAGATCGGTGTTGTGGATGTCGGCAATTTCAAGGGGACGGCCGAGGTTGAGAAGCTCAAGGAGCATATCGAGTCCGAGGGGAAACGCTATGTCGACTATTTGCAGCGGCACGGATTATATGCTGAGAGTCATACCGTGATCGGCGTTGATGTTCTGGAGGAGTTGGATAAGCAGGTCCCGCTGATAACTGACAGATTCCCTCGTTCGGTCTTTTTTGGCGGTCAGTTGGTGTTCCGCAAGGAGACCTTCTTTAATCGCTGGCTGCATAACCAGACGATCTTTTCGGTCCAGAAGCGACTGTATCATCAGGGCTTGCCGGTCGTGATCCTTCCGATCCGGGTCGACGGCTGATCTGGACTGCCTTGCGGTTCGGGCTGTCTCAGTGTATATTCCCCGGACAGCAATATGGACCGAACTACACCTACATCGACCGCCCTGTTCAGTCAGACTCAATGGCAGGAGTTGCTTCTGCCACTTGAGGTCCTGAAAAACTGCACGCAGTGTCCACGCAATTGCCAGGCAGACCGCTCCGGCAGTAAACTGGGGTTCTGCAACAGCGGGATGGAATTTTCGGTCGGTTCGATCTGTGCGCATCGGGGGGAAGAGCCGGTCATCTCCGGCAAAAATGGCATTTGCAACATCTTCTTCACCCGCTGCAATATGCAGTGCGTTTACTGCCAGAACTGGCAGATCAGCCGCCGCAACGCCACGATCGAAGAGACCAAGCTGGAGCTGGTCGACATCATTGCGCAGATCGAGACATTACTAGACTCCGGATGTAAGGCAGTCGGCTTTGTATCCCCGTCTCATTTCATTCCTCAGGTCAGAGTGATCATCAACGCGCTGGCAGCGCGAGGACGAACGCCGGTCTTCGTTTTTAATACCAGTAGTTTTGACAAGGCGGAGACTATCAGATCATTCGAGGAAACGATTCAGGTATATCTTCCCGATCTGAAGTATCTCGACAATCGCCTGGCCGGGGCTTATTCGGATACGCCGAATTATGTCGAACATGCCACCGCTTCGATCAAAGAGATGTACCGCCAGAAGGGGCCGAACATTTATACCGATGATGAGGGGGGGATCACCTTTGGCATGGTGATCCGTCATCTGGTCCTGCCGGGCCAGATCGAAAACAGCAAAGCGGTACTTCAGTGGATCGCGGAAGAACTTTCTCCTGACGTACATGTTTCTCTGATGTCGCAGTATCATCCGATCCCGGCGGTGGCGAATCATCCGCGCCTCGGACGAACGCTGCAACAGGAGGAGTACGAGCAGGTCCTGGACGAATTTGATCGTCTCGGATTTCACCGGGGATGGGTCCAGGAATTGGATAGTCCGATGAACTATCGGCCCGACTTCACCTTTGATCATCCTTTTGAACGTTGAAACGAGTGACCGGGAGACCGGCTGAACGGGAGTAGCAATGGAAAAGCAGATCACAGCAGCACTGAAGAAGATCGAATACGGCGTCTATATAGTCACGATGGGGGACGGCAACAACGGCAATGCATTTACCGCCAGTTGGATCTCGCAGGTCAGCTCCGAGCCGCCTATCATTGCGCTGGCCGTGCATAACAAACATCAGTCTTCGCGGCTGATCGATCAGCATGGCGGTTTTGTTGTCAATCTGATCGCCGAGAATAATAGCGAATTCGCCAAAGCCTACTATGGTCCGGCCGAGTCCGGGTACCAGAAACTGGCCCATGCCGATGTAGATACGTCCCCGGTCACCAAATCTCCGCTTCTCAAAGGGGCGCTGGGTTATCTGGACTGCGCGTTGGTTAATAAGGTGGCGGTCGGCAACCACACTATTTTCCTGGGAGAGGTGAAAGCTGCCGAACTGCATCAGGATAGCCCGATTTTGACCGCTTCAGGAAGTAAGCTCCGCTATCTCGGATAGCCTCAGAACGATCTGTTTGGCTGATAAAATCGACTGCTCCAACAGCCGATATTATCAGTAGCATGTCGTATACATTTCACAATCGCGATGTCGTCCTTGAGTTTTCCGGTAATACCGGTCTGGCGACCGTATTGGCTTCTTCCGGTCCTGACGCGCTGCACCGCGTTCAGGAGATATTCGGCCATATGCGGGAAGAGACGGTCCGTCCGGGATTGACCGGCGAATATCTGGTGCAGTTCAAAGTCGCTCTGAATTATCGCCTCCCCTTATTCCATTCCATAGAGCGGGCAGTTCGACGGATCAGAACTGCGCAGGCGTATGAGCAAGCGCGCTATCTTGACCGCTATATCATCGCTTCTTTGGTTCATTACGGAGGGAAGTCCGACTTCATGATCCGGGCGGAAATATCCGAGGAACTGGAGTCATTGCGCAAGGCGGCCGTGGTAGCCCGTGAGGTGGCTGGAATACTGCAGTTTGTTGATTGGGATATTGCTATCGCCAACTATCTGGAGCTGAATAGCAAGACCGGTCATAAGTCTCGGGTGGTCAGGACCAAACCAACTCGCTCGACCGGAAGCGGCCGTAAGGCGGTTGCTCGGCGCGAAGCTACCGCCAGCAAGCGACTTAGACGATTGGCCAAGCGCCCGGCCTGACGATCCCGTAAACCTCCTGCACGCGACGGGAGATTTTTTCTCTATTTACCGGTACTGTCATTAACTATCTATCGTACACTATCCAACTGGTTGTCGCCCTCGAGCGGCAGTAAGGGACTGGTCCTGGAAGGTTGGATCATACCTTATCGACGGATAGTATCAATTTGGACTGAACCCCGAAGAGGGAGAGACGATATGCTTCGAAGCGCAATAGCTGTGGCATCAGGATATGTGGCGATGCTGGTTTTGATCATGCTCTTCTTTCTGCTCATTGCCATCATATTCCCGGCCGCTTTTCCACAGCCGGATGCTTTTCCCAGCATACCCTGGGTTGTTGTCATCCAATTGTTCGGATTGGCTGCCGCGGTCGTTGGAGCTGGCGTAACGATCGTGATCTGCCGGGGGTCACGGGTAAAGCATATTCATGCGCTCGCCGCAGTAGTGCTGTTCATCGGACTGGTGACACTGGCCACCAATATTGACAAACAGCCGCTCTGGTATTTGATCCTGCAGATATTGGTTGGACTATTCGGGGTCTATGTGGGGGGCACTTCGCCAACAAGCGCTTCCCGGCGGAAGCTTCTCCGACTGAATGACCCGCCTAGCGGGCGGTGACCGCCGACGGCTTATTCGAAAGGGCCGCTCGTACACCTTCGGCGATCTCGACAGCCGTAAACGGCTTGGCGATCACCACAGAGATATGTGCACGCTCCAGGAATTGCGTATCCAGCCCCTTGCCAAATCCGGTCAGCATGGCGATCGGCATATCCTGATTGAATCCGCGGACTTTTTCGGCCAGTGTCAGGCCGCTCATTTTTGGCATGGCTTGATTGAAGATCGCCAGATCGAAGTGCTCCGATGCAGTGCGCAATCTCTCCAGTGCCTGTAGCGGCGAATTACTGCAAGCGACGCAATACCCCTGACGTTCCAGCATCTGCTTGGCAACTTCGGCAACCACCGAATCGTCATCGACGATCAGAATTCGTTCGCTTCCGCGGAGATTCGAAAAGGTCAGCCTGGTCTCCTCCTGGACGGCATCAACAGAGACCGGGAGGTAAATGGTAAAGGTAGATCCGACCAACGGCTGACTGGTGCAGGTGATCGTCCCGCCGTGCGAAACCACAATGCCATGCGAAACTGACAGGCCAAGCCCCGTACCTTCACCGGCATCCTTGGTCGTGAAAAACGGTTCGAAGATCCGTTCCTGGTTTTCCGGCGGGATACCGCATCCGGTATCCGTGACGGCGCAGGCGACATATTCACCTGAGGCAAGATGCGGCGCGGAGGATTCGTGCAGGCTCACCTGGCTCAAGCGGACGGTCAGTTGACCACCGCTGTCCTTCATCGCATGAAATGCATTGGTGCAGAGGTTCATCAGCACCTGATGGATCTGAGTCGGGTCGGCCAGCACTTTGCCGATCGATTGGTTCAACTCCGTCTGGATCTCAATGCTCGGCGGCAACGAGGCCTGGAGTAACTTGGCGGTCTCTTTGATGATATGCTTGAGGTCGATCACGATCTTTTGCTGGTCGGACCGTCGACTGAAACTGAGAATCTGTTTGACCAGGTCCTTGCCGCGATAGGCGGCCTTTTGTACCTGCTCGATATCTTCGCGAACCGGACTGCTGGCCGGGAGGTCCTCCAGCGCCAGATCGGTGTAGCCGCAGAGGGGGGTCAGGATATTATTGAAGTCATGGGCAATTCCGCCGGCCAGCGCACCGATCGATTCCATCTTCTGGGCCTGACGAAGTTGGGCTTCGAGGCGCGCACGTTCAACCTCAGCTTTGCGGTGGATAGTCAGATCGGCCAGCGAAATGATGATCTTCTCCCAATTGGACTCGAATCCCGGGGTCAGTGTAGCTGAGACCAGTAGAGAGAGCTTTTCTCCGGACATGGTCAGCAGTTCCGCATCGGTTTCATGTCGGGCGTCACCAGAATCAAAGCGGCAGAGAAGTTCGCGGGCCAATGAGTATAGCCCCTCACTCCTGACATTTCCGATGATACCCTTGAGCAATTCGCTGGAATTGGCTCTGAAGAGATTCGCCGCGGCCGGATTGACCTCTCGGATTATCACCGAAGCGGCCAGTTTGCGTTCGAAGTCAGGATGCTCGTTGAAGTAAGTGCGCAGATCAAATTGGTCATGGCGGCGCACTTGAAGGAGGCGCTGGCGGGCTTCGGAGAAGTCAGCTTCGATCAAAGGCACCGGGGAGTTCTCAAACAACCTGCGGAAGCGGGTTTCGCGTTCCTGCAGAATAGTCTGCACTTGCTTGATCGCGGCAAGCCGCCTTTTCACCAGCCACTGTACCAGCAGGGCAGTGATAGCAACGTAGAACCATCCCTTGTATGTTTGCAGCGTGGTCAAAGTCTCTGCGTCGGCCACCATACCCGCAAGTATGCGATCGGAGAAGAGGATCCAAAGGTAGCCCGACAGGGCATAGATCCCGGCAATTTTCCATGCAGATAGATTGGGGCGCACACTCGTTAACTTCATTTGATGTTGTGATCGAATTTGGATATGATCGCGGTCCAAGCCCCACAAACCTCCCAGGGCCCTCTGTTCAGAACTCATACAGTCTATCGGAAGAATCCGGGTTTACCTTAGGTTGAATTTGTCCGGATTAGGAGGTGGGCGGAAGGCAAAGAAGTCAGTGATTTTTGGATCGCCTGAGATGACTTGTTTTTGAGTGCGATCGCATGAGTCAGGACAAAGGCGCTCGACAAGAAATGACGCCTGCGCAGACCAAATTAGTCCGATTTGTCCCAGATCGAAAGACTGGCGTAGGGGGACTTGAGCGCATTGCCGTGGCCATCCTCTGTGTTGTCAATGTACCTAACGGCAACAGGTTGACTGGCTGTTGTACGGATTTTGTTTCGTTCCCACTCTGTGAATCAGCCAAGTCGCCGATAATCAGGCATTGAGGCGGTCCCGTCGAACAATCGGTGTGCGTTGCCAGTTATAGCGTTGACAGATATGAAAATTCGGCTACCTTTAGCGCAGAACAACCGTTTACCTCTCTTTTCGGGGAAACCATGACATTACGAATGAACTATCGTGCGGGGAGCAGTCTATCCTTTTTTGTCTTACTGGCCTTCCTGCTGTTGATCGAAGTCGGCGTGGCTGTCCCGCCATCACCTGAAGCGATCGCCAAGTGGAAATCCGAGGGGATATTCGAGCAGAAGATGGCGAATCTGCGGGCTTTCAAGGAAGCCGGCGGCTGTGCGCCATCGACGCCTTCGGTTCTCGAGCGTCTGCATCGGGTCAGACCGGCGGCGACTGATGCTGCTGCGGTTGATACGATCAAGGCAGTCGTGATCCTGGTCGATTTCTCGGACTGGGTCTGGGATGGTCAGTCGATCGCCGCTACACCGGCGGATTTCGATTCACTTCTTTTCTCCAATCGAGAGAACGATCCAATTCACAATCCTTCCGGCTCCATGACCGATTTCTATCTCGAGAACTCGTATGGAACAGTCTATATCGAGGGAGATATTTACGGCTGGTACCGGATGCCCAACACGTACGCGTTTTATGTCGGTGATAACGACGGATTAAGTATGGGGAGTATACTCGCTCGCGATGCCGTCTTGGCAGCGAATATAGATATCGATTTCAGTCAGTATGCCAGCGATGGCAATAATGTCGATGGCGTGGTGATCGTCCATCCCGGGGCAGGTGCGGAAAGCGGCGCTTACGGTATTTGGTCTCACAAGTCGAATATCTCCGGCTCTCCATTCCTCGATGGCGTACAACTTGGGCCGTACACGATCAATCCGGAAGAATCCGGCGGCGGACTGACCCCGATCGGCGTCTTCACTCACGAACATGGCCATGTACTTGGCCTCCCGGATCTCTATGACACGGATTACGATCCGGCGACGTCTGAAGGACTGGGCGGCTGGTCACTGATGGCGGGTGGTAGTTACAATGGCGGTAGCCGTTATCCTTCCTCGCTCGATGCCTGGTGCAAAAGAAAACTCGGCTTTGTGACCGTGGTAAATGTTGGTGCCAATCTTGATTCGGTTGCTTTCCCCGCGGTCGAGTACAACCCGGTGGTTTACCAGATCAAGGATTCCAATATCACCAATGGTCGGGAATATTGGCTGGTAGAGAATCGTCAGCCGTATGGCTTTGATGTCGCCCTGCCGGGGCACGGCCTTTGCATTTTCCATGTCGATGAGAATGTCTCCAGTAACAATAATTACCTTCGCTATATGGTGGCGCTTGAACAAGCCGATGGCCTGAACAGTCTGGCGCTGGGTGGAAGTGGCGGCGATGGCGCTGATCCTTTCCCCGGCAGCACCAACAAACGGGCATTCCATGACCAATCGGTCCCCAACTCACGTGGTAATGTCGGAAACAAGCTGACCGAAGTTGGCGTCTGGGATATCACCGACTCCGACTCGATCATGTACGCCGATCTGGATTACACCTTCTCACGACCGGTGATCACCTATACTGGCGCGGATTCGCTAGTTGTCTCGGACGTGAGCGGCGGCGATGGGGATGGCTTTGTCGAACCGGGCGAAACGATCGAGATCTCATGTCGCTTGAAGAACTCGATGCGGAATGGCTACAACTGGCGGATGGAAGTGTCGACCACCAATCCCGATGTCCAGTTTATAAACAATCACACTCTGCAATCATCGCAGTTGCTTCGTACGGTACCATCCGTCGTGACCGACAATCCGGTGACTTTTACGGTCAACTCCGGGGATCGTTCCGACGATCGCCGATTTCATATTGACGATCACGGTTGATTCGGTGAATGGAAGCGGCGACGAAGCGTATACCAAGCAATTTACTTTCCAGCAGTCGCTCGGTATGCCGAACATCCTGATCGTCGACGATGATGGTGGCGCGACGGCTGAAACAGAGCTGGCCCGGTCGTTTGACGGGTTGCGTCTGCCGCAGGCGGTCCATCACAAGACCTCCGGTTCTCCCTCCGGCGCCACGCTGGCGCAATTCGATTATGTTTTCTGGATGAGCGGTCAGAAGCCGACGGGAGCCCTGACGGCAGCCGATGTTACAGCGATGAAGTCGTATCTCGACGGTGGTGGACGACTGGTGGTGGCCAGCGCCACGGCGGCGGCTCAGTTGCATGTTCTCGATTCCGCCTTCATGCGCGATTATTTCAAGGTGCGCTTCCGGGATTCCGTCACGTATGCCAACTTCTTTTACGGAGTGCCGGGAAATCCGCTTTCTGAAAACACACGCTATGTATTCGCACCGGGGACACCCTCGGCAATGAAGCGCGTTACGCGGATCAACCCGACCGAAGATGGTCTGCTGGCCTTTGAAATGACCAACCTCTTTAACGGCACCCCGTATCTCGGGCATGCCGGTGTGATGTACAGCGGGAGCTACAAGTCGGTTTTCATGACGTTCCCGCTGGAAGCAGTCAGTTATACCGATACCGCCGGGGGATATGCCCACCGAGATACGCTGACTTCACGCTTGCTGCGATTCTTCGATGATTCCACTTTCACGGTCTCTGCGCCCGAAGTGACGAAACTTATCGCCATCGGCGAAACTCAGAACCATGTCCTGAATAACATTCCGACACTGGTCTGGAGCTACTTTGCGGCGGGAGTGAACACGCAGGATTCCGCGGAAATCGAGGTAGGTACTGATACCGACTGGATGTCCGCTGAGTTGTGGGACCCATCGATGCTGATCGGACAGGACACCACGATCCTTTATGGCGGGAGTTCGCTTAATGACGGAGCCACCTGCTATCTCCGGGTACGCACCCATAACGGCTTTGCGTGGTCCGACTGGTATCAGAGTTCAATCCGGCTCAATAGCGGTCCATCCATGCCGACTCTGAACAGCCCCGCCGATGGCAGCGTGCTCACCGGTTCGCCGGTCTTGTTGTCGGTTGGAGCCGTGGTGGACAACGAGAATGACCCGATCACGTATCAATTTGGCATTTTCTACGACAGCGCGCTGACCTCACAAGCGGCACTCGCCAATAGCGGGTCACCAACACTGGATGTCGGTCCGCAGAATTTGGCGGAGAATCTGCACTACTGGTGGCGGACCAGAAGTTACGACGGCTACGAGTATTCTGGATGGTCAGCGGAGCGTTCGTTCTGGCTCGACCAATACCAGTCTAGTCCGAGTGCCGCATCCGGGTTGTCGCCAAACGTACCGACGGGACTTCCGGTTTTCAACCTCAAGCCGACGCTCACCTGGTCGCCGGGGAATGATTTTGATCCGCTCGACACACTCAAGTACACGGTTGAGCTGGATGACAATGCGTCGTTCAGTTCACCATTGTCAGCGGTCGACCTGCTTGCCTCGCCGCATCAGTTCGCGGACTCACTCGCTTTTGGCACACGGTACTACTGGCGAGTGACCGTTCGGGATAGAGGAGGAAATACCTCCACTTCTATCACCGCCTCCTTCTGGACCTGGAAGTTGGGCGATGTAAACCATTCGCACTTAACAGATTTGACCGATCTCTCCACGATCATCAGTTTCCTGACCGGCGGCGGTGGAGTGATCTCTCCGACCATGGTTGGAGATATCACCGGCGATTGTCGTATCGACCTGACCGATCTATCGCTGATGATCGCATACCTGACAATATCGAGTGGAGTGGAGTTCAAGCCCGGCTGCTAACGGCCAATTACAGTTTCATTTTGACCCGGTCAGGTTGACCGGGTCTTTTTTTGGGTGTGGGTTGACACCTGTTTCTGGTTGACAGACTGAGGAAATTGGCTAAATTGTTAAGTGATACACCGATAACCACCTCGACTGAATTGAAGTCGCGGCATCATTGTTCTCACCTGGGGATCTACCCGATCAGGTAATCCATGTCAGAAGAGGATTCAGGTATGACATCGTTACGTGCGCTCACCATCCGATTAACCGCCACACTTTTCGGAATTGCTGCAGTTGCCTTGTTTGCCGGTTCGGCATCCGCCCAACTTTCAAAGGCCGATATCGATCGCCTCAAAGTTCAGGCACAACAGGAAGGCTGGACCTTTACCGTCACCGAAAACGAAGCCACGCAATATTCGATCGATCAGTTGTGCGGATTCAAGGTGCCGGATGTGATGCCTTCGGATGTTCGCTTTGACCCGATGTCGGCAGCGGGAGCGGCGGCTCTTCCAGCCGCATTTGACTGGAGAGTCGAGGCTGGTGGCCTTCCGCCGGTCCGAAATCAAGGGGGATGCGGAAGTTGCTGGGCCTTTGGCACGGTCGGTCCGCTCGAATGTAATATCAAGATCAAAGATGGTTTGGTGGTCAATCTCTCCGAGCAATATCTCGTCTCCTGCAATGCCAACGGCTACGGTTGTGCCGGCGGGTGGTGGGAGCACCGCATGCACTATAACGCGCCAGATCCGTGCAACGGTACCGGCGCGGTTCTGGAGACTGATTTCCCATATGTTGCGTCGGATGTTGCCTGTTCCTGTCCGCATCCGCATGCATATACGATCGACGGATGGGGATATATCGGCACTCCATATACGATGCCGTCTGTTACGCAACTCAAACAGGCACTAATGCAATACGGCCCGGTGTCGGTAGCGGTTAGTGTGAACGATGCATTTCAGGCCTACGGCGGCGGCGTCTTTAACGGCTGCGCCAATGGTTCGATCAATCATGCCGTCACGCTGGTTGGTTGGGATGACAATCAATCCGGTGGTATCTGGATCATCCGCAATTCCTGGGGGTCCAACTGGGGTGAGGGCGGCTATATGCGGATGCCTTACAATTGCTCCTACATTGGATACAACGCTACCTATATCAATTACCGCGGGACTGTCTGGTTCAGCGGAAACCAGACGCTGGCCCCAGCTCCTGCCGATGTGACATTCACTGCTGAGACGATGCTGGATGTAGTTAGCTGGAACTGGACATTTGGCGATGGCGCAACGTCCACAGTGCAGAACCCAACGCATACGTACACGGCGCCTGGGTGCTATGACGTGACGTGCAGCATTCAGACCTCGGGTGGTTCATTCTCGACGACTGAGCATGAGTGCGTGATGATCCATGCCGACACTTTTAGCACAACCACAGCTCAGGCGATCGCCGGACAAACAGTGTCTGTTGATGTTGCCCTGCGGAATTTTGTGCCGATAGCCGAAGCGATTCTTCCGATCTCCTGGTCGGGGACAGCCGGAATTGTCCTTGATTCGGCGACCACGACCGGCCTGCGAAGCGCGCAGTTGACGTTGCAGCAAGTTCACTATGACATGACGCGTGCAACCTATAAGATCACAGCGATCTCGCCTCAACCCGATATCGCCGTGGGGACGGGGTCAGTCCTGCGACTCTGGTTTACCGTACCGTCAAATGCTACAGGCGGATCAAATCCGATCACTGTTTCGGAATATGTTAACGGCACGAAGACCTATTCACCGGTGGTAACGACCACAAATGGCACCTACCAACCGGCTATTACCGGCGGCGCTGTCAGCATCTGCAAAGGTGGCGATGTAAACTCTGATGGAATCGGTCCGGACCTTTCCGACCTCTCCTTCATGATCCTCTATCTGACCACCGGTTCACCGCAATTGCCGTATCGTCCGGCGGCAAACGTGGATGGCGCCGGGGCGGTTGATCTTTCGGATCTTTCCCGACTGATCACCTTCCTGACCGCGTCAGGCGCACCGCTGAGTTGCGGGCAATAGCCGAAATTCAACATACAGGTACCCAACGGCCCGGATTCTCCGGGCCGTTTTTCATTCCAACAAATTGTCAGGCAGCGAGAAGAGTCTGAAACAAGGCCGGGAGATTCATTCCCTGTATAGATTCGAAAGGTCCATTCTTGCACAGGTTGCCCGGAAAATGGAAGGGGGCCCGGCAGCCCCATAATGAATCGCGAAATCACTCCGATATACTTGAATAGTCTATTTTGTCCCCGTTGGGTGGAAAGAAAAGGGAGCGGTGCAAATGAAACTGACATCGGTACGTGCGCGGATCCTCGTGATTCTCGGGGGGAGTTTGGTTGTCCTCTTCACAATTCTGGCTCTCATCAATGGTCACCTGCAAACTAAAGCAATGACGGAGCTCTACGATCAGAATGTTGCGGCGCTCAATTGGTCGCTCAATAATCATATCCAGGAGATCATGATCAACGGCGCCAATGAAAAACTGCAGCCGTTGACGGAAGAATCGGTCACGCGGGGGATCGCCACCGAAATGACCATAGTCAATGCCGAGCGGATGATCGCTCGAAGCTCCATTAAGGATCAAGTCGGGAAAACGTCCTCCGATCCGGCATGGGAGGTCGTCTTCGCTTCACTGGCTGATACCAATTTCACGATCACCAATGATCAGGGCGAAGAGTATAGAGTTTCCTACGAAGCATTTGCCAACCACGAAGCCTGTCAGACCTGTCACGACGGCAAGGCAGATCAGGCTCTGGGCGGGATCAAGACAGTCATCTCTCAGAAGACCATGACTGAGGCGTCCGGCTCAACCTACAGCACCAACTTCTGGCTGATGGCGCTGACAGCCCTGCTGTTGCTTGGTGGAATTGCCTTTGTCCTACAACGCTGGATCTTCACGCCGCTCTCAAGCGTCAAACAGAAACTGAATCGGGCGACCGAAGGTGATATCGAGCAACAGATCAAGGTGAACTCGGATGACGAGATCGGGACATTCCTCAAATCGATCCAGCAGTTGATAGACTATATCAGGACGTTCGCGGGTGCCTCGGCGCAGGTAGCTGAGGGGGACCTGCGGGTGGCGATCTCGCCGCGATCCGATCGCGATCAGCTTGGGTTCGCCTATCAGAAAATGATCGGGCGGCTGGAGTCTATTCTGGGGCAATTGCGGGCTATTGCCAACAAACTCTCGCAGGCTTCACATGAGATAACCGAGGCCTCGGCAGAGGTATCTGGGTCGGCGCGGAAGCAGGTTGATCGGGTCGGTCAGATGTCGGCCGCGATCGAGCAGATGGTCGCGACAATCAGCGAAACCAGTCGAAATACCGGTCAGGCGACAACTGTTTCAGAACAAGCCTCTCGGACTGCAACCGCTGGAGCCGAAGTAGTCGGGCGCACGATCATGGGGATGCAGCAGATCGCGTCCAAAGTGAGCGAGTCGGCCAAATCGATCGGCCAGCTCTCAGCCTCCGCTGGTGAGATCAGCCGGATAATCGAGGTGATCAGGGATATCGCCGATCAGACCAATCTGTTGGCGCTGAATGCCGCGATCGAAGCAGCGCGGGCAGGGGAGCAGGGGCGAGGATTTGCCGTAGTCGCCGACGAAGTGCGCAAGCTCGCGGAGAAGACCGGACAGGCCGCCACCCAGATCGTCGGGATGGTCAAGGAGATCCAGACGCAGACTTCTTCCGCTGTAGAGTCAATGGAGTCGAGTGTCGATCAGGTGCGAGTTGGCACTGAATTGGCCGACAAGGCCGGCGAGAGTCTGAATGGCATTGTCAAGCTGGTCGAGCAGGTCTCCGAGATGATCCGCCAGATCTCTACCGCAGCAGCGGAGCAGAATGTTGCGGCGGAAGAGATTTCCCGAAATGTCGACCAGTTTTCATCGTCAACTCGCGACACGGCCGCCGGCGCTGAGCAGTCGACCGAAACAGCCAAGGAATTGGGCCAGCAGGCTGAAGAGCTGGTGACGATCATTACCGGTTTCAAGTTGTAACAATCTGTTCTGCTGTTGAAAACTGAATGAGGGATGGCGCGTTGCCATCCCTTTCGCTCGTATCCGCTGTGCGCTGGCGCACATCTTACTTCTTCAGGCAAAAAACACCTGGCGCAGGAACTGCGATGGGTGTCATCTCACAGTCAATCAAGCGCCGGACCGGAAACTCATTGTCGCTCATCGGCCGTGATACACCTTGTTTGTTCGTTGACTTTCCGCTATTATATCGGCCCGGGCGAATGGTACGAAACGTTCGTTGAGATCGACTGTATTGTGGTGAGAGATTGAGCTTTCGAAATTTTCTGTTGCTGATGGTGGGGTGCGTTCTTTTCTGCTGTCTGTTTGGCCTTCCTGTGCAAGGGCAGACGGATAGTTCGCAATTCCTGTCAGGACGTCCAATTATCACAGCCAGCACTGCGTCTCCCGGATACTGCATTACCCCGCACAATATTGGCAAGTTGTTCGTTGGCGTGACCAATTTTGGAAGGCTTAGTTTTGGAAATGAGTCCTTCTATTTTGACTGTTTCACCGGTGCGAAGATCCCGGACTGCCAGTATCCCAAAGGAACCAATACCGTTTATCTGTACAAGGGGGGGATCTGGGTCGGCGGGATAATTGGCGAGGATACGCTGGTCTCCACGTCAGAGGATTACAACAACTGGTCGCGTGAATTTCATCCGGACATCTACCCCGACGGCCGAATCGAAAAGCGGTCCACGCTCGACCCGACCGCCCCCGAATTCGAGAACGCTGTTTCCGAACAGGACCTGGTATCCATCTATTACGATACACTGGTTTCGGGGAACGCCTATCCATCGACTGATGCTCTGGACAATCGGTCGCACCGGCCGCTCGGAATCGAAGTTCACCAGGAATCGTACGCCTGGTCGTACGGCTATGCCGACGACTTCATCCTGTTCAATTGCGTGGTGACGAATATCAGCGATCATCCGATCAGCCAGATGTATGTCGGGATCAACATGGATTCGGATGTTCACACGTTTGTCAAGGATGTCAATGCCGGGATGCCGGGAACGGCCAAGACTCCCACTAATGGCAGGGATGATGTGACCGGCTTCCTCAATTCATTCCCTGCTGAGTACTACTCGCAGTGTGAATTCATAGATACCATACAGATGGCATTCACCACTGACGCTAATGGTGATGGAAGCTGGACGACCGGGGTGTTTGCCGTGCCAAACGTCACCGGGGTTCGTTTTCTTCGACCGCCCACCAGCGGCGAGCAGTTATCGTTCAATTGGTGGGTTCCCAACTCGAATCCGGCCTATGATTTTGGCCCGCAACACAGATTGAACTACCGTCAGTTGGGCTCCGGCATTGGTCGACCGGTCGGCGACCGTAACAAATATTTCCTGATGAGTAACGGGGAGATCGATTATTCGCAGCCGTTCACGGCGAGGATATCAGTCAACGATCCGGACTGGGCGTACCCGAACCCCGAGATCGCGCTCCAGCTTTCCAAAGTTGGCGACGGGTTTTATCTGTTGTCACTGGGCCCGTATGACCTGGGACCGAACGAGTCGATCCAGATCCCCTGGGCTTTCATTGGTGGAGAGAGCCTGCATGTCGATCTCTGGAACGCTCACCTGAATCTTGGATTCGGTTACAAGCCGGATCGATATATGACAGGGCTCAATTTCGAACCGTTTGCCACCAATGCGGTCTGGGCCGCCAGGATCTATGATAATCCAGGTGTTGACTCGGATGGTGACGGTTACGCCGGCAAATTTCGCCTCTGTATTCTCGACTCGGCGTTGGTCGAAGGAGTCTGGAAATACACAGTCGTTGACACGAGTTATTATGAAGGAGATGGCGTACCCGACTGGCGGGCCGCTTCACCGCCTCCAGCTCCAAAAGTCTGGCTGAGCCAGGCGGTCAATGGGGTCCACGTGCGGTTCAATGGGTATCAGTCGGAGACGACGCGCGACTTTCTCTCCGGGCTGATCGATTTTGAGGGCTATCATGTGTATGTCGGGCGGGATGACCGTGAGGCCTCGCTGGCACTGTCGGCCTCGTACGATTTTGAGAATTACGATATTTACGCCTACAATCCGAAGATGAAACCGCGTCCCGGCTACGAGTTGGTTGGGATTCCGGCAACAGCCGAGGAGATTCGCTGCCGCTTCAGTGCCGCCGCCGATCCCTGCTCCGATACGTTGCTTCGACCGAGCGAGCACGATGTCACCAATCCGTATCAGAGCGCGCGCTATCTTGACTCCACAGTGTACTTTCAGCCACACGACAATAATGTGTATCGACTAGGGATTGACACGCCGATAAAGCGCCGATTCCCCAACGAACCGAAGCCAGATCTGACCGAGCCGATCACTCCCGAAATGTTAACCGAAGACGGCTACCTGAAATACTATGAATATGAGTGTCTGGTTGGTTCACTCTTGCCGACGGTTCCTTATTATGTGAATGTCACCGCATTTGATTTTGGCTCACCCAAAGCGGGACTTCAGCCGCTGGAAAGTTCCCGCGTACTTAATTTGCAATCGGCATACGCCGTCAGCTCGCCGGATCAACTCGGTGATGTGCTCCCGCCGGTATACATTTATCCGAATCCGTACCGCGTGGATGACGGGTACCGGGATGGTGGATGGGAAGGACGGGGCCATCCGGAGATGATCAATGACCGGGTGAGGGCGATCCACTTCGTTAATGTACCCGCCAAGTGTACGATCCGCATCCACACGCTCGATGGTGATCTAGTTCGCGAACTCCGCCACGATGTCGACCCATCCGACCCAAAAGCGCACCATGCAACCTGGGACATGATCAGCCGGAATGTCCAGATGATCGTTTCAGGATTGTATTATTGGTCGGTCGAAGATGAACAGGGGAAAACGCAGATCGGCACCCTGGTCGTGTTGATGTGACTTTTTCCGTTGCGGGAGCGGCGATTTCCCGCTTGACATCGATGGCACTTTCCTGCACTAGTAATCAGACAATGATCGCGGTTGGCAGGCATCTGAAGTTTCGCCCCACGGCGGTAGGAGGAGCGATCCTTCTGGTACTGTCGCTTGCTTTGATTCCGGGTCTCCGGGCCCAGTCCGATCCCACCGGTCAGCGCAACCCGATAATCGCTTCAGCCGCATCTCCTTCCTATTGCATCACGGCGCACGATCTAGGCAAATTGTATGTCGGACTGACCAATTTCGGCAGACTGAGTTACGGCAAAGAAGTGTTCTATTACGACTGCTTCACTGGCGGGAGGATCGGCGAATGCCAGTATCCCAAAGCCAGCACCAAGATCTATCTCTACAACGGCGGTCTCTGGGTTGGAGGGGTGGTCGGTCGAGATACGCTGGTCTCTACCTCGGTTGAGCAAAACACATTCTCCCGCGAGTTTCATCCGGATGCATATCCTTATGGACTATTCCAGCGGCGCTCAACCCTTGGGCCGACTGAAGAGATGCTTCGTGATGCCCGTTCCGAGCAGGATCTGATCACCACCTACCAGGACACGCTGACCTCGGGTAACGCCTACCCCTCGTTTGATCAGATCGAAGGACGGACGCATCAGCCATTGGGGATTGAAGTGCGCCAGGAAAGCTATATGTGGTCGTACGGGTATGCCGATGACCTGATCTTGTTTAACTTGAAGATCACCAATATCAGCAGTCAGGAGATCAATCAGTTGTATGCGGGGGTATTCATGGATCCCGACGTACATCGCTATGTGGTTGATTTCGGCGCTACACTTAATTTCACGCCTGCCAAAACCCAAACGGGTGGGCGTGACGATATTATCGGTTTCCTGAAATCATATCCGGTCTCCAACTACAATCAGTGCGAGTTCGAGGATACGGTCAATATTGCCTGGTCGGCAGACATGGATGGCGACTGGCTTTCCTCCAGCGGTCTGCAGGTTCCGCATGTGACAGGTATTCGATTCCTCAGACAGCCGCGCGATGATGAGCAGTTTTCCTTCAACTGGTGGGTCCCCAATGTCGGCACGGTGTTTGACTTTGGGCCGCAGTATCGAACCAATTACCGCAATCTCGGCACCGGATTCGGACAGCCGATCGGCGACCGAAACAGATATTTCCTGATGAGCAATGGAGAGGTTGATTATTCTCAAGTCCTGACCGGAAGGATCTCTGTAGCCGACCCGCTCTGGATGCCTCCCAGTTCTTCGAATGCACGTTCCATTTCACGAGGGGCTGATGGATGTTACCTGATGTCGCTGGGACCGTACAGTCTTGGACCGCGCGAGCAGGTTGATATTCCTTTCGCGTTTGTGGGAGGAGAGAGCCTGCATGTTGACTTCATCAACGCCTACTTGAATCTTCGCTTTGGCAATTATTATCCCGAGCGTTATCTGCAGGGTCTGAATATGGGTCCGTTTGCGACCAACGCCGCCTGGGCGGCGCGCATTTACGATAATCCGGGGATCGATACTGATGGTGATGGGTATTTTGGAAAACTGCGTGTCTGTGTATTGGACTCCAGTTTTGTCGATGGACACTGGGTTGCTACGGTGGTTGACTCGACGTACTACGAGGGGGATGGCGTACCGGATTGGCGTGCCGAATCTCCGCCGCCGCCGCCGGTGATCTGGATCGAACCGATCGTTGGTGGAGTCAAAGTCCGTTTTAATGGGTATCGATCGGAGATCTACAGGGACTTCCTGTCGGGATATGTTGATTTCGAGGGATATCATGTTTATATGGGGCGGGATGATCGCGAGGCGAGCCTTGCATTGGCCGCATCGTATGATTTCAACAATTTCGATGTCTTCGCCTACAACCCGCACAAAAAGCCGGCGCCAGGGTATGATCTGACCGGAGTGCCGGCGACTGTCGAGGAGATCCGGTGCCGGTTCAGTGATGCGGCCGATCCGTGCAATGATACACTGTTTCATCCGCAGGACTACGGTCCGACCAATCCTTATCGGGGAGCTCGCTTTATTGACTCGACTCTTTATTTCCTGCCGCACGATAACAATGTCTCTCGGTTTGGGATAGACACACCGATCAAAAAGCGATATCCGGATGCTGTCAAGCCGGATGCTGACCACCCGATCACTCCGGACATGATGACCGAAGATGGCTATCTGAAATATTACGAGTATGAGTGCGAGATCACCGGCCTGCTTCCGACAGTTCCATATTACTTCTCGGTGACGGCATTTGATTTTGGTTCGCCCAAAGTCGGTTTGCAGCCGCTGGAAAGCGCCAGACTGCTGGGACTTCAGTCGGCCTACCCGGCCAGTTCAGATGATCAACTCGATGGTATACTGCCGCCAGTCTATATCTATCCCAACCCCTATCGGGTCGATGGCGGCTACCGCGATGGTGGATGGGAAGGGAGAGGACATCCGGAGAAGATCAACGATCGAGTACGGGCGATTCATTTTGTGAATGTCCCGGCGAAATGCACGATCAGGATCCATACGCTTGATGGCGATCTGGTGCGAGAACTGCATCACGATGTCGATCCCTCGGATCCCAAGGCGAATCACGCCACCTGGGATATGATCAATCGCAATGTGCAGATGATCGTATCGGGACTTTATTACTGGTCGGTTGAAGACGAGAACGGCAAAGTGCAGATCGGTACACTGGTTGTACTGATGTAACGCCTGCGCCGATTAGTAACTCGTTTTCTCGAGCTTCACTTTCCCTCTAAATATCCAATAAATACTGACCGTATACGCCAGCACCATCGGCATTCCGATCAACGCAATGATCAACATGATCTTGAGCGTTTCGGCCGAGGATGCTGCATTGTAGATGGTCAGGCTGTTCTCCGGACTGGGAAATGAGTAGATCATGAACGGATACATTCCGATCCCGAACAACGCCAACAGCGCGGCCACTGCGATGGAGGAAGAAATGAAGGCGCGGAAATCGCGACCCAGATGGATCTCGCGCGGAATATTGGCGATCGCCAGTATGGTGAGCATCGGCACCAGGAAAAGCACCGGATTCTCCCGAATCGTATCGGTCATGTGCGGAATGTAGAGCAGGGTGAATAGAGTCGTGAACGCATAGCCGATAATGAAGAAGATGATACCGTTCCGTGTCCAGAGACGGGCGCGCGCCTGAAGTTCACCCTCGGTTTTCAGGACCACATAGATAGAACCGTGCATCATGAAGAGAGCGACAGTCGTGATGCCGACCAGGATCGGAAAGGGATGCAGCAGTCCTAGAAAAGTCCCCGCGTACTCGTGGCGGGCATCGAGTGGAATCCCCCAGGCGATATTGCCAAGCGCGATCCCGATAAGAAGAGAGGCCAGGATGCTGGCCACGGAGAAGCTAATATCCCATCCCTGACGCCAGAATTTTCCTTCTCGTTTGGAGCGAAATTCGATCGCCACTGCGCGGAAGATCAGGGCCACCAAAAGAAGCATGAAGGCGAGGTAAAATCCCGAAAAGGCTGTTGCATAGACCTCGGGGAACGCGGCAAACAGCGCGCCGCCGGCAGTCACCAACCAGACCTCGTTTCCATCCCAGACCGGACCGATTGCATTCAGCATAGTGCGACGTTCACTATCCCCTTTGGTGAACAGGTGCAGCGCGCCAACTCCCAGATCAAAGCCATCCAGAATCGCATAACCGGCAAAGAGAATGCCGATCAGCCCGAACCAGATCGTATTGAGATCGAACGTCATGCGCGGTGTCCTTCCGTGATCGAGTCATCATCCGGGCCGTGCTGGATCTTTTCGTTGAGCAGGTAGAGGAACAACGCGAACAGCAGCAAGTAGATCACACCAAAGAGAATGATCGAGGTCATGATCTCGCCCGGTTTGACTGTAGGGGAGAGCCCTTCGGAGGTCTTTAGTAGTCCATACACCACCCAGGGCTGACGGCCGACTTCGGCGCTGAACCATCCAAGTTGATTGGCGGCTTGTGGAAGCAGGACCGAACCAACAAGAGCATAGAGGTACCACCGCGCATTCCACAACTTTCTGCGCCAGAGGAGAAAAAGGCCGAGCCAGGAAAGGAGGATCAATAGCATCCCGATCCCGACCATCGCATGGTATGACTGAAAAACGAGATTGACCGGCGGACGTTCATCCTCGGGGAAGTGGTTGAGTCCGGTGACCGGATGATCGACATCACCATAGATCAGATAACTAAGCATGCCAGGAGCCTTGATCCCATACTTTACGATCTGTGACTCATCATCAACCCATCCGAACAACCAGAGATCAGCCGGGGCAGAAGCATCGTAGTGAGCTTCGAACGCCGCTAGCTTGGCTGGTTGATTCTCCGCCACGCCGACTGCGCTTGAATGACCGCTGACCAACTGCAGCAGAGAGGCGATTGCCGCAAAGACCAAACCGATCTTGAGGGAAATCTTCGCGAAGTCGATATGTCGATTTTTGAGGAGATACCATGCGGAGACGGAGAGGACGAAAAATCCGCCTGCCTGCCAGGCACCCATATAAACATGCCAGATGCGATCGACAAATGACGGATTAAAGACCATCGCCCAAAAATCGACGATCTCCGCACGCGTCCCCAACTCATGCTGGACGATGTGATGACCCGCCGGGGTCTGTTGCCAGGAATTAGCGACGACTATCCAGATGGCGCTGAAATGTGCACCGGCGGCGACCATGACGGTCGAAAGGAAGTGCATCCGTTTGGAGACCTTGTTCCAGCCAAATAACAAGAGGGCGAGAAAGCCGGATTCAAGGAAGAATGCGAAGATCCCTTCCGCGGCCAGCGCACTTCCAAAGACGTCCCCCACAAAACGTGAATATGTCGACCAGTTCGTGCCGAACTGGAATTCCATCACGATCCCGGTCGCGACGCCGAGGGCAAAGATCAGTCCGAATATCTTGACCCAGAAACGGGTCATCTGGTGATACAGTTCGCGTCCGGTCTTGAGATACATCCCCTCCATTACCACGAGGAGGAAACCGAGGCCGATGCTCAACACGGGGAAGAGATAGTGAAATCCGATAGTCAGTCCGAATTGCCAACGCGACAGAGTCAGTGCATCCATACTTCCATTCCTGAGGCACCCGCGGGGCGGGCGACATTCATGTGAAGAAATTCACTATCGAATTAACAGCTATTCGTGCTGAAAGGTTCAGTCGAATCGCACGGATATTGTGAAAGTTTAGAAATTAGCGCGATTAACTTGCTGACTCTGGGGCAGTGTGTGGCCGTTCGGACCTAGGCTCCGAGATATGCTTTTTTCACCTGCTCGTTCTCAAGCAAATGACTGGCGGTGTCGGACAGCACGATCGAGCCGGTTTCTAACACATAGGCTCGATTGGCTATCTGCAGTGATTTTCTGGCATTCTGTTCCACCAGCAGACAGGAGATGCCTCTTTGATTGATCTCTCGGATGATCTGGAAGACTTTCTCGACCATCACCGGGGAGAGTCCCATCGAGGGTTCATCAAACATCAGGAGTTCCGGCTCAGCCATCAGTCCGCGGGCGATCGCCAGCATCTGCTGTTCTCCGCCGGAGAGAGTACCGGCGGCCTGGGATGACCGCTCTTTGAGGATAGGGAACAGATCCTGCATGCGGGAGATGTTTTGGCGAATCCGCGGCTTGTCATCAATGGCGTATGCGCCCATCTCAAGATTCTCCAGGACCGAAAGCTTGTTGAAAACCTTGCGTCCTTCCGGAACCTGGATGATCTTTTTCCGGGTGATCTTATAGGCAGGAAGCCCACTGACGAGCTCGTCTTTGAAGCGGATCTCTCCGCGGTCAGGTTTGAGAACTCCGGAGATTGTATTGATGAGAGTGGTTTTGCCGGCGCCGTTGGCACCGATGATCGCCACGATCTCTCCCTTCTCAAGATTGAGAGAGACTCCCTTGAGGGCAGCAATTCGATCGTAGGAGAGATGAAGATCGGAAATATCTAACAGCATGCGTTGATCATACCAGGCACAAGGGTCGGTGACTCATGCGTGCAATAAGAGGTATTTGCGGTGTCGGGTCAATGGTCATTCAAACCAATGACCCGGAATCGCAACGGCTCTGTACCCTTACTTCTCCGAACTACTCACCAGTTTTTCGGCTTTGGCTTTTGCTTCGGGCCACTGCGCCACCACTGCAAATATCCCTCTCAGGTCGCCATCTTCGAATCCGACTGCCCGATCATCGGGATAGAGTTTAGTCAATTGCGCAACTACCGCCGGATCCATCTCTTCGGTTTTTCCGTGGCAGCTTTTGCACATGGCTTGCATATAGATCGGTTGGTAGTAGTTGTAGGTCCGACGTTTGAATTCAAACTTCCAGGTGGCCAGATACGTGAGTGCGGTATCGGCTGTCAATTGCTGGTAAAAGGCGGCGTCGGTCGAAACAGGGTAATTGTCGGGATTGCGCTGGCGCATGCTCAGTCTCCGGATCGACCAACCCTCGCCGGACATTTCCATCGCAAGGGCGGGGGCTTTCTTGCTGCATACCGCTATCGCAGAGGCAGCATCACCCTTGGCCATCGCATCCATCAACTCGGAGCGCAAACGGCGGGAAAACTGGTCGACCAGCTTTTCGGAGGCCGCCTTCACCAATATCTCATCCGGATTCGGCAAAGGGGTCGCAACCAACTTCTGAGTAGTATCCTGATCTTTGGGTTGAGCGACCGGCTCCGCCTTTTCGCCGTTGCATGCGAGAATTGCCAAAAGCAAGGCGGCCGGAACCAGAATGAGCAAAAAGTGGGAACTCTCAATGGTTACTCCTTTGTTTGGGGACTAAGAAATGCGATAGTGCATTTGGTTGCAATGGCGAAATTCGGGCAAATGTCCGGGATGTGGAAAAATCTTTCTAATCGGCTGCCGTTAAATGCCGAAAAGTCGTTTTGACTCCGGGACTCTCGGTTAAAAAACGGGTTGACATTCACTTCGTCTCGTCTATATTTGGCCGACTAAACTGTCACTGAAAGGGTTATAGTGACCCTTTTTATCGCTCCACCTGGTGAGAAGAAACCTTCCGGTTACGCTCAGATCGCATTGCTGGGAGCAGTCCCCGCAATTCTGGTCGCGGCCCCGTTGATCGGGTTCTTTGCCGGCAAGTGGGCTGACTCACGGTTCGAAACTGAACCGTACCTGACGATCGCGGGAGTTATTCTCGGATTTGTTGCCGCAGGTCGTGAAATTTATCACCTGGTTAAGAAAGCACAGGCACTGGAAGACAAGTCAGACGATGAGTGAGATGGGACTGGAGTTCATTGGAAGAACATTGCGTACCTTCGGGATAGTCCTCGTTGTCTTTCTCCCGTTTGGGTTTTATTATCTCGGCTTTTATCCATCCTTGGCCATTCTCTCGGGCGGAGTGTGGGGTATGATCAATCTCATGTTCATCAGCGCATTGGTGCAGTCAGCGATCCGGCCCGAGGGTGCCGATGTCGGGCGGACGGTCGGCTTTATGTTGATCAAGTTTCCTGCCCTGTATGTGGCGGGGTTTTTCCTGCTTAAGGTGCCGATGTTTACCGCCCTGCATCTGCTGATCGGCTTTACCGGAGTTATGGCGATCATGGTTCTCAAAGTGCTTGGCCGGCTTTTCCTTGGCCTCGACTCCACGAAGAAGAAAAATCTCCAGGGAGCTATCCTATAATGAAGAGTCTTGCACGCTTGACCGGATGGGGTATGACCCTCCTACCAACCCTGGTTCTGGCCACCGAAGAAGGTGGGCATGAAGAAGCCAAGGGGGGCGGGTCTTCGCATCTCCCGTCGGTCGTCAGCATGCTGACACATCACGAGGGATGGGCTTACCACTGGATCAATATCATTTACGCGGCGGTCATTTCGCTGATCCTCTCTATTATAGTCATCCGGGTTTATACCAAGCGCCAGATGATCCCCGGTAAGGGGCAGAATGCGCTCGAGATGGCAGTTGAAGGGATGTACAATTTCCTGTATTCCATTCTCGGCAAGGATGCCAAGCGATTCCTGCCGTTTTTGGGGACGCTCTTTTTCTATATCCTGTTTATGAATTTGATGGGGATAGTACCCGGCGGTCACTCGCCGTCGACTTCGATCAATATCACCGCCTCCCTGGCTATTCTGGTGTTTCTCTATTCGCAGTACACCGGGATCACGCGACTGGGAGTGGTCGGTTATCTGGACCATATGATCGGCCAGCCGCGCGAAGCGATAAGCTGGGCGATCGTTCCGCTCATATTCCCAATTCACCTGATCGGTGAACTGGCCAAGCCGTTCTCGCTGGCCCTTCGACTTTTCGGCAATATCACGGGCGAAGATATCCTGGTGGCGGCGTTTGTCGGGCTGGGGATCAGCATGATGGCGCTGTTCGGCCCGGGAGTGGCGCATGCCACGCCGATCGGCATACCGTTGAACATACCGTTCATTCTGTTGGGCTTATTGTTGTCGACCATTCAGGCGCTGGTGTTCACCCTGTTGTCGACCATTTATATATTGATGATGTTGCCGCACGAAGAGGCGGCGCATCACTAAGCAGACAAAGAACAGATAGACATACATATTCTGGAGGTTCATCATGGATTATCAGGCAATGTTAGCGTGGGCTCTGCCGATGGGCGTCGGCCTGGCGGCGGTTGGTTCCGGTCTTGGTCTCGGTCGTGCGGTCGGTTCCGCGATGGAAGCGATCGGTCGTCAGCCGGAAGCTTCCGGCAAGATCCAGACGGCCATGATCATCGGCGCCGCGCTCATCGAGGCGTTGACCATCTATGCGCTGGTCGTGTTCTTCATGCTGTCCGGTAAGATTGGCGCCTAAGAACGAGTGATGCAGGTGCGTCAAGCGCGCACCTGCCGGTCACGAGTAGAGGTGTCTGGCAACACGGAGAATCCATGAATTTAGAATGGCAACAGTTACTAACGCATGCGGTTGGCTTCCTGATCACTCTCTGGATCCTGAAGAAATTCGCCTGGGGTCCGTTGATGAATCTGATGGAAGAACGGCGCACGCGTATTATCGACGAGTTCAAGCAGATCGATCTCGAGAAGGCCAAGGTCGCCGAACAACAGGCCGCCTATGAAGCCAAGATGAAAGAGGTCGAAGCGGAACGTCGCTCCGAGATCGTCAAAGCGATCGAGGAAGGAAAGAAGGTCGCCGCCGATATCAAGGCGCAGGCTCAGCATGAGGTCAAGGAACTCCATACCAAGACCAAAGCTGATCTGGAGCGCGAGGTGGCCAAGGCACGCATCGAATTGCGTGACCAAATGGTGACCATCACCATGAACGCGGCGGAAAAAGTCATTCGCGAGAAGCTTGATGACAAAAAACATCGCGATCTGATCGACAAATATATCTCTGAAGTGGAGAAGGTCTAGCGATGCTGGCCCCCGAAGTCGCTCATAAATACGGCACGGCGCTGTTTTTGTCCGCCAAGGCGAAGGGTCTTCTCGACAAGGCCGACGAGCAGTTCCTGGCACTGAAGGAACTGCTGGCCAAAGACCGCTCGCTTCTGGATTTTCTGAACGCGCCGCAGGTCTCTGACGACAAAAAGATAGCCCTGATCCATACGGCATTTGACTCGAGGATGGAACGTCCGTTCGTGGAATTCCTTCTTGTTCTGATGGACAAGCACCGGATCAATTTCCTGCCGGATATCGTCGAGCAGTTTGACCGAATGGTCAAAGTCGAAAAAGGGGTCGCCAAAGTGACCGTGATAACGGCGGTGCCGCTCGATGCAAATGAGCGAACCAACCTGATGACGACCCTGGCGAAAAAGACCGGACTCAAGATCGAGCTGGATGCCCGGGTGGATACGTCGATCATCGGTGGCGTGATCATCATCATGCATGATAAGATCATCGATGGTTCGGTTCGTCACGGCCTCGGCCTGATAGAAGAGCAGTTGGAGAAGGTGAAAGTAGCGTAGCTGAGTAGCACTTGGTACGCTATTGAGATGCCCACCATAAATGGTGGGATACGGTCCTGTCCGTCCCAGACGGTGGGCCGCAGTGATACGAAGAAAAACGTGTTTTTATACAGGAGTCATTCATGCCTCTGAATCCCGAAGAAGTCTCGTCAATTATTCGAAAAGAGATCGAACGGTACGAGACGAAACTCGAAATGGAGTCGGTTGGTACCGTCCTCCAGGTCGGTGACGGGATCGCCCGAATCTGGGGTCTTGAAGATGTCCAGATGTCTGAGTTGATCCAGTTCCCCGGCGATGTGTACGGGCTGGTGCTCAACCTGGAAGCGGACAACGTTGGCGCCGCCATCTTCGGTTCGGACACCAAGATCAAAGAAGGTGATACGGTTCGCCGCACTGGTCGCGTTGCGTCGGTTCCGGTCGGCGATGCGCTGATCGGCCGCGTGGTCAATCCGCTTGGTCAGCCACTCGACGGCAAGGGCCCGATCGTCACCGACAAGATGCGCATTATTGAAGGGCGCGCACCGTCCGTGATCGAACGCCAGGGCGTAAAAGAACCGCTCCAGACCGGACTCAAGGCGATTGACTCGATGATCCCGATCGGTCGTGGCCAGCGCGAATTGATCATTGGCGATCGTCAGACCGGCAAAACCGCCGTCGCGATCGACACCATCATCAACCAGCGCGGTCAGAATGTCATCTGCGTTTATGTCGCGGTTGGCCAGAAGCAGTCGACTATCGCCCAGGTAGTGGAGATCCTGCGCAAGCATGGCGCGATGGAGTATACCATCGTCGTCAGCGCCACCGCCACCGACCCGGCGCCGCTTCAATATATCGCCCCCTACGCCGGTTGCGCGATGGGCGAAGAATTCATGTACAACGGCAAGCATGTGCTCTGCGTCTACGACGATCTTTCCAAGCAGGCGCAGGCGTATCGTCAGCTATCGCTTTTGCTCCGCCGCCCGCCGGGCCGCGAAGCATACCCCGGTGACATTTTCTACTGTCACTCCCGTTTGCTGGAACGGTCGGCCAAGCTCTCCGATGAACTGGGCGGCGGCTCATTGACCGCGCTCCCGATCATCGAAACGCAGGCCGGCGACGTTTCCGCCTACATTCCGACCAACGTGATCTCGATCACCGACGGCCAGATCTTCCTCGAGGCAGAACTGTTCTACTCGGGCGTTCGTCCGGCAATTAACGTCGGTATCTCCGTGTCGCGAGTCGGCGGTAATGCGCAGACCAAGATGATGAAGCAGGTGGCTGGTTCACTCAAGCTCGACCTTGCCCAGTTCCGCGAACTGGCGGCGTTCACGCAGTTCGGCTCCGATCTCGACGAAGGGACCCGCAAGCAGTTGAACCGTGGTGAAAAATGGTGGAGCTGCTGAAACAGGGTCAGTATGTCCCGATGCACGCGGCCAAGCAGGTGATGATCATCTGGGCAGGCGCACGCGGTCATTTGGACGATCTGTCAACCGCTGCCATTTTGAAGTTTGAATCAGAATTTTTCGCATTCTGTGATAAGAATTATCCGGATATCGAGCCGACCCTGACCAAGGAGAAGATCATCTCCGAGGCGACCGAGGCGAAATTGAAGGATGCCGTAACGAAATTTAAGGCGCAGTTCAAAGCGTAAGGATACGAGTCTGACGCATGGCAACATTACGCGCAGTTAAGAAACGTATCCGGACCGTCCGCTCGACGCGACGCATCACCAAAGCAATGGAGATGGTGGCGGCGGCGAAACTTCGACGCGCCCAGCAGCGGGTGGAGCAGGCGAAGCCGTATGCCCATAAGATGGATGAGATGCTGTCGCATCTTGCCGCCGGGGCGACGGGTGAGATCTCTCATCCCTATTTCGAGGAGCGACCGGTTAAGAAAACCACTCTGGTAGTCGTAACATCGGATCGTGGCCTGGCTGGTTCGTTTAATGCGAATGTTATCCGCAAGGCTGATCAGTGGCTTGGAAAGCACGAAGGCGATGTTGAGATCGTTACGATCGGCAAGCGCGGCAATGATTATTACAAGCGCCGTCGTTGGCCGATCCTGCAGTTCTTTGGCGACTGGGCCGGTGTCCTCAATTACGACAAAGCACGCCAGATCACCTCGCTTTTGACTGAACGATTTGTTGCCGGTCAGACCGACCGGATCGTCCTGATCTACACGCGCTTTTTGTCGATGGTCCGTTATCAGATCGTGACCGAACAGTATCTGCCGGTGTCGCGCCCGCAAGTGGACGACAGGACCGGCGGAAGCGAATATATCTTTGAACCGTCGCCAGAAGAGATCTATGCCGCACTGATGCCCGGCTATGCCACCACTAAAATGGTGACAACCCTGACCGAGTCATTTGCTTCCGAACATGGCAGCCGAATGATCGCCATGGGAGCGGCGACCAAAAATGCCGGCGAGATGATCAATTCGCTGACGCTCGATTACAACAAAGCACGGCAGGCGCAGATCACGAAGGAACTGCTCGAAGTAGTCTCCGGCGCCGAAGCGCTTAAAGGTTAGAGAATAGTTTTTGAACATACCTCTGGAGTGACCGAATGGCTGAGAATATCGGAAAGGTAGTTCAGGTGATTGGACCGACGGTCGACTGCGAGTTCCCCTCGGAGTCACTGCCGAACATCCTGAATGCCCTCAAAATCAAGAATGAAACGACCAAGGAAGAGTTGACGGTCGAAGTCGCGATCCATGTCGGCGATAATATCGTCCGGTGCGTCGCGCTCGCGTCGACCGATGGTCTGGTGCGCGGCATGAAGGTTGTCGATACCGGCGCGCCGATCTCGGTGCCGGTCGGTGAATCCTCGCTTGGACGTTTGTTCAATCTGCTTGGTGATCCGATCGATCACAAAACTCCGCTCCCGGCCAATACCAAACGTCTGCCGATCCATCGCATGGCGCCGGCTTTCGATGAACAGGTTACTTCGGTCGAGATGTTCGAAACCGGGATCAAGGTCATTGACCTGCTCGAACCGTACGCCAAAGGCGGCAAGGTTGGACTCTTCGGTGGCGCCGGTGTCGGCAAGACTGTCGTTATTCAGGAGCTGATCCATAACATCGCGACTGAACATGGCGGCTACTCCGTTTTCTGCGGCGTCGGTGAACGTACCCGCGAAGGAAACGACCTCTATCATGAAATGACCGATTCGGGCGTGCTTGCCAAGACCGCTCTGGTCTTTGGACAGATGAACGAGCCGCCGGGTGCCCGTCTCCGTGTGGCGTTGACCGGTCTGACTATGGCTGAGTATTTCCGTGACGAAGAAGGACAGGATGTTCTCCTGTTCATTGACAATATTTTCCGTTTCGTCCAGGCTGGTTCGGAAGTGTCCGCGCTTCTCGGCCGTATGCCGTCGGCGGTGGGTTATCAGCCGACACTCGGTACTGAAATGGGCGCGCTGCAGGAGCGTATTACCTCGACCAAATCCGGTTCGATCACTTCGGTGCAAGCGATTTACGTGCCGGCCGACGACTTGACCGATCCGGCCCCGGCCACCACCTTTGCGCACCTTGACGCCACCACCGTGTTGTCGCGTCAGATCGCCGAGTTGGGAATTTATCCGGCGGTCGATCCGCTCGACTCAACCTCGCGAATTCTCGATCCGCTTATCGTGGGACATGATCACTATCGTGTGGCTCGCGGCGTGCAGCGGATTCTCCAGCGCTACAAAGATCTCCAGGATATCATCGCCATTCTCGGTATCGATGAATTGTCCGAGGATGATAAACAGACCGTACAGCGGGCGCGCAAGATCCAGCGCTTCCTGTCGCAGCCGTTCTTTGTGGCCGAAGTCTTCACCGGCAAGGCTGGCAAATATGTTAAGGCGCAGGATACGATCCGCGGATTCGATGAACTGATCTCCGGCAAGCTCGATCATATCCCCGAGCAGTTCTTCTTTATGGTCGGTGGGATCGACGAAGTGCTGGAAAGCTACGAAAAGAGCAAGAAGTAAGCATGTTCCGTCTATCCATTGTCACACCGGAGCAGATCGAATACGAGGGAGACGTCAAAAGTCTGACGGCTCCCGGTTCGGATGGCTACCTTGGAGTGCTGTCGCATCATGCGCCGCTGATTACGGCGCTGAAACCGGGGAAGATCGAATTTCGGGATAATAACGATGCCGTTCATGTTCTGGCGGTCTCCAACGGATTTCTGGAGGTCTCCCACAACCGTGCGACCATTCTTGCCGATGCGATCGAGGACTGCAATCAGATCGATATCGAGCGAGCCCGTGCAGCATATGAGCGGAACAAGGCGCGCTTGATCTCCGCGGAGAAGGGGGAGACCGAGATCGATCTCCCGTCGATTCGTGCCGCGATGGAGCGTGCGACTAACCGGATTCGGATATACAAAGAGACCCACCGCTGAACCGGTTGGTGTATAAAAGGGAAGAGAGATGATTGGGCGCTTTCCGGCGCCCAATTCTGTTATGAGAGGATCGGCGAGGGGCCGAAAAAGAGCAGTCTCGGGCAAAATCCGAGGGCGAGCTCGGTCGAATAAGGCTAACCGCCTTAAAGGCAAAGAGTTGCCCTGTCCTTTTGGGCTTGACTTTCCCCCGCAAAGTCGATATTCTGTGAGACTATGATTGTAGATTTACGGGAATTCGAACGATTCCCTGCAACCACAATCCTGGAAGCATCGCCCAGCGAGATCGTTCCCTTCGGCGACGAAGTGGTTCAGGTCAATTGGGTTCAGGCCAAGTTGAGCCTGCAGAAGACCGAATTCGACATCTTCTGCACCGGGAGTGCGCGAGCCGAAGTCGTCTTGTATTGTGCACGGTGCGCCCGGGAGTTTGTTACTGAATTAGAAGGTGACTTCGACTTCATCATTCGCTCCGATGCGGTTCTTCCAGGGGAAGAGCGTGTGGACGCGGATGATGAGGAGTACGTATACTATCACGGCAATGACCTGCGGGTTGACGTGACCGATCAGGTCCGACAGGCCCTGGTCTTGGCAGTCGGACTGAAACCGCTCTGTCAGGAGGATTGTCGTGGACTTTGCCCGACCTGCGGGACCAATTGGAATGAAACGACGTGTGCCTGTTCGCACGAGGCGTCGGATTCCCGCTGGGAAGGGTTGCGGAAACTGCTGGGTAACAACAACTGAGAGATAGGAAGGAAGAGCCGTCATGCCTCTGCCAAAACGACGACATTCTCGCACCCGTGGGCGCAAGCGCCGGACCGGATGGAAGCTCGATGTCCCGAATGTGATCCCGTGCGAGCATTGTCACCAGGCGCGCTTGCCGCACCACATCTGTCCGCATTGCGGATATTATGATGGCGTGCAAGTTATCGCCGGACGCGACGTATAACTAACAGCCCCTCACTGAAACGTACGAGCAAGGGATTGTCTATTTGATGAGCACACGTGAGACTTGCACGGTCGCACTTGACGTTATGGGGGCCGATGGTGGCCCGCAGGCGATCATAGAGGGGGGGCTGGAAGCAGCTCGCCGCCTCGGCGACGCTATTCACGTTCTGTTTGTCGGTCGCCAGGAACAGATCAAGAAGATCCTTGACCATGTCCGGGATCTGCCGAAAAACGTCTCCGTTCATCATGCCGAGTCGGAAGTCACCATGTTGATGGCGGCGACCGACGGTGTCAAAATGCGGGATAGTTCCATTGCGGTCGGACTCCAGGCGCACAAGCGGGGCCTGGCGGACGCGTTCGTTTCACCCGGCAACACCGGCGCCGTTATGGCGACCTCATTGCTGACCCTCGGACGTATCGAAGGGGTCAGTCGACCGGCGATCACCGCCGTTTTCCCCAGCAGTTCCAGCCGTCCGTGTGTGGTACTTGATGTCGGCGCCAATGCCGAATGCAAACCGCACCACCTTGCCCAGTTTGCCGTCATGGGGTCGGTCTATTCATCGATTCTCTTCAATATCGAAGCGCCGCGAGTCGGGCTGATGTCGATCGGCGAAGAGCGTTCCAAGGGGAATGAACTGATCTTCGCGGCCCAGCAACAGTTGCTCAAGAGCGAGACGGTGAATTTCGTCGGGAATATCGAAGGGCGCGATGTGATGAATGGGACGGTCGATGTTGCGGTCACGGATGGCTTCACCGGCAATGTCCTGCTCAAGTTCGGCGAATCAGTGCAGCCATTTCTCATGAAGGCTGTCCGTCGCCAGATACAGACCAATATCTTTTCGCGGATAGGCGTCGTGTTGATGGCGCCATTTCTCCGCCGGATCAAGAATTCATTCGACTACGCAGAGGCGGGTGGCGCGCCGCTGCTGGGTGTCAACGGGATCGTCATAATTTGTCATGGATCGTCAAACGCCCGCGCGATATTCAACGCGGTTAAAATAGCATTTGAAATGCACGCCAAAAAGATCAAGCAGCGTATCCATGACGAGCTGATAACCAACCACTTCGGTAAAAACAATGGCTCAAAAGATAAGCGCGAAGATCACGGGAACGGGATCATTTACACCGCCTCGGCGGATGACCAACGCTGATCTCGAGAAGATAGTCGATACCTCCGATCAGTGGATCCTCGAACGTACCGGGATTCGCGAGCGACGTATTGCCGATGAAACCATCAGCTGCGCCGATATGGCCACCGAGGCCGCGCGTAACGCCATGGCTATGGCCAATTGCGCTCCGGAAGATGTCGAAATGATCATTGATGCGACAGTCACACCTGACTACACGCTGCCATCCAATGGTTGTCTTATTCAAGAAAAGCTCGGACTGGTCAATGCGGTCGCCTTTGATATCGTGGCCGCATGCACTGGATTCATCAACGGCCTGACTATCGCCCGAGGATTCATCGAATCCGGAATGCATAAAAAGATAGTGGTCATTGGCTCAGAGAAACTGTCATCTTTCACTAACTGGAATGACCGCACCACCTGTGTGTTGTTCGGTGACGCTGCCGGAGCAGTGGTCGTGGAGCCTTCCACCGATGGAACCGGTATCCTTGCCAGCTTCATGAAGTCCGACGGCCGGATGCGTGATTGGCTCTGCTCCAAAGTCGGAGGGAACAAGTTTCCATACACGCCCGACTTCGCTTTTGACGGCAGTGATAAGATATACATGAGCGGCACCGATGTTTTTAAAGTCGCGGTCAAAGAGATGGGACGGGCCGCGGTTAAGGTGATCGAGGATGCCGGGTATAAACCGGAAGATGTTTCGCTGTTCATTCCGCATCAGGCGAACATGCGGATCATTGAATCGTTGATGAAGCGACTCAATCTGAATCCGGAAAAAGTATTCATCAATATTGAGAAGTACGGCAACACGTCGTCGGCATCAGTGCCGCTGGCTCTGGATGAAGCGAACCGCTCCGGACGGATCAAGTCTGGCGACCTGGTATTGATGGTGGCATTTGGCGGCGGGATGATCTGGGGCTCGGCCCTGGTGAGGTGGTAAACAGCATGAGCAAAACTGCACTATTCTTTCCCGGCCAGGCCTCGCAATACGTGGGGATGGGGAAAGATCTATATGAGCATTCTGCCGATGTTCGACGGCTGTATGAGTTTGCCGCTGACCAACTGTCAGCCGATATTGCTCATCTCTCCTTTGAAGGTCCGGCGGAAGAACTGAAGAAGACCAAGTTCACCCAACCGGCGATCATGCTGCATTCATTGGCGGTGTTGACCGTCCTGCAGAATGAATTGCCGCAGTTTCATTTTGCGGCGGGACATTCACTCGGCGAATATGCCGCGTTGGCGGCGGCCGGAGTACTGCGCTTCACCGATGCTATCGCGGCGGTGGTCCGTCGGGCGGCATTAATGGAAGAAGCCTGTGTCAAGAATCCCGGCACAATGGCAGCGATCATGGGGCTGGATGATGCCGCGCTGGAAAAAGTCTGTGCCGATGCGTCGGATGCAGGCACAGTGGTCCCCGCGAACTACAATTCGAATAATCAGACAGTTATCTCCGGTCATATTGCCGCGGTACAGAAAGCATGCGAACTGGCCAAGGCGGCAGGCGCCAAGCGCGCGATCATGCTCGAGGTTGGCGGCGCATTCCACTCGCCTCTGATGGCCTCCGCTCGCGATGGATTGCAGGCGTATCTCGCTGATATGGTGATCCTCCCCTCACGGCAGAAAGTGGTGGCGAACGTAACTGCCCAGCCGGCCGCGACCGGCGATGAGATCAAAAAGCTGTTGGTGGAACAAGTGACCGCTCCTGTGCGTTGGGCTCAGACGATGAGTTACCTCGCCGGCCAAGGAGTGACCAGAGTGATCGAAGTTGGTCCCGGCAAAGTTTTGACCGGAATGGCCAAGCGCGAGATGCAGCTCGAGCAGACGCTCAATCTCGATACGTTAAACGATATCAAAGCGATCTCAACCGTCAGCGCCTAGAAGGGAATTGATGCTGGATTTTAGCAACAAGGTAGTTGTGATCACTGGTTCGGCGCGCGGCATCGGTCGTTCGCTGGCGGAAGCGTTCGCCAAACTCGGCGCCAATGTGGTTATCACCGACCTCGATCAGGCACTGTGCGAACAGGTGGCGAAAGAAATATCGCCAAACGCGATCGGCGTGAGAGCAAATGTGACCAAGTCGGATGATATCGACGCGCTTTTTCAGGCGACGCTCGACCGGTTTGGACGGGTCGACATTGTCGTGAATAACGCGGGGGTAACCCGTGATACGCTGATGATCCGGATGGATGAAAAGGACTGGGACATGGTCCTTGACATCAATCTGAAAGGGGCGTTTCTTGTCACCAAAGCGGTCGCGCGCATCATGATGAAACAGCGCTCCGGCCGTATCGTAAATATCAGTTCGATCGTCGGCATCTCCGGTAATGCCGGTCAGGCGAATTACTCGGCCTCCAAGGCTGGATTGATCGGTCTGACGAAATCGTCGGCGAAAGAACTCTGCACGCGGGGGATCACCGTTAACGCGGTTGCTCCCGGGTTCATTGAGACCGAAATGACTCACAATCTGCCTGCCGCCGCGCGACAGGCGTTTCTGGATAATGTGCTGATCCCGCGATCCGGCACTCCTGATGATGTAGCCGCCGCCGTCCTTTTCCTCGCCTCCGATAATGCATCATACATTACGGGGCAGGTACTGACGGTCGATGGCGGCTTGACCGTGTAATTTAAGAATTGGACAACCATAGTAAGGAGATCAGTCATGTCAGTGGAAGAAAGAGTCAAAGAGATCATCGTTGAGCAACTCGGCGTCGAAGCCGGACAGGTCACGGAAAGCGCCAAGTTCGTTGAGGACCTGGGTGCCGATTCTCTTGACACCGTCGAACTGGTCATGGCGCTCGAAGAGGAATTCTCTCTCGAGATCCCGGACGAGGATGCTGAGAAGATCACTTCGGTCGGCGATGCCATCACCTACATCAAGACCAACGCCAAGCCTGCCTGAGCAGGTTTGGTTGAACCTCATCGGAAGTAGAGAGCAATGAAAGTACGCGCTGTTGTCACTGGTCTGGGAGTTGTTTCTCCAATTGGCAATTCGATCGAAGAAGCCTGGGAGAATATGCTGGCCGGCAAGTCCGGCGTCGGACTGGTGACGCGTTTCGACACCGCCAATTACACCACGAAAATTGCCGGAGAAGTGAAGAATTTCGATCCGGCCGCTTTCATCGACAAGAAGGAACTCCGCCGCATGGATCTCGCCGAGCAGTATGCGCTGGTGGCGAGTGAACTGGCGATGCGGGATTCCGGACTCGACGTTGCGTCGATCGACCTGGAGCGCGCGGGAGTGGTGATCGGGTCGGGAATCGGCGGGATCACGACGTTTGAGCAGCAGCATTCGACCCTGGTGACCTCGGGTCCGGGTCGTGTGTCGCCGTTCTTCATTCCGATGATGATCATTGATATGTGCGCAGGCATGGTGTCGATGCGGTTTGGCTTCAAAGGCCCGAACTACGCGACCGTCTCTGCCTGCGCATCCTCGGCACACGCGATTGCCGATGCGTTCCGCATCGTGCAACGTGGCGAAGCGGATGTGATGATCGCAGGGGGAGCCGAAGCGACGATCACGCCGACCTCGATGGCCGGTTTCTGCCAGGCGCGGGCGATGTCGACCCGAAATGAAGAGCCGGAAAAGGCCTCGCGTCCGTTCGACAAAGGACGGGACGGTTTTGTCATGGGTGAAGGTTCGGCGCTTCTCGTCATTGAATCGCTCGAACACGCTCAGAAACGCGGAGCGCGCATCTACGGTGAGATCCTGGGAGCTGGGATGACCGCCGATGCATACCATATGACCGCACCTCACCCGGATGGCGAGGGGGCGGCCCGTGCGATGAAGCTCGCGATCCGCGATGCCGGGTTGAAACCCGAGCAGATCAACTACATCAATACGCACGGAACCGCGACCGACCTTGGCGATATCGCTGAAACGCGCGCGATCAAAACGGTACTGGGTGAACATGCACACAAAACGCCGTGCAACTCCACCAAGTCACTGGCGGGCCATCTGCTCGGTGCCGCAGGAGCGATCGAACTGGTCGCCTGCCTGAAGTCGATCGAGACCGGCTGGGTTCATCCAACGATCAATCTCGATGATCCTGATCCGGAGTGCGATCTTGATTATGTGCCGAATCAGAAACGGAAATGGGATGTCACCTACGCTGTCAGCAACTCATTCGGGTTTGGCGGCCATAACGTTTCTTTAGTCGCAGGAAAATTGAACGGTACTGTCTAAATGGGTTTGTGGGACAGAGTCAGTCGGTTCTTCAGAGCAACCGAAATTCCACCTGAGGACCCTCGGTTAGAGGGGGTTCAGCAGTTGTTGGGATACCAGTTCCGCGATAAACAATTGCTTTTGCTCGGCCTGACCCACCGCTCTTATGCCCGCTCCACCAATCACGATCAGCAATCCAATGAACGACTCGAATTCCTCGGCGACTCCGTCCTCGGCCTGATCATCTCGGACCAACTCTTCAAAGATAACCCCGGCGAATCCGAGGGGAATCTCACCAAGACCAAAGCGATGCTGGTCAACGAAACGACCCTTTGCCAACTGGGGAAAGAGATCGGCTTGAATAAGTTCATCCGCTTATCGGCGGAAGAAGACAGGGCCGGCGGACGAGAGCGCGCCTCGATCATCTCCGACGCCTTTGAAGCGGTGATCGGCGCGGTCTATCTGGATGGCGGCATTGATGCCGCACGCGATATCGTGCTCCGTTCCATCTACACGCGTCGCGAGAAGATCCTGACCGACACTTCTCAGCGGAATTATAAGGGGGATTTGCTCGAATTGATTCAGGCGAAAGGGGAAGGGGTACCGCGTTATGATGTCGTTTCTGAGGAGGGACCGGATCACGAGAAGACCTTCCATGTGATCGTTACGATCGGTGGACAAAAGGTAGGCGAAGGGGTGGGGTCCTCCAAAAAAGAGGCAGAGCAAAAAGCTGCCAGCCAGGCGCTCGAAACGCTGGAGAAGTAACCCGGCCGTGCCGGTAATCTGTTGGCTGTCTTCCCGTTATCTCAATTCAATTCCAGAGCAATCCCTTGACAATTCAATCTCTATTTCTGATATTGGCGGCTCATTCGTTATTGGCGAAAGGTTGAGAAGATGAATATCGTCGTTCTGGTCAAACAGGTTCCCGAGATCGCGCTGATCAAAGTTGATGAGGCGGCCAATCAAGTGGTGCTCCCGCAGGGACCCGGCATTGTGAATCCGTTTGATGAATATGCGCTCGAAGAAGGACTGAGAATAAAAGAAAAGCATGGCGGCACGTGCGTCGTGATAACCGTGGGCACCGATCGCGCTGAATCCGCCTTGCGTGACTGTCTCGCCCTGGGCGCCGATGATGCCTACCTTCTGGCGGATGACCTGTTTACGGGCTCCGACCAGCAGGCGATCGCCAAGATCCTCGCCGCCGGGTTGAAAAAGCTCGGTTCGTTTGATCTGATTCTTGCCGGGAAACAGGCGGTTGATTCTGATTCATCGCAGGTCCCCGCGGCAGTCGCTGCCAATCTTGATCTGCCCCAGGCGATGTTCGTGAAAAAGTTCGAAGCGGTTGCCGCAGATAAAGTCACGGTCTTCCGTACGACTGAAGAAGGATACGATGTCGTTGAACTGGCTCTTCCGGCGGTGGTGTCGGTGGTGAAAGAGATCAACGAACCGCGTCTTCCGTCGCTCAAAGGTAAGATGGCCGCCAAGAAGAAAACGATCATCAAGTGGTCGGCTGCAGAGCTCGGGCTTTCCGGCGACGGTATCGGCGCGAAGTCCGGTACGAAGACGGTCAAGGTGTCTCCACCTCCGCCGCGGGCGAAGGGCGAGATGATCACTGGCGCGACTCCGGAAGAGATCGCGGAGAATCTGTTCAAGAAGCTCAGAGAGAATCAGGTGATCTGAAGATAGAGAGCCCCGCTCATGCGGGGCTTTTTTCTGCGTATGAGAATTCGACGACTGACCAATTGCCCCGAGATCATCGCCGGGGACAACACCCGACTCCGGGAGCTGCTGCATCCGGACAAGGGGTACCCATTCGATGGTCGCTACTCTCTCGCCCATGCGACCGTCAAGCCGGGGGAGACGACCTTCAAACACCGCCTTGCCACCAGCGAGGTCTACTACATCCTGGCAGGCGAGGGGAGAATGGCGATCGACAGCGAATCCGCCGATGTTACCGTCGGTGATGCCATTGAGATCCCCCCGCACGCGACCCAGTCTATCACCAATATTGGCCATACCGACCTGGTTTTTCTCTGTATAGTCGACCCTGCCTGGCGGGCCGAGGATGAGGATATCCTCGAATAACCGTAGTTTTTCAATTTTGACTTCTCGTTGAGCATAGTCCTATATTTTCCCTATGGGACGAATCAGCACGCACAGTCGTTTTGGCGGGCCATTCCGGCACTGCCTGCTTGGCATACTTCTCCTGTTAGCAACCTCGGCCATGGCCGGGAATGAGGTCGACACGAGGATCGCACTATCTGATCTTCGCGTGCTCTATCTGTACGATGATCCGCAGTCGATCGACTGGGCCAGTCTGTATTACCTGAATGACTGGTATGGAGCGCGGATCGATCTGGTGACAGTTCGCCCCGGGGATATCTTCTTGGCCCGCCAGTCCGGCCTCGATGACCGACAGCTCTACTTGCATACCTACTCTCTGCCGGACTCTGGACAGTACGTAGATTCGATCCTTTTCGATCTGTCGGCCTATCGCTACCCAGACATCATATTGATCGGCGATCTCTCAGCCAACAAGCAGGCGGAGTCACTGGCGGTGCAACTGATCCAGGCGCCATACGACAGCGTGAGACTATTCAATATCAGCAAGATCTATCGTGAGGTTGATTCGCTCGGTCGGTCGATGGGGGTCAGTATCAATGCGCGAGAACTGGCCAACCGGTATCGGGACCGCATGGTGCAGGAGATACCGACACTCTATCCGGGATTTGATTTCAAGCAGTCTGGCAGTGAAGCGTTGCTGCATTATGAACTGCTGGCGAACCGTCTGGACGCCGGTGCGGCGAAAGGGGATTTTCTCTCCGGTCTTGGGACCAACCGATTGGGGAGTATCGTGGGCCGAAGACTGTCCGACGGAGCGATCAAAGAATCTCTGAGCAAACGGATCAAGACTTACTTTTCGATGATCAGTCTCTCCACCGGGTCGTACGGCAAAAAGCGGGCAGAGCATATGCTCACCGGCCTGCAGGAACTCCGCACTTTCCAGCAACAGGCCAAATCGGAAGCGCGTTTGCAGGAGACTGCTGGATTTGCTGAGTATCTTGATGATCAGGTCGGCAAATTGCAGGAATTGGCGTTAGATGAGATCGGATTGCGCTGGGAGGGGAGGATCGTCGTGCGTGAATCTCCCGATGGTCCGCGAGTGAAATTCATTGCCACGCTCGCCTCCGATGGTCCAACCGAGATCGAATTGAATGAACTTCGCTTCGAGCCCTATTGGGACAGCACGGTGGTGATTCTGGACGGTGAATCCAAGAAAGTCCAGCCGCACCAGACTTTCGTGCGGGAATATCTTGTGGAGGTTGACCGGGAGAAGCTGGAAGCGCAGCAGCCGGAGTCGCTCCTTTTCTCGGCCTCGCTGGCGTATGGGAAGATGCCGTTTGCGGTATCATCCTCGGTGCCGATCTGGGAGGCACCGGATCTGGATGTTTCTTTCCTTCCGTCGTTTTTGTTCATACCGCCGGTTCCGGCACTGAATGTCGACAAGGTAGTGGATTCACGCACGTGGAAAGCGCTGATCACCAAACCACCGCACTTCTATGGAGCGGTCAGACTGCAGCTCGAAACACCGCGCGGTATGTTTGCCGGCGCCTATTTGACGGAACGTCAGATGCTCAAGGGGGAGCTGTCTGAGGTCGTGCGGATCCCCTTCACTATCTCGAACCTGTTCGAATTGGGGACACAGTCGGTGACACTGTCGCTGCATGCCAATAACAAAGTGGTGGCTACTGATACCGCACACATCCGGATCGCTTCCTGCGAGATCGATGATAAGATCAAGATCGGATTCCTGCCGGACACTACCGGTCTGCTCGAGGATATTCTGCGGATGACCGGCGCCGGTTTCCAGCCCATCACCGATCGTTCGTTGGCGGCTTCCGATCTCGACATGTACAACGTGATCGTGGTCGGCTCGGGATCATCGCGAGATTATCCGTCATTGCGGAATATGCGGGACCGTCTGACAGACTTCGTGCGCCATGGCGGATCGTTGATAATCCTCGGTCAGCCGACCGACTGGCCCGAATCAGCGTTGCCGGTTGGATTTGTGCCGGCGAGCGAGAAGTTGAGTGGGCGGGATATTCTGAATCGGATCCCTGGCGCCAACATGTTGTCCAAACCGTACGCGATCTCCGACCGCGGGTTATTAGATCAACTGGAACGCAAGCAGATGCTTAGTGCGGCGGTGGTGACACCGGCTGAGAATATTTTCGTAACGCCATCAGGCGCCTCGCTTCTGTCGGTCTCCCGATTGGGGGATGGACAGGTGATCTACTGCGGCTTGCCGCTACTCGAAATGGTGGGTCAACTGAATATTGAAGCGATTCACTTATTGGCTAATATCCTGAACTATTAGGCCTCGGTTGTGTTATACGTATTTTACAGAAGGGTTTGACGACGTATATCTATGCCAGAGGCTCAGTTGCAATCCACACCATCCCGCTTCGCCGTTCTCGCAAAATATCTTAAGGGGTACCGGGGATACCTGTTCTTCGGCGCGATCGCTGTGCTGTTTGCCAACGGTCTGCTGCTGATCAACCCCTATGTTCTCAAGCTGATCTTTGACGCTCTGGAGAATGCTGAGCCGCAGGAGACGGTGCTTTGGTACGTTCTCCTGATGCTCGGACTCTCAACCGTGGCCGGCATTTTCCGCTTTTTTATGCGCCGCACGATCATCTGGATGTCCCGCAAACTGGAGTATGATCTTCGCGATGAACTCTTCAGTCATCTGCTGACGCTGTCGCCGGCATTTTACGACCGGAACCGGACCGGCGATATCATGGCCAAAATGACGAATGATCTCGAGGCGGTCCGAATGATGATCGGGCCGGGGATCATGCAGATCGCCAACTCGATCGTCACGATCGCGGTCGCGCTCAGTTTCATGATCTTCCTTTCCCCAAAATTGACCCTGTATGCGCTGATGCCTGCGGTACTTTTGCCATTCCTGGTCAACCGCCTGGGAAATCTGGTGCATAAGAAGTATTCCAAGATCCAGGAACACTTTTCGATTCTGACTGCCGCGGCTCAGGAGAACCTGGCGGGAATTCGCGTGGTCAAGGCGTACCGTCAGGAAGAAGCGGAAATTGAGCATTTTGGCAAGATCAGCCAGCAGTACGTGAAGCTGAATATGGATATGGCCAAGCTCTACGGGATCATGTTCCCGTTGCTGATCTTTGTCGCATCACTGTTGAATCTCGCTGTCCTCTATTTTGGCGGATTGGATGTGATAGAGGGTCGTATTCCTCTCGGGACAATCGTAGCGTTTTTCGCCTATCTCACCATGCTCTTTTGGCCGATCATGGCCGGCGGATGGGTGGTATCATTATATCAGCGCGGAACAGCCTCGCTCGACCGAATCAACGATGTCCTGAATACCAAATCCGTGGTCAAGAATGACCGCGAGCAGATGCATGTCGCCGAGATGAAGGGGGAGATTGAGTTCCGTAATCTGATCTTTGCCTATGACGGGTTGCCGATTCTTAATGGAATTTCGCTCAAGGTGAAGTCCGGCATGACGGTCGGTCTGGTCGGCTCGGTCGGCTCCGGCAAAACGACTCTGGTTTCGTTGTTGCCAAGACTCTACCCGGTGAAGCGCGGGATGTTGTTCATCGACGGGGTTGACCTGAACGATTGGGATCTCGCATCGCTGCGCAAGCAGATCGGATTTGCCACACAGGAGCCGTTCCTCTTCTCTGATTCGCTCCGGGATAATCTTCGGTTCGGCGACTCCGACGCCGCTGAGGAACGGGTTCGCGAGGTTGCCGAAGTTTCGGCCTTAACCAAAGATATTGAGCAGTTTCCTGAGGGATATAATACGGTCGTCGGCGAACGCGGCATCACTCTCTCAGGAGGGCAGAAGCAGCGGACGGCTATCGGCCGCGCCTTGTTGCCCGATCCGGCGGTGGTGGTACTCGATGATGCAACCTCCGCGGTCGATACCGAAACCGAGGACCAGATCAACGAACGGATGCATGCGGCACTTCGACACAGGACGACCTTCATCATCTCGCATCGAGTGTCCTCGGTCAAAGAGGCCGACCTCATCATTTATTTGGTGGATGGCAAGATCGCCGAGCAGGGGAACCATCACGAACTGATCGCACAGAACGGCCTGTATGCCGAATTGTATCGCGCCCAGTTGCTGGCCGAGGAGATAGAGAAACTGTGAGCCAGCCGAACGGAATACACGAAGAAGAGGCGCTGGGTAAGGCGTACGATGCCCGGTTGATGAAGCGATTGCTTCACTACCTCGCTCCATATAAGAAGTGGGTGGTGGTCGCGATCACGATGTTGCTGATTGGGTCGCTGGCGCAGATCTCGCTCGCATTCATAACACAACATGCGATCGATGACTATATCACGACCGGTATTGCCGACGGTTTCGGGCTGGTCATCCTGCTTTATTTCGGCGTGATGGCGCTGGCTCTGGTCGCCAGCTACGGCGAGACCTTTGTCACGATGTGGCTGGGGCAGAAGGTGCAGTATGATATCCGTATGGAGATCTTCCGCCACCTGCAGCGGCTCCACCTGGGATATTTCGACAGAAATCCGGTCGGACGATTGTTGACCCGCGTCACCAATGATGTCAATGTCCTGAACGAATTGTTCTCTTCGGGCGTGGTGACGATGATCGGCGATATCTTTACGCTGCTCTTTATTGTTTGCGCCCTGCTTTATTACAACTGGGAATTGGCGCTGATCACCTTTACGGTGCTACCGATCCTGATAGGCGCGACAGCGCTCTTCCGTTCACGGGTGCGGAATGTCTATCGCCAGGTGCGCACTGCACTCGCCCGATTGAACGCATTCGTGCAGGAGCATGTCACCGGCATCAAAATTGTCCAGTTGTTCAACCAGGAAGAACGGGTCGGGAAGAAGTTCGATTCGATCAACAAGGAACTTCAGACATACCATTTCCGGTCCGTGCTTTATTATGCGGTTTTCTTCCCGGCGGTAGAAATAATCGGTTCGCTGTCTCTTGCACTCTTGCTTTACTATGGCGGATTCCGCCTGCAGGACAGCACACTGACATTCGGTGAGCTGGTTGCGTTCATTTCGCTGGTACAGCGATTCTACCGCCCTATCGCGGACCTTGCGGAAAAGTACAACATCCTGCAATCCTCCATGGCGTCTTCGGAGCGGATATTCGCCCTCTTGGATACCGAACCGGCGATCATCGAGACATCGACGCCGAAGCATATCCAGACATTCAGTGGGAAGATAGAAATATCCAATGTCTGGTTTGCCTACCAGAAAGAGGATTGGGTTCTCAAGGATGTTAGTTTCACCGTCGAGCCGCGACAGAAGGTGGCAGTCGTGGGCGCGACCGGCGCAGGGAAGACCTCGCTCATCTCGCTCTTGTATCGGTTCTACGATTACCAGAAGGGGTCGATCAAGGTCGATGGAGTGGAGTTGCGTGATCTTCCCAGCGCGGAATTGCGCAGCCACCTGGCGCTCGTGTTGCAGGATGTCTTCCTGTTCAGCGGGGATTACGCCGGGAATATCCGTTTGCGCGACCGGAGCATTTCGGATGCGCGGGTAAAAGAGGCATTGGAGCGGGTCGGGTTTGGCCGCTTCATGGATGCACTGCCGAACGGACTTGCAACTGAGATTCGGGAGCGTGGCGCGACCCTGTCCACCGGACAAAAGCAGTTGCTGTCGTTCGCAAGAGCACTGGCTTTTGATCCGAAGATTTTGATTCTTGACGAAGCGACCAGTTCGGTGGATACTGAAACGGAACGATTGATCCAGCGGGCACTGGATGAATTAATGAAGGATAGAACCTCGATCGTGATAGCGCACCGTCTCTCGACTATCGAGAAGGCGGATAAGATAATCGTCCTGCACCATGGACAGGTCCGCGAGATAGGCGGACATGCGGAACTGATGCAACAGCGCGGCATCTATTATAAGCTATATCAGATGCAGTACAAAAAGCAGACCCTGGGGTCCGAGGCACAGGCAAATAGTGTCAGATAAGTTAAGTCGAGTCGGGCAGCGCGAGGCAGAGAGGCTGGTCGCTTTTGCGCGCGAGCTGGCGATCAAAGCTGGTGGCATACTTAAGACCGGTTTTCATCAGCGTATCAGTATCGAATTCAAAGGGCGAATCAACCCGGTCACGAATGTCGATCTGCAGTCGGAGCGACTGATCACGCGAACGATCGCCAAGAAGTTTCCGACTCATACCATCTTGACCGAAGAAGGGGCAAACAGCACCGGGAGCGCCGGAGTTCGCTGGGTGATCGACCCGTTGGATGGCACGGTCAATTTTGCGCATGGCTTTCCGGTCTATTGCGTATCGATCGGTATTGAGATCGACGGTCGCTTGGCAGGAGGGGCGGTCTTTGATCCGGAGCGAAATGAGCTGTTCTGGGCGGTGAGCGGCGGCGGGGCGTTTCTGAACAAAAAGCGGATACGAGTAACCAGCGAATCGCGACTGGAGCGATGTCTGATGGCGACTGGTTTTGCCTACGATATTGGGACGGCCAAGCGGAATAACCTTGGTCTGTTCGCCAGAGTGGCCAAAAAGGTGCAGGGGGTGCGGAGGCCCGGGTCGGCAGCGATCGATCTCTGCTGGCTGGCATCGGGAAGGCTCGACGGATTTTGGGAGCTGAAACTTGCGCCCTGGGACACTGCCGCCGCGAAAGTGGTGGTTGATGAGGCGGGCGGAAAAACGAGTCGCGTTGATGGATCCTCGCACTCGATCTTCTCGGAAGACTTATTGGCAACTAACGGCCGTATCCATCGTTCCATGATCGGTCTGCTCAGCGGCGGCAAATAGCGCGCAGTTGAGCGGAGAAGCTGCAACGACAATTTCATCTATACGGGAATAGAGATTATGAATTCGAACAATCTGGTCAGGTCGACCTCCGGGGTACGCGGGATAATCGGGGCAACGGATGGTCTGGAGCCAATGCTGATCGCGCAGTACGCGATGGCGTTTGGCACTTTGATGGGGAAGGGAAAGATCGTGTTGGGACGCGACAGTCGCGTGTCCGGCGACATGGTTTCGCATGCGGTGATATCCGGTCTGATCGCCACCGGGCTTGATGTGGTCGATATTGGGATCGTCCCGACGCCAACGGTTGAGATAGCGGTCACGGGATTGAAAGCGGCAGGCGGTATCTGCGTGACGGCATCGCACAATCCTTCCGACTGGAACGCACTCAAGTTTTTTAATAAGCAGGGTGAGTTCATCACTCCGGCGCAGTATGTCGAGCTGAATCGCATATTTGAGTCGAAGCAATTCGCGCTCAAGTCATATAGCAAATTGGGTAAAGTGTCGCACCAATCGACCTGGATCGACAAACATATCGCGGCCGTGCTGGCGCTGAAGACTGTCAACAAGCCGGGGATCAAAAAGCGGAAATTCAAAGTGGTGGTTGATGCCATCAATGGCGCCGGTTCCGAAGCACTCCCGCGACTGCTCGAAAAACTGGGCGTCAAAGTGATCCGGATCAACTGCAAAGGGGATGGAGATTTTGTCCATATGCCGGAGCCGATCCCGAAACATCTGACCGAACTGGCGAAGAAGGTCAAAGCTACCAAGGCTGATCTTGGAATGGCCTGCGACCCGGATGCCGACCGGCTGGTGCTGGTGGACGAAAATGGCAAGGCAATCAATGAAGAGCTGACGCTCACGATCGCGGTCCAGCAGGTACTTCGCTCGAAAAAGGGGAAGGTCGTCCTTAACCTGTCGACCTCAAAGACGACCGAGATGGTTGCTCGTAAGTTCGGCGCCGAGGTCTTTTACTCTAAGGTCGGCGAGGCGAATGTCGTAGAAATGATGCATCAGGTGAAGTCACTGATCGGCGGCGAAGGGAATGGCGGGGTGATCTATCCGGCCTGCCATGCCGGGCGGGATGCCTCAGTGGGCGCGGCCCTGGTATTGAGCTGTCTGGTGGAAGAAAAGTGCAGTCTGAGTGCTCTTGTGGAAACTTTCCCGCCGTATTATATTATAAAATCAAAAGCTCAACTTCCGGGCGATTTCTCGACCAGACTACAGCGATTTGAAGCGGAAGCAGAGAAGCTGCTGGGGCCGACGACGGTGGACCGTCGCGATGGTCTCCGGTTTGATTTCGACCGAGGATGGGTCCAATTGCGGACCTCAAACACTGAGCCGATTTACCGATTAATAGTGGAGACCAGCGACCGGAAGCTCAGCGAGTCGCTCACCGAGCAGGTAGTCGCGTTCTTCAAGTAACAGTAAGGCAGGAAACAGGTTATGTGCGGTATTGTAGGGTATGTTGGCAGCAAGCAGTGTCTTCCGATTTTGCTGTCCGGGCTCAAACGCCTGGAATATAGAGGGTACGATTCAGCCGGTATTGCCCTGATGACCGAGTCCGGGCTGATGGTCTCCAAAGCGGTCGGAAAGATCAAAATGCTCGAAGAAGCGGTGACCCATGCCGAACTTCAGCATATCAATTGTACCCGCGGCATTGCGCACACTCGATGGGCGACCCATGGCGAGCCGAACGAGCTTAACGCGCACCCCCATATCGATAATTTTGGCGAGTTTGCCCTGGTGCATAACGGCATTATCGAAAACTATCGCACCCTGAAAGAGTACCTCATTCGAAAAGGGGTAGTCGTCAAAACTGAGACGGATACTGAGATCCTGGTCCATATGATCCGGCAGAACTACCATGGTGATTTCACCGCGGCGGTTCGCGACGCTCTGGCGCGAGTCGAAGGAACGTACGGCATTGCCGTCATATCCTCGCTTCACCCGGATACGATCGTGGCGGCGCGAAACGGTTCACCACTGGTGTTGGGACATGGCGATGGCGAGAATTTCGTCGCCTCCGATGTTTCTGCCATGCTCGAACATACCAATCGCGTGGTTTACCTGCAGGATGGCGAGATCGCGACAGTGACGCCAAACAGCTACTCGATCACGACCATTCAGAATGTCCATATAACCCCGACTATCGAAGAGATCAGTTGGTCGCTCGACATGATCGAAAAAGAGGGGTACGATCATTTCATGCTCAAGGAGATCTATGAGCAGCCGGTCACCCTCCGGAATGCGATGCGCGGGCGCATCAATTTCGAGGAAGGAATCTCCCGGCTCAATGGTCTCAACCTGCAGTACGATGAACTTCGCCGGATCAAGCGCGTGGTGATCACCGCCTGCGGAACAAGCTGGCATTCTGCTTTGATCGGTGAGTACCTGATCGAGGAGATGGCGCGCATTCCTGTTGAAGTCGAGTACGCCTCGGAATTCCGTTACCGTTCGCCGATCATCGACGAACATACGATGTTGCTGGCAGTTAGTCAGTCGGGCGAGACGGCTGATACGCTCGCGGCGTTGCGCGAAGGGAAAAAGCATGGCGCGACTGCCCTGGGGATCGTGAATGTGGTCGGTTCAACGATCGCTCGCGAATCAGATGGCGGTGTTTATATTCACGCCGGGCCGGAGATCGGTGTTGCCTCGACCAAGGCGTTTACCTCGCAGTGTATGGTGCTTACCCTGATCGCCAATCTCTTGGGACGGATGCGTTCCATGTCGGTGGCGTCCGGTCAGGAACTGATGACCAACCTGCAGGAGATCCCGGATCAGATCGATCGGATCCTCAAGAATGCGCAGGCGGTGCATGATATCGCTCAGACCTATTATCGCAGCGACAATTTCCTCTATCTCGGCCGCGGAATCAACTTCCCAGTCGCTCTCGAAGGCGCGCTCAAGCTCAAGGAGATCTCATACATCCACGCCGAAGGCTACCCCGCCGCCGAAATGAAACATGGGCCGATCGCGCTGATCGATGAGAATATGCCGGTGGTCGTTATCGCTCTTAAAGACCCGGTTTATGACAAGGTGATGTCGAATATCGCCGAGATCAAAGCGCGCCGCGGTCGTGTGATCGCCGTGGCAACTGAAGGTGATCGAGAGATCGCCGACAAGGTTGATCATGTCCTTTTCGTACCGCAGACGCACCATATGCTGACACCGCTGTTGTCGGTCATTCCGTTGCAGTTATTGGCGTATCATATGGCGGTACTGCGTGGCTGCCCGGTCGACCAACCGCGCAACCTGGCGAAGTCTGTTACAGTCGAATAGTCGACTGCCCGATTTAATCGAAAGGCCGCCCAGACGGGCGGCCTTTTTTGTTTGGGAAAATCAACCGCTCAGGTGGCCGGATTCTTGCCCGCCCGGAAGAGACGAATCATATACCAGACGGTTGCCAAGGCAATGACGAAGCAAACGAGAAAGATCAGGAAAGGTGACCACTGCATCCGGATCGGGATGGCTGTGGGGTCAAGGGTACCTTCGAGTTTGACCAAACGAACGTAGTGGCGGCTTGTCACCATCAAAAGCAGGGAAGAGAAGATCAGGATCGCAGCACCGACGAACCGCTTCTTCATGAAGAAGTGAACTGCCGCCGCAGAGAGAATGATACCGATGGTCAGGACGATGATCCCCGGGGAGCGCATGAATTGACGGATATGTTCGCCAAGAGTGAAGATGTAGGCAGTTCCCACCAGTGCGGCCAGGATCCATCCAACCAGGAAGAACTTGCGTCCGACCGTGTATGCCTGCTGATTATTTCTGCCGATCCATCCGACGAAAAATCCGCCGACTGTGATCGCTCCAAGGATCATGTGGAGCCAACGAAGGGCATATTCCATGATACTGTTATTCCAGGACAGCCCCGACTGGTCTTCAGCATAAAGCGTCTTGATCATGTCCGGTCGTTCTGCTATTGAGAAGACAGAGCTGTAAACCAGGGAGATGTAAATCAGTCCCGCCAGGGCAATCAGCATTTTGCGCCCGGTGCAAGCATCCTTCTTCTCCGTCAGTGACGCTCCATAAAGGAAGTAGTAGCTTATCATCAGGACGACGGTGATCATCAGCCAGAACCATCCGCTGACAATTGATGCCGCGTAGACCTGCCGGTGATAGACCAGTTGCACGAACAGCAACGGAGCAACTCCCAACGTAACCGTTGCGGCGGTTGCCGTGGGGAAATACTTGATGAATGTCCGAACGGTCGGGTCCTCCCATCGATCAGTGAATTTCCCCCATAGGAGAACAATGATCCCGCCGACAAGGAAGTTCATGGCGGCGAAATGAAGAGTCAGTGTCAGGATATGCAACAGGGTCACCAGCCAGAGCGGTGCAGAAAGGAAATTATAGTCCGGGAGTTGCATTGGTCTCTCCTTTCCCGATCGTCTGGAAGAACTGGATGAGGGCAGCTCGGTCGGTGGAATCTGCCGTGAAAGGAGGCATTCCCTCTCCAAGATCGGCCGCCATGTCCAGCAAATTGTTGTAATCATCGACGGAGAGCCCGGTCAGCGAGACAGTTTTGTCGCTTGGTCCGCCAAACTGGTGGCAGATCCCGCAGCGGGAGTCAAACACTCTTCTGCCGAGCGCGACATCCGCAAGTCGATACTGCTCGCTCATGGGGCGTTGGTCTATTTGCGAATGAATATAGAGACCGAGTTTCTCCGACTCCTCTGTCGTACCCATCCAGCTCGGCATGTTTCCCTTGAGCAGGTCTGTACCCCTGACGACGGAGGCGATGAAGGCCGGGTCAGTGCCGTTGAATATTGGAGCCATCGGCTTGTAGCCATCGATCGTGTGACAAGTCCGACAGGCGCGATTGAAGAGGTCCAGACCATCATTCCCCGTTCGATACGCCATGTGAGGAAGAAGACCGTCCGCCTGATAATCCGATGCATGGGCTACTTCGAGGCCATGTGCGTACACATATCCGCTCACGACCCAGGGTTTGCGAATGGACTCGCGAAACCACTCAAACTCGCCAAACCCGAACAGTCCGATCAACATTGCCAGGATAGCAACGGCCAGATGATAAAAGCGCGTGAGGAATATGCCAAAGACGATCAGGATGGCGGCAAGAATACCAGCCAGCCAGTAGGAGGTTTCGATAGCTCTGATCGGTGTTGCCATCGTCTGCATGGCAGTCGCGATCAGATCTGCCGGAATGGCTTTCCAATACCAGTAGAAGGTGGGCGCCATGACGGCAAGTCCGACAACTCCCCAGGTTGCGTTGTAGCGTATCAGTTTCTGTTTGGATGCATCATTGGTCAATCGCGAAGCAACCAGCAGCGTGTACAATCCCGCAAGCAGAATGCAGACTCCGGTGCGGAAGAAGAGGGAAGGCCAGTAAGTGGCATTAAAGAACCCGTCCCACATCTCGCCGGTAGTGAGCCAATCGCCGGGTGTGAGCATAAAGGCGAGAATGCCATTGATCACCACCAAAGAGAGCCAGGCGGCAACGAAGTAGATCCAACCGAGGATCATATGATTTTTCGCGGACATCGTTTTCCAGCCATAATAGTAAAGAATGGCAGAAGCGATCTCGATGACGAAAAATGTCCACTCGATCGCCCATCCCCAGACGAAATTGTGTATCAACAACTCGGTCGCCGCGGGGTTGAGCAGGCCGATAATGAACCAAATGCCGACTCCGGACAGCGCACCGAACACCAGAGTCACTAACACAAAGAATTTGCTGAGCTTCTCAAGATAAAGCAGGCGAGCGGTGTCGTTGGCTTTGCGCGCCAGTCGTTCCGTGAGCACCAGATACAGACCGCCGCCGATGGCAAAGTGTGAGACGAAGACATGCAAAACTGAGATGATAGCCATCAGCCAGCCATAGCCAATGCCGACGTCCCAAAACGGGTAGTTCATAGACAACCTCCAGTATATTGGAAGACTCGATCAGTCTTCACGCATCAGGACTTTTTCGTTTTCGCCAGAGGCGGATCTCCGTCACGCAGGAGTAGCCGGCCCGAGCAAAGGCGGCCATTGAAGGAAGATTCTCTTCGTCGATCAGACCGGCCAGGACGATCGCCCCCTGGCTTTCGAGGAACTGCTCGGCGGCCTCGATCAACAATCCAGCGTAGCGTTTACCGCGGTGATCCGGGTCTATCGCCAGGCGGTTCAGCCAGCCGCGGCGACCATCCCAGTTCGCGATGATCACCCCAAGCAGACGGCCGTCGATCTCAAGGCCAAGAAACGCGCAGTAGGGGCGCGTCATTTCTTTTGCCAGCATGTCTTTTCGCTCGCGCCCGCCCGGTTTGTAGGGAAGGCCAGCATCGGACCAAACCCGCACGATCTCATCATAGTCGGCGATTGTCAGCCGACGGATCTCAGGCTCCATATTTCTCCTCCGACAAGGGAACCAAAACTGTTCGTAACTGGACAGATCCACAGTCGATTTTCTCACAGAATATATCGTCTCGCGACCGCCGCTTCCAAGACTCAACATGCGAGGGCGGTGCGGATGGGAGAAAAAAACAATTGAATAATGTCGCCAAAGAAGTGTACTTTGGGCTAGGAGGACTAACCTAAAGGAGCATGCGATGCAACAGCCGCAGCCGCCGGTTTACTACAAGAACCCAGGATTGGCCGCCGTGCTTTCATTCTTCTGGACCGGGCTCGGGCAGATCTACAACGGCCAGCTTGGGAAGGGGATTATCTTTATGCTGGCATACGGTGTGTCGATCATCCTGATGTTCCTGTTGATCGGCTTCATCACCACCCCGATTCTCTGGATCTATGGGATGTGGGATGCCTACAAATCAGCCGAAAAGATCAACTATTGGACCGCCCAACGTTACGGCGGACAGGGACCCGGATATAGTTGAGTCATGATTGACCGTGGCTCTAGCGCCGTTGGTCATGGGGTAATTCAGATTGTCCATTCATAGGAAGACTCTTGCCTGGGTTGTCTGCCCGGTATTAGCAGTCGTCATTCTTTATCTGGCGTTCAGCTATCTGACCGATCAGATGGTGACAGATGCCGAACGAAGTGCACCCCCCATAGGAAAATTGCAGATGGTTGACGGGGGACAGATGCACTATCTCCGACAGGGGAGCGGAGACCCGGTCGTGTTGATTCATGGTCTGGGCGGATTGCTCCAGGATTTCACCACGCCTATGTCCGACTCTCTCTCCGGAACTTGCGAGTTTATTGCGCTCGACCGTCCGGGATATGGATACAGCGAGTACGCTACCGACAGTCCGCTCACGATCGCGCTGCAAACTCGCATGATCCATGCATTGCTGGACAGTCTCGGCATAACGCGGCCGCTCATCGTTGGACATTCGTTAGGTGGCGCTATTTCTCTCAATTATGCGTTGACCTATCCGGAAGATTGCTGTGGGCTGATTCTGCTCGCGCCGGTGGCTTATCCGGTTACCCGCATGTCCGAGATCTTCGGCGACGCAATCACCTCCCCTTTGGTCGGTGAACTTACATTTACCAGCGTTGCCACGCCGGTTTCACGAATGCTGGCCTCGGAAACGGTGAAGCGAGCCTTTGCTCCCTGCGAGGTTCCGGCCAGTTATCTGGAGCCGCGCGTCGGTATGACCACCCGGCCAAGTCACCTGCGAGCCGCTTCGGAAGATCTGGCCCACCTCAATGATGCCCTGGAAAGTATGTCGATTGACTATGGAAAGATCAGGCTTCCGGTGACGGTAATTGTCGGTGACTCCGACCAAGTCCTCGTGCCGGAGGAGCAGTCAGTCCGACTGGCCGCTCAAATAGCCGATGCTGAGATAATCTTTCTGACGGGTTGCGGACATCAGGTCCAGCACGCATACCCGGGCACGGTGGCCGAGGCAATACGGCGCCAACTCGGCTTAAGCAGGTAGAGAAAGGCCCGCGCCAGCGGGGTTGACTTCCCCAGCCACTCCGGTATATTCCAGTCATGCTCCTGGCAATTGATATTGGCAATACCAACACGGTCGTGGGGGTCTATAAAGGACGTACCCTGAAAGACCATTTCCGGGTCGCGTCAAATCGCACCCTGACCACCGATGAAGCAGGTTTTTTCTGTACCGGTCTTTTGGAACGGATGAAAGTCGCCAATGAGGAGATCGATAAGGTAGTGATCGCTTCGGTCGTTCCACATTTGACGCCGGTTTTTGAGACGATGGCCAGGAAGTATTTCGGCTGTGTGCCGGTGGTGGTATCCTCACATATTCAGCTTTCCATCAAGATCGAAATAGACCATCCGGAGCAAGTAGGCGCCGACCGGATAGCGAATGCCGTTGCCGGGTTCTCCAAATTCGGTGGCCCGGTGATCATTGTCGATTTCGGGACAGCGACAACATTTGATGTCGTGAATGAATCCGGCGCGTATATCGGGGGAGTGATCATTCCGGGGCCGGAGACCTCGATGGCGGAGTTGGCCCGGCGCGCGGCGCGTCTGTTTGAAGTACGGATCGAGCCGCCGAATACTGTTGTCGGCAAGTCAACTGCCGGAGCACTCAAGTCCGGCCTGTTTTACGGAACGGTCGGGCAGGTTGATTTCATTATCGACAAGATAATCGAAGAGACCGGTTTCGAGCGGGCGACTATTCTGGCAACCGGCGGGTTGGCCAGCAATATGGAGAAATTCTCCCGACATATCCGGATGGTCGACCCGACCTTGACCCTTGAGGGGCTTCGCCTGATCGGCGACCTGAATTAAACATCATTCCACTGGAGCAATCTATGTCCGTCTCACGCGACGCACTCCGCTCTCACCTGATCACCATGCATGGCGCGGTTCGCCGGCTGGTAGAAGATATCACCGAGGAAGAATCGATTCATCAGGTCCCCGGCTATAACAACCATATCAAGTGGTTGACCGGGCATATTCTGACCACGACTGTCCTTTCGGGCAAACTGCTGGGCGGGCATATTTCGTTGCCCGAAGGGTGGCATGAGCTGTTCCGTCGTGGGGCGGCCCTGAATCCTGATCCGAGCGCCTTTCCGACGATCGAAGCGATCCGTGAGCGGCTGTTCGATTATCAGCGAATGGTAGTGGAGTTCCTTGATCTTCTTGATGAAGGGGAGCTTGCCAACGAGATCGAGATCGCACCCGGATGGCAGGATACACGCCTCGGAGCGGTGCTGTTTTTGAAAGCGCACGATTTCTACCATGCGGGGCAGATCGCGGTGATCCGACGGACATTGGGTAGAGAGCGGAGTTTTGGGTGAGCGATCCGCTCTCAATACGAGGTAGTCATTCCAGTCTGAACTCCACTTTATAGGTCACCCATGCGGCGATCGGCCTCCCGTTGCTTTTCGCAGGAATATACCGATTGCTGATTGCCGCTTCGACAACCGTCAGATTCATCGGACGAACAAAGCTTTCTTTGGTGACGGTAGCCATGCGGACTGAACCGTCAGCGTCAACTAGCGCGGCGACCTCAATTGTTGCTTCCAGGCCGTACCTTCGCGCAAGCTCATGATAGTTAATGGGGCTGGAGTAGGTCAGGACCGGGGGTGAGTAGCCTGAATCTGGTAAATGGTCCGTATCTATTGATGGTAGGCTATCAATGTTCAGTGCAGGCATCTGCGAGGGAATAAATAGACAGCGATGTGATATTTTAAGACTATCCTTCGGGTCATATCTGTCCGGGGCGACAAACTTCAGTTTTCGCAACATCCGCTCCGCCAATCCATATAATGATGAATCCGTATTTTGGTAGAATGGTCTGAGGGGAATGAGACCATGTGCAGTGTCATTGACAAGTTCTATCTCAATCCGAGAGCTTAGTTGCTGATTCAGTACCAATCCCAACTTTGGGATCGCGATTGCGCTAACAGATGGAACTGCCAGGAAGTGATCGATTCGGGTATATGCGAAAGGGACATCGACCCACATCGCGATCGGTTCTCCTCCGAACGTGGCCGGATTGAACTGCTGGACTCTCACGAAATGGACCGCGGCCGAATCGACAGTTGGACTTCCGCCAGACTTCACAATGCGATAGTCACGCGGTATCCCATTGGCGTCGATCAGTACTTTGATCGTACCAGTGTCCAAAATCTGTATCTGATGTTCGGCGTCGAGTATCTCGATGGTGATCGGTTTGGTGGAGGACGCAGGTGTGTCAAACGCAATGATGCTGTCAACGGTCGGCAGGCTGTCGCCCAAATAAGGATTATCGTAAGGATCGAAGTTGACTATATAGTGCATCCATTTAGAGGTCTTGCGTCGGCCTGTATTCGGAGGCGGCTGGAATCGGGCCTGTTTGACTGCTTTCACGGCCGCTGGTTCGAAGTCAAACCACTCCGGATGACAAGCGACGATCTCTGTTTGCTGTGGGACACCCTCCGGGCTCATTTTGATCTTGATCCAGACCCAGCCGCCAACCCGCTTCTGCAAAGCTTTGACGGGGTACAGCGGCCGGATACTGTCGAGTGGAACCGCTATGTAGGCAGAATCGATCTCTGAGTAAAGCCGATCCTGACCGACGAGACGGCCCGAACTGTAGAACGGGTCATATTGATTGGGGACATTGAGGCTGCTACTGCGGCGTTGGGCATGCACTCCGGACGGCCATACGACAGCCCCCACCGAGAAGCAACAGATGATTAGAAAGGAAAATATACGCCACATAGTTAGGTTATTCCCTCACTGCATTCAAGATAGTGAGTTGTTGGCCGCCAGTAAAGCAGAAGGTGGTGGCCCGAATCTCCAATCCCATGGGCCGTAATCTTCTTGACATAATAGAGCTTGAAGGCCATATTGAATTGGGATTTGGATATCCATTTAGTTTAACTCGCTGGTTGTCTGATCGTCAATTGGTCAGTCGCGCGTGACAACGCGATGACAGCTCGGATGATATTTCAAGGTTTTCAGCTTATTAGCACACTTCAGCAGAGAGAGATCCTATGAAGAGAATTCTGGTGCTGGTGTTGTTTTGGCTGGCGTCAGTCGGCCTATCTTCAATTCCCGTGATAGCCGGCCCGTCCACGGCGTCTCGATGGATGGATGTCGAAGGGTCCGATCTTCCGATGTTCTCGGCGGTTCAGCATGGCTCGGAGTTTTGGGTTGTGGTACGTGACGGAGATTTCGGTCAGATCATGAAATGGAGTGGGTTAACCCTTGAACCGGTCGGCCCCCTGCTTTTTCAGCCCGAGGATATGGATCTTATGAGCTACCACGGAGAGGTCTATTCCGGGGGACTCTATGTAAGAGATGAGGAGACAGGCGATTGGTGGGGCTGGAGGATATGGACTGGATCGGGTTGGGAATCCGCCATAGACACGACAATGTGGGATATCCATAGTTTGGGTGGGTATGCGGTCCTGCGGGACACACTCTATCTCGTTGGACTTTTCAGGACACGGCAGACGGCCGAAGACTTTTATCTGGCAAGAGTTGACGGAAACAATCTTATCGGGATTCCAACAGAATTGAGCGGCATTGCGGCGGATGCGGCCACATATCAGGACCAATTGTTCATCTCAGTTATTGGTTCCCATGGTTCGGTACAGGAAAACTTCCCGAGAGTCTATCGCTTTGACGGGACAACCTGTGCGCCAGTTTTGGGAGAGGACGGACAGACTCCGGTTGGCAACGCGCAAACAAACTCATCCGGAACCAATTTCCTTGAATATCAAGGGGAGCTGTACGTCTCCGGGCTCTTCAAACTAAGCGGCGCAACAGAGCTTACTTCAATAGCCAAATGGGACGGCAGTAATTGGACGGATATGAATCTCAATCTTCCCCGCGATCGGTGGGGCGGAATCGGGTCGATGGTTGAATTTCAGAATAAGATCATCTCCACTTACTGGGCCTCTGAGAGGGGTATCTGGCAGTTCTCCAATTCTACTTGGTCGAGAATTGGTGAACTCGAGGGCCAGGCGGCGCGACAAATATTGGTGAGAGATGGTCAACTCCTTGTAATCGGCGAATTCACGACTGTGGACAATACCGAGATCTCGTATGCGGCGACGCCGAACTACTGTTGCATCGGGACTCGAGGCAATGTGGACGGGGATGCCGCGGACCAAGTCGACTTAAGCGACCTCTCCTCGATGGTTTCTTTCCTTGTGGCGGGGGTGATGCCGCCAACGGACTGCTCTATTGAGTCTGATGTTGACGGTTCGCTGAATGTCGATCTGTCTGACCTCTCGATTCTCATTGCCTACCTGACACAGACCGAGAATCGGCCCGTACTATCGACATGCCCGTAATTCATTGACCATCGTACTAAGCAAATTGGTAAAACAAAAACGGCGCCGAAGGGCGCCGTTCTCTTTTTCTCGCTCCAAGACAAGAATCAGAATCTTCCGACAATACCTACATGCAGACGCAACATATCTGTCTTTGACTCGATCAGATCGTACGTCACATTACCGTCTTCGCGACGGATGGAACCTTCTTTAAGATACTGCGCTTCGCCACCAATGACATAGCGCAGGCCGGCATCCAGCAGAATCTGGAATGGCTTCTTTCCTTCGCGATTGCCGCCATCGTAGAGCTGAACCATCAGACCGCCACCCGCACCGTACGCAAAAACAGCGTCATCCTGATTGGTCGACTTGGCAACTTCGTCGCCATCGCTGGCATCGGAGATCTTGGTCTCAGTAAAGAGATAATTGAATCCAACCAGACCGTCGACATACGGACGGATCGGGCCGTTCGGCACCTGGCCACGGAAGATCAGGAAACCATCGACCATGTTATTGGAGGTCTCGACTTTGACCGTGACATCCGGAATAGTGGTTGAAAATGGCTCGCGGCGGGATTCATTCCCGTAGTTTTTTACGCCAAGTTCAACACCAATCGCAAACGGGGAACGGCTCGGGGAATAGAAGAACTGCGCTCCGGCACCGTATGCGTTACGGTCGAGCTGCTCTTTGAAATCACCCTGGGGGAAGCCGGCGTTGAAATGCAGCCCGCCCATGAAATTGGTCTGCGCCGATACACCAGCGCTCGATATGATAATTGCCAGAATTGCGAGTGTCAGACCTTTAATAAGAACGTTCCGTAGCATGATTCACCTCATCTCCTGTTAGCCTATTCGGCCCGGTTTTCCGATTAATACGGCCCAATTGTCAGTTTGTTGTCTTTTTTTCGTCAAATGGCCCAAAAATCAGAATTTCAAGCTGTCCTGTAACTCATTGTACTACCGCAATGTCCGTTTCCTTCCCGATTAGGCGAAAAAAATCACAAATTGGCTGAAACCATATTGACAGAAGCCGCGTTTAATCGTTATCCTTGACATTGTTAGCACTCGATTGACATGAGTGCTAACAATGATTTGGAAACGACACAACTAACGTAAACAGATTGGTTTAACTAATTAGAGGAGATTCAACCATGCAGATTCATCCGCTCGCTGACCGTGTAGTGGTCAGACCGTTTCAGGAGCAGGAAACCAAGCGCGGTGGTATCATTATCCCCGATACCGCGAAAGAGAAGCCGATGGAAGGCGAGATCATCGAAGTTGGCCCGGGTCGTACCTCCGACGAGGGAAAGCGTACGCCGCTCGAAGTGAAGAAGGGTGATCGCGTTTTGTATGGCAAGTACTCAGGGACCGAAGTGACGGTCAATGGTGAAGAGTATTTGATCATGCGCGAATCCGATATTTTCGCAGTCATTCAGAAGTCGTAACCGAGTCGGCAAACCTGTAAGGAGTTTAAGATATCATGGCAAAGCAGATAGAATACGATACTAATGCCCGCACCCGCCTGAAACAGGGCGTGGATAAGCTGGCTGATGCCGTCAAGGTGACCCTGGGTCCCCGCGGCCGTAATGTCGCGATCGAGAAAAAGTTCGGCTCCCCGACCATCACCAAAGACGGTGTGACCGTGGCGAAAGAGATCGAGCTGGAAGATCATTTTGAGAATATGGGCGCCCAGATGGTGCGTGAGGTTGCTTCGAAGACCTCCGATGTTGCCGGTGACGGTACGACCACCGCAACCCTGATCGCCCAGGCTATTTTCCGCGAGGGTCTCAAGTCGGTGACCGCCGGCTACAACCCGATGTCCATCAAGCGCGGTATTGATATCGCCGTCACCGCCGTGACCAACGAGATCAAGAAGATGTCCAAGCCGGTTTCCGGCCGTCAGGAGATCTCGAATGTCGGCACCATTTCCGCCAACAACGATCGCCATATCGGCGACTTGATCGCTGAAGCGATGGAAAAAGTCGGCAAAGATGGCGTCATTACGGTTGAAGAGTCCAAGTCCGCCGAGACCAAGCTCGAAGTGGTCGAGGGGATGCAGTTCGATCGCGGTTACGTGTCACCGTATTTCGTGACCGACCCCGATTCAATGGAAACCATCATGGAAGACGCGTTGATCCTGATCCACGACAAGAAGATCGCCTCCATGAAGGATCTTCTCCCGGTACTGGAGAAAGTTGCCCAGTCCGGCCGTCAGTTGCTGATCATCGCCGAAGATATCGAAGGCGAAGCGCTGGCAACGTTGGTTGTCAACAAGCTGCGTGGCACCCTGAAGGTCGCCGCCGTTAAGGCGCCGGGCTTTGGTGATCGCCGCAAAGCGATGCTCGAAGATATCGCTACCCTGACCGGTGGCCGCGTCATCTCCGAAGAACTCGGCTTTAAGCTCGAGAACGCCGTGATGACCGACCTTGGCCGCGCCAAGAAGATAACGATCGACAAGGATAACACCACGATCGTCGAGGGTAACGGCAAGAAGGAAGATATCAAGGCTCGTATCGGCCAGATCCGCAAGCAGATCGAAGATACCACTTCCGATTACGACCGCGAGAAACTGCAGGAACGTCTGGCCAAGCTGGCCGGCGGTGTGGCAGTCATCAATGTCGGCGCTGCGACCGAAACCGAAATGAAAGAGAAGAAGGCTCGTGTCGAGGACGCGCTCCACGCGACTCGCGCCGCTGTCGAAGAAGGTATCGTCCCGGGTGGCGGCGTGGCTCTGCTGCGCACTATCAAGGCGCTCGATTCCGTCAAGGCGACCGATGAAGAGATGGTTGGTGTGAAGATCATCCGTCGCGCTATCGAAGAGCCGCTTCGCCAGATCGCTATCAATGCCGGTGTTGAGGGCTCTGTGGTCCTGAACCGCGTCATGGCTGAAAAGGATGCGTTCGGTTACAATGCCGATACGGATTCGTTCGAAGACCTGATGAAGGCTGGCGTGATCGATCCGACCAAGGTGACTCGCACGGCGCTCGAAAACGCCGCGTCGATCGCCGGTCTCCTTCTGACGACCGAAGCTGTCATCGCTGACAAGCCGGAAGAGAAGAAGGGTGGCGGAATGCCGCAGATGCCGGGTGGCGGCATGGGCGACATGTACTAAGTCGAAAGACAGCGTACTGAATATAGAAACCCCCGGTTCGCAAGAGCCGGGGGTTTTTGTATGTCTAAAGAGAATCTTTTGTGAGAGAATCGGTCGGGGGGCGGAGTGTGAACCTATATACCGTGTCTGCACGACATCCATATCCGCGCAGTACCCCAAGGCTGTCAAAAGCGGGGGGGAACCAGAACATCCGGCTGAAACTGAGAAGTGTTGAGTCTCCCGTCATGAGATTCCAGGCACGGTCTTTCAGGGCAAAATAGACGCTTACATCGCGAAGTGTGTCAAACAACGGGAACGGATATATCTCGTTAAAGCCGGGACTCAGCCATCCCTGGTGTACTATATGCTTGCCGTCCCCATCGGCAATGAACGCGGCATACTGCTGGTCATCTCTGGAGTAATAGAAGCCTGTTACATCATCAATCGGCCCGAAGGTCGAAGAGTCAACAACCAGGAATTGTCGGCCAGATTTGTCATAGGCATTGAAGGCAACGTGTGAACCTTCCTGTGAGATCCAGACCTCGCCAATATCCGAATACTTGCCACTATATGGCAGACCATTGAACATCAACTGAACATCATATTGCTTTGGTCGCTTACCTTTCTTAGTGAGACTGTACCGTACGTATCCGTAGTTGTGCGCGGTACTGTCGAACCAAGAACCTCTGAGACTGTCGGCCGGTGGAATGATGAGGGTGTCAAGCATCCCCTTGATCATGCCGGAGTCATTTCGATACATGATCCCTAGCACTCCTGAACTGGAGTAGCTGGCGGAAACGACTTCCGGCAGGTCAAAGAGCAGAGCGCCGTTCTTATAAACCCTCGAAGGTGCCGACTTGGTCAATTTTGCGAGAAACACTACATCATTGGTGCGCGGCGCAATGCCGATTTGTGAGATTTCGGCGAACGGACCCCAGAAGTCTGCTCCATGGATGACCCACCTGAGCGAGTCAGCTTCCACTCCAACGTACGCGAATTGACAACTGTCGGAGAGTGCGCCTACCGGCAGTACTATCTTGTACGGGCGGCCAAGTACTCCATTGACTACGTAGGCCGACTTGTCACCCAATCGGATATCCACTGCCCAGTGTCTACCGTCACGACAAAGATAGGGAGGAAAGGTTCCGAAGTCTGAACCGTGTGCCACCTCCATGCCATCGAGAATGACGGCAGCTTCTTCATCATGTCTGGCGCGGAACATCCAATGGGCGCCATCGTCACTGAAGATTATACCGGAGAAGATCTGACCCAGATTGGGGATATAGTCATATGGTCCCATTACCAAGGTATCAATGACAGCATACATTTCCCGATCTTTGATCCCGACATATGCCAATTTATTCATGTATTTGTCCGCGATAGCCATCATGGTCGCATCCCATTCGCGGACGAGGCCATCCTGGTCAATGACGATCGTCTTTTTCTTTAGACCGATGGTCAGAAGAAATTTCGATCCATCAGAGGACGCAAAACCTTCGCGGATGTGCTCTCCTTCTTTGGCAACGTAGGCTGGCTCGAGCTCAAGATCAAAAGTGACGGGCGTAAGCTTCTTGTTCTTACCAACTGGCGCCGCCAAGACTAGGAATAGAAGAAGTGCGAAGATAGAGACAACGAGTGACCTGATGAACGCGCGCATCTGTTCAAATTAGTCTGCTAGTGTAGCTGGTGCAAGCCCAAATGACGCGAGCGTGTTCCTGGCCGACAGCAGTTAAAGCGAATCCGGATGTTAGTCCGGTGAATGCAGGTTTGGCGTGAGCAGAAGTAGATGCTGCCTTCATTGCCATCAATAGCCCAATGAGCCCGCCAAAGAAAAGCCCCCGATTCTCCATGAACCGGGGGCAAAAATCAATCGAATGTCTTTGCAACTAGTCCTTTACCTGCACATCCGCTTGCGACGTGTTGCCCATTTTGGCGCGAATCTCCGCAAGTTGCTTTTTCAACTGCGCCACCTCGTATTCAAGGCGCTTGGATGCGAACTCCTCGCCGGTCAAATCTTCGCCGGCGCCTGATTTGAATATCTCAGGCCCGTTGTCGTTGCTCTCGGGAGAAAAGGCGGTGACTGTCCCGTATGCGGTCGGGAAGAACATCAGTGTCAATACGGCATCATCGATAATGGTAATTCCGCCACCCGCAACGTGGTCGCCACGCAGATAGAATGTCGAGACGCCTGCCGGCACCGCGAAAGTCCCTTGCACGCAAAAAGGCGTGCCGTAGTTCCCAGAGGGCGCGTTGGTGGAGATAACGATACTCTGCTTTGGCTTCCCCGCTGAACTACCGCCGTTGACCTCAGTGACCCACACTGACCTCTGTGAAAACGATCCAGTTATGTGAGTGCAATCAAATGACCCGGAAGCCATTACAACAACGTACCCCGGGGTTGGCGCGATGATCGTCCGGAGCGCAACATTGGCGGCTCCGCCAGTTACATTTGCGGCTGCACCGGTGTTGCTGGCGATACCGGGTTCGTCCCCGATCTCAAGAGCGCTGATGGACGAGTTAGGCACGACTACCGCCGCGTCGCCGGTAGAACCAGCGTGCAAGATGATGTTTGGTGATCCATCGTCGTTGTTCAGCTCGAGCAGACCGCCGTCGGAAACGAGGCCCGACTGTGAGCCAAGTCGTGCGGTCTGGTCGTTTGAGCCATCTGAATCGAATAGCAGCACTTCGCCCCAGGTCCCGCCCCAGATGCGGGCTTGCTCCAGATTGTCACTGCCGTAAGTACTGATCTGTGAGGTGCCGGGCATGAGCGAGGCACGCGGGTTTCCCCCGGACGTGGTATTGATGGTCCCGCTGACTTCGCCGCCGGTGGCGCCATCGACAGTGCGCACCTGATACGCATAGGCGACACTCGTCAGCTTGGTTCGCGGAGTTTGCTCCGGGTCAGCGCCGACAGTGATGCCAAGGTATCGGCTCGTATCGGCAAAAATATTGAGCGGCAAGGCAGGCATGGGCGGCGCACCAATGTTTACGCTAAAGAGGCCATTGGTGACCGTCACCGGCTGCGGGCCGCTGGCGTAGAGCAGTGCGCCGAGCACGGCGGCATCGGAAATTTTGAATTCGATATTGTAGACGCCGCTAAGCGGTACGCCGCCGGCATCGGTGAGGCGCCCCTGATAACTCAAGGAACGGGGAACATCGGCCGTCGCAACCTGGGCAACAACCAACAAGAACAGAGCGATAACCGAGAGGGTGAGACGTGTGCGGAGCATAAGGTATCCTCTTCCTTTGTCTATAGTGATTGTGAAGTGTGGATGCCGCGCCAACGATAGAAAACTGCCAAGCCACGAGCGCGACTAAAGAAAAGGAACGTGGTTTCGGCCGGCCAGTTGATGCAGTGCGAAGCACCGATTGAACATTAACTAAATAGGTCCAGATTGTCAATTAAGATATTGTCGGCACGTGGGCCGAAAAGTGCCTGTGCCGTGGCCGTTATGCTCATCGCGGCTGCGAGGTCTGGCTGTGGGTAACTCGATTCGGTCCTTTTCCCTGGCATGGGCCCTCCCTGAATTACCTATTTCAAAATAGATAAAAGCCGTCTATATTGGAGTTCATGCACACGGAGATCATCCGTCCAGTCTGTCAACACCACGAGGGAAAACCATGGTGCCTGATTCAAAATCTGTCGAAGGCCATGTTGAACACCACTATGCGCATGGGGATACTCTTGCCCTGATCATTCAGGCCCTGAATGAACATGGTAAAGATCTGAATCAACTGACGCAGGAGGATCTTGCGCCCGTAGATGAATTCCATGTTCGAGGGAGGGAAGGGACTGTCGAACTGGCCGAACGAATCGAATGGACGCCGGGTATGAATTTACTCGATGTTGGCTGTGGAATAGGCGGATCTTCGAGATTCCTGGCAAACAGATACGGCGCCAAGGTCACTGGGATCGACTTGACGCATGAGTATGTCGAGGTGGCCACCAATCTCACAAAGATGGTTCGCATGGAAGAGGGGATCGATTATAAGCAGGGGAGTGCGCTGGCCTTGCCATTTGCGGAGAACTCGTTTGATGTCGTCTGGACGGAGCATGTACAGATGAATATCGAATCAAAACGCCAGTTCTATGGGGAGATTGCGCGTGTACTCAAGCCAGGGGGGAAATTCCTCTTCCATGACATCTTTCGACAGGGGGATGAGCCACCAGCCTACCCTATGCCCTGGGCCGATGACCCATCGATCAGTTTTCTCACCTCGCCGGAGTACGCGAGCGCAATCATCGAATCCAGCAGGCTGCGTATTGTCCAGTGGGAGGATACAACCCTGAAAGCTCTCGAGTGGTTTGAGCAACGCTCGGCCATGGCGAAACAGGCAAGTGGACCGTTGCTGACGCCGTTGATCCTGATGACCGGAGATGCCAGGCTGAAAATGGAGAATTTGCGGCACTGTCTGGGAGATAACCGGATCTGTACAATTCAGGGCGTGGCGGAAAAACTGCCTTTCGCTTAGTCTGCTTTTTGGGGGCGATCGGATATCAGCAATTCAGTTTGAAGTATTGCTTGTTCATGCAATGAACAGGCGTCCACAATACTCATGATACAAGGGTTGACTCACTCCATAACCGTCGGAAGTTTCCGAAAATCATCTCAACGACCCAGAGTGAAATGACGGAAGGAGTACCCAATGGCTTTTATCAACTGGAACGACAAACTTTCTGTCCAGGTAGCGGCGATGGATCAACAGCACCAGCAACTGGTCGGTTTGGTCAACAAGTTGCATGATGTAATGATGTCCGGGCGTACCCGCGATCATGTTGGCCCAATACTTACGGAATTGGTGTCCTATACCAAAAAGCATTTCGTAGCGGAAGAAGGGTTCATGCTGGCGATCAAGTATCCCGGCTATGATGCGCACAAGAAGCTTCACGATGACTTGACGAAAAAGGTGGTCGAGTTTCAGCAGCGTCTCGAAAAGGGAGAACTGGTGACTCCGAACACCCTGCTCAATTTCCTGCATCTCTGGCTGGTGAATCATATCCAGGAAGAGGACAGCGCCTACGGGAAATTCGCGACGAAGAATCAAAGTGCAGTCAAAGTCTGACCGGTACCGAGTACATTCAAACAGAAGAAAAGCCCCGCAGCGAGCGGGGCTTTTCTTTTTTTACGTCAGGGTCAAAACCGGGTAGCAGTCCAGCTTCGATAGACATGCCACCAGGGTTGTCTTTTAGCGTTTCACTATTCCGCCCAGGGATTGTCGATCATCTCCGACGGAACATAGGAACGCGGGAAGAGCAGGTCGTCGTTCAGGAATTCATCGTAGTCGGTGAGCAGACCGGAACCTTCGCTGTAGTTCGGGCCAAAGACCTGGTCTTTCATCCATGTTGAATCACAAACAGTCGCATCAACCGGTTGATACGGGCGATACTTCATGGCGAACTCAGTGTCTTTATTGCCACCGCCAAGGAAGCAGTAGCGGAATGACCAGTCCGTGCTTTCCGAGGTATAGCTCATCCGATAGCTGAAATCGGCGTTCGCCTGAGAGGTGATGATATATGCCCAGCAGAAGCGGTCGCCGTTGAGCCATTGATCGTTGATCGGATGCTGGCAGTATCCCTGGCCGCGGAAACTGAAGGTGGAATCACGCAGATCGAGACTGGAGTAGACCAGGCGAGTCTGAGTGTCGTCGCCGCTGGTACCTTCATCCCACTGGGCGATCGTCTGGAGCGTATCGTTCAACGTGAAGCCGATCTTGACGATCGAACCCGGCATCTCTGTCACGTCCACCGTGATAAGATAGTCGACATCGATCTCAGTCCCGATCACGCCCTGTGCTGAGGCGGGAACAGGAGTCGGACCGTCCAGGGCCGAAGCGACAGCCGTGAAGTGCATCATGATCTCGCCGTTCTCCATCTCCACCAGATGCGAGTCGACATAGCTGCCTAGGATGATCGCGCCGGTCTCATCGACCAGCAGGGTACTCGAGAGAATATCGTAGGAAAGCTTGAAGTCGTTTATGTTGGTGTACAGCGCTTCCGGTTCATGAGAACCAAATACGCCTTCCAGAAGCGGGAAATCGCCATACAACCAGGCGGAGTCGATGGTCGAGGGTGAACCGACAGGAGCAACGTATTCCGGAGGAGCAACCTGCTCGATGATCGCGGAAACATCGACCATCTGAATCGGATTCGCTTCAGCGGTCGGCTCGGTGGTTTTGTCCTTGCTGCAGGCCGAGATCAGGGCGGCAATGCAGATAAGCAAAATGACGACTTTCGAATTACGGGCGGTGAACATAGGTGTCCCCTCTTTCCAGGCTATGGGTGATGTAGTCCATATTATCGGGGGGAGGGGCGAATGATTGAGCGAACTGTCCACAACAGAATCGGAATTGTGCCCATGCTCAGTAAACTTGTGTGAGAATTGAGCAGATATGGTGTTAACCGGTGAATGCGAAACAACTACCCGTTTCATTGGCCGGGACACTTTTTGTTGACTGACGATCAGGCGGAGAGATAGCTTCTTTCAAGCTGGCTGACTGGCCGGCTGCGGCAATTCATGGCGACTTGCTGTTCCAAATCAGAGACAAACCAAAATGACAACATTTCTTATCCTGTTATGTATCGGGCTGGTGATTGCAGTGCCGATCACGCTGTTTGTGTTTGCCGGCAAGTTCCGTCTGCTGGAATGGCGGATGCGTCGAATAGAGGAGGAGTTGGCGCGACTTCGCTCGGGCTCGCCCTTACCGGTAAGTGATGCCCCGGTTGCACCACTTGGGCCAGTACAACAACCAATCAGTTCCGTAACGGCGTCACCGTTGCCACCTCCGCCTGTTATGCAGCGAGCGGCGGCCCCGCATCCTTCGATCCCGGAGAAGCCCAGAGCTCAGGTGGCACCATCACGGACCCAGCAGGAATGGGAGGAACTGGTTGGCGGGAAACTACTGAACCGGATCGGTGCATTGGCGCTGATCATCGGTGTCGGCTTCTTTCTTAAATACGCTTTCGACAATAACTGGATCTCCGAGACAATGCGAGTCCTGATGGGCGGCGCCCTAGGGTTCGGATTGCTGCTGCTCGGCAGGGTGGGGCACAAAAAAGGGTTGGCTGTTTTCTCGCAGGGGATACTGGGGGCAGGGATCGCCATACTGTATCTCTCGGTTTATGCATCCTTCAATTTTTATCATCTGGTCTCGCAACCGTTCGCCTTCGCATTGATGGCTGTTGTCACGGCCATCGCGTTCTGGCAGGGGATTCGGTACGATTCGCTGGCGATCGCCCTGCTTGGATGGACCGGTGGATTTCTGACTCCGTTTCTCCTGCAGTCTGACCATCCGAATGCGGTGGGGTTATTGTCATATCTGACCGCGCTGAATATGGGAGTACTGGCGATCGTTGCCTTTAAGCGAAATTGGACTCTCCTCCACGGGATGAGTCTGATTGCGACGTACCTGATCTATTTCACCTGGCACGATCAATATGGAGAAAGTCTCTCCTGGCCTATCACTGCGCTGTTTCTCTCACTCTGGCTTATCGCGTTTCTCGCGTCGGAATTGTTGGCACAAGTCAAGCAAGTCAAACAGATCGATCTGTTAAGAGGAGCATCGGCGGCCAATCTGATCTTCTACGCGCTAAGCATTCATATTCAAGCTGACTTGCGTGTACTCGATACAGAGTGCGGGATTATCACTCTTATAGTTGTGGCGCTTTACCTGGGAATTCATTTTGTCACGACCGGCCAGCGATTGAGCAGCGAGCAGTTTCGCGTTCAATATGCTATATCTGCCGTGGCGATGCTGGCCTTGTCGACTCTCGATTTCCTGGACGACTACTGGATGGTGATTGCGTGGTCGATTGAAGCACTGGTTGTTTTCTGGTGGGGGGTTCAGAAGCAATCGCGCCAGATCTGGGTCGCCGGGCTCTGCTTTCTTTTCGTCAGCGCGATAGGGCTGTTGCTCCAGGATAACACCATGCAGTGGCAGAATGCACTGGATTTCCGACTGCTTTTCCATGAGCGCGCATTGGCGATGGTAGTATTCGCGCTCTGTCTTGCCACCGGATCCTTGATCGCATCAAAGCAACTCAGATCTGATACCGACAAGGCGGTCGCGCCAGCGCTGACCATCGGGTGGACGGCAATCATCTTCCTGATGTTGACGGTTGAAACGACCGACTATCTTCGCCGCCAGGCTTTGTTGTCGACTGGAAGCGAGTCGATCACACCTGAGTATTTGCGGAGTTTGATCCTGGCGGCCATCTGGTCGCTCTATTCTCTTCCGTTGATCTGGTTCGGGATTCAGCGCAGGAGCGAAACTTATGCGATCATCGGGGTGATCTCGATTGCGGTCGCGACGCTGACCGCACTCGTTACGGGATTCAACTATTCGCCGATCACTGAATTTCACCTGTTCTTCAATATTAGGTTTGCCGTCTTCATACTGATTGTAGCTTCGTTGTTGATCTCCGGCCGACTGATGTCGCATTGGCGGGAACCGGTTGATCAGATGAAACATCTGGCGGCAGGGCTGTATCTGGGGGCGCTTGGTTTATTGCTCTTTCTGTTCACCGCTGAAACCTGGAATGGATTCGATCGGTTGCGGGAGATCGCATATCGGTCATCGACCGATCTGGACAAGCTAAGTCGATTGGTGGATCTTCAGCAACTGACCTTGTCGGGTGTTTGGCTGGTCTTTTCGATCGTGCTGATGGTGCTGGGGCTCTGGAAACGTACCCGGCTATTACGGATCGTGGCGATTGCGCTGTTCGGGATCACCATTCTCAAGATATTCATCTATGATCTGTCGTTTCTCGAGACGCTGTACCGTATCTTCTCGTTCATTGGGCTGGGAGTGATCCTGTTGGCAGTTTCGTATCTGTACCAGCGGTACAAGGGGATAATTCTCGACTTGCCGGGTGCGGGTCCCAAGGTTCCGGAGGGAATTGACAGCGGCCCGAAATAGCGTTTCCTTCGGGCATGCCAGACCACGAACAATTTGTAGCCATAGTCCGGTCCGAGTTTCCTGAGGACCGGCTGACATTTCAGAAGTCGATCCCGACATTTCATCCCGAATCCGCTGACGAAGCGGCTTCGTTCTTTCGATTGTTGAATCGGCACCATCGGAAGACCTTCATCACCAGTTTCGGCAACAATATCGACCCGGTCGGGGAGCGGTTTGCGGGAATGGTGACGGTCCGGACCGATCGGCTGAATCAACTGATTGAGGTTGCGCCGGAGGACTTTTATATCCGGGCCGGGGCAGGTTATCCGCTTCGCGAGATCAATCTCCATCAGGCCGAACGGGGGCTGTTTCTGCCGCACTCATCGTTACCCTATGTCGGGTCAGTGGGAGGGGCTATCGGGGTAAATCTGAGTGCGGATCATCACGGGCATGACCTTCCGATCAAACGATACCTGATCATGGCGACCATTGTCACCCCCCTGGGGGAGATCATACGTCCAGGGTCAGTCTGTTTTAAATCAGTTTCCGGACTGGATATCGTAAAGCTCTATGCCGGATCCTGGGGATTGTTGGGGTTGGTGGTTGACGCAACCTTCCGAGTCATGCCGGTAACGGCGGCCAGTGAGTTTGTCGGGCTGCGCCAGAAGGGGATCGATCGCGAACCGACCATCAGTGGATTGAAAGCCGACAATGACGCCACGGATGCGGTCTATTCTCGCAAGATCAAGGATAGATTTGACCCGAATCTGGTGCTTCCCGTTGTCTGATTTCCAAAGAGCGGTGAGGACAGGACTGAAGGGTGACGACAGGCGCCTCTAACCCGATGTCGGGCAATGGGGAACTTGGGGGTTACGGCAATGTTAGAAAATGCAGGGTGAGGGCTTGACGTTGGTGATAAGGGTTCGTATCATACAAGACTAAGTTACGAAGGGCCCTTAGCTCAGTCGGTTAGAGCAGCTGACTCATAATCAGCGGGTCGCAGGTTCGAGCCCTGCAGGGCCCATATGGCCCGCGAGGGTGATGAGGAAAAAAAGAGCGGGCAATTAGCTCAGCTGGTTAGAGCGTTCGGTTCACATCCGAGAGGTCACTGGTTCGAGTCCAGTATTGCCCAATTGATATGATGAAAAGAGTGTACGTGAAAAGCCGCGATCATGCCGGACCGCTGGGGATGAAACTCCAACACTCCGGCTCGCCCATAACGGAGCAGTTACCAACGCATTCCTGACTAGGTCAGCGAATGCGTTTTTTTACGCCGAAAGGCCAGGGTATGATGGACAGTGGAATGAAGGAGGTCTCGATGCAGAGCGATCTGGAGTTGCTTCTCAAACTTCAGGTGATCGACTACGATCTTGGCGAACTGGAGCGTTCTAAAGAGTACCTCCCGGACATGATGGAAAATCTGAATCGCGAGATCCGGGAGACCGCACAGAAGCTGACCGACGCCAAGCAGCGCTTCGAGGATGCCCAACTCAAGCAAAAGCAGTTGGAGCTGGAGGTGAAATCGAAAGAAACCGATCTCGCCCGTTACCAGCAGCAGATGATGACGATCAAAACGAACAAGGAGTACGACGCCCTGATCGCCGAGATCGACAATATCAAGGCGACAGTCTCCCAGCGCGAAACGGAACTGCTTGAGACGATCGAGGTGATCAGCACCGCCCAGAAGGAGATCGCCGCACTCGAAGAAAAGCAGGGGCAGGTACACGAAAACAACGCCAAGCAGTTGAGTATCCTGCAGGAGCGGATCGATTCTATCGGCGAGAAGATCTCGCAGAAGGTAACTTCGCGCCAGGATGTGATCAACCTGATCTCCCGTCCGACGTTGAGCACCTATGAGCGGGTACGTCGTGGCAAAGGCGGCCAGGCAGTGGTGATGGTGCGGAAGCGGGCCTGTGGCGCCTGTTACAAAGGGCTGACGCCGAAAAAGATCCAGGAGATCAAACGGGCCGATCGGATCTGTACCTGCGACAACTGCGGAAGCATGTTGTACTGGGATGATGGCGAGTCGCAGTAAAGCAAACGGAGCAAGCGATAGACGGTTGATGGAATAGGGATATGGCGAAAATCATCGAAAAACCAGCGTTGACCTTTGACGATGTACTACTGGTACCGGCGTTATCCCAGGTTTTGCCCAAGGATGTCAGTCTGGCCACCACTATCGCCAAAGGGATCACCCTGAATATCCCGTTGATCTCGGCGGCGATGGATACGGTCACGGAATCGAAGTTGGCGATCGCGATCGCACGCGAGGGGGGGATCGGCGTGATCCATAAGAACCTTACCGCCGAGCGCCAGGCGCTCGAGGTCGATAAGGTGAAGCGCTCAGAGTCAGGCATGATTTCCGATCCATATACACTCCGCCCGGACCAGACGGTCGCCGATGCATTGCGCGTGATGCGCCATTATTCGATCTCCGGCGTGCCGATCACCGAGCCGGACGGACGGTTGGTCGGGATCCTGACGAACCGGGACCTGCGGTTCCTCAAAGACCATGGCGTGAAGATCGCGGAAGTGATGACCAAGGAAGAAAAGCTGGTGACGGTGACCGAAGGGGTTGATTTCGTCACGACCGGCCATCACGAGAATGACAAACGTAAATTGAATGAATTGGCGATAGCGAAACTCCAGCAGCACAAGATCGAGAAGTTGCTGATCCGTGACAAGGACGGCCGCCTTCGCGGCATGATCACGGTAAAGGATATCTCAAAGGAAGAGCAGTTCCCCCTCGCGTGCAAAGACCAGCGCGGCCGCCTTCGGGTAGCAGCGGCGGTCGGGGTATCCGAGCGAGAACTGAAGGAACGTGCAGAGCGGCTGATAGCGGCAGGTGTTGACCTGCTGGTAGTCGACAGTTCGCACGGCCACAGCAAGGGTGTGCTGGATGCAGTCACCTATCTCAAGAAAGCATATTCGTCGGTCCCGCTGATGGCGGGAAATGTCGCGACCGCTTCCGGCGCCAAGGCGCTGATCGATGCCGGCGCAGATAGCGTAAAAGTCGGGATCGGGCCAGGCTCGATCTGTACGACCCGGGTAGTGACCGGGGCCGGGATGCCGCAGGTGACTGCGGTGATGAATGCGGTTGAGGCCGCGGACAAGTCGGGAATTCCGGCGATCGCCGATGGCGGGATTCGCTACTCCGGTGATATCACGAAAGCGCTCGCCAGTGGCGCGGCCGCTGTGATGGTCGGGTCGCTCCTGGCCGGAGTGGAAGAATCACCGGGCGAGACCGTTCTGTTTGAGGGACGGTCATTTAAAGTGTATCGTGGGATGGGCTCACTGGGCGCGATGCAACAGGGGTCGAAAGACCGCTATTTCCAGGAGCATGAGGACGAAGCATCCAAGCTGGTTCCGGAAGGGATCGAAGGGCGCGTCCCATATAAGGGGAAGTTGACCGATCTGGTGTTTCAGTTGGTCGGCGGGCTTCGAGCCGGAATGGGGTTGGCTGGGGCAGGCTCGCTCAAGGATTTGCGCGAGAAAGCGCAGATGGTGGTGGTAACCTCGGCCGGTGTGGCCGAATCCCACCCGCATTCGGTGACGATCAGCAAAGAGTCACCGAACTACTCCGGCGCCAGTAAGTGGTTGCCGCTGGTATTGAATGTTGTTTGTTTGTGATAGAGTTCAGTAACGAAGACGCGAAAAGCAGGAGAAACAGTCGCGCTTTAGAGTCAATTTAAAGTGAGGAAAGTCCGAGCTCCGGAGAATCGAGGCGCCTGGTAACGCCAGGGCGGAGTGATCCGACGGAAAGTGCCACAGAAAACAAACCGCCCGCCTTACGGTGGGTAAGGGTGAAAACGTGGTGTAAGAGACTACGACGTCGGCCGGTAACGGTTGACGTGGTAAACCCCGCCTGGAGCAAGGCCAAATAGGGGAAGAGGGGTTGATTCGCCCCGCTATCATTCCCGGGTAGGCCGCCTGAGTCACATGGCGACATGTGATCGAGAGAAATGACTGTTGGTCCCGGTCACACGGGATTCACAGAACTCGGCTTATCTCCTGCTTTCCACGGCTTCATAGCACGTGGAGGCTTTCCATGACCTGGGCCCAAAGGTCGCATTCACTCAAGTGGGTGCTTGCCTCGGAACCGGATTCAAATGCCGTGACCAGATTGGCTACTGAAGTCAATCTGCCTCTTAATGTCACCAAGATCCTGGTCAATCGACAGATAAATACGCCCGAGACGATCAATCGATTCCTTCATCCCAAGATGACGGATCTCAAAGATCCGTTCGAGATGGTCGGCATGGAGGCCGGGATCGGTCGTGTCACCCAGGCATTGTTCGCCAATGAGAAGATCATGATCTATGGCGACTACGATGTCGACGGGATCACCGCCACGGCGCTTCTTTATATGGTGCTGAACAAGCTGGGCGCGCAGGTGACGTTTTATCTACCGAACCGATTAGTCGAAGGATACGGTCTTTCGCTCGAAGGGATCGACGAGGCGAAACAGCAGGGAGTCAGCCTGATCGTAACGGTTGACACCGGCATTACGGCGGTGGAGGAGATCGAATACGCGATCACGCAGGGGATCGATGTCGTGGTGACCGATCACCATGAGCCGGGGATGTCGATCCCGCGCGCTACTGCTATCATCAATCCAAAGCAGCCCGGCTGTGAATACGGCGGTGAGCTCTCGGGAGTCGGTGTCGCATTCAAATTTGCGCAAGCGCTCTACCATCGCCTCAATCAGGATGAACGAGAACTGGAAGAACATCTCGATCTGGTGGCATTGGGGACCTCGGCTGATATCGTCCCTTTGATCGGCGAAAATCGCATCCTCACCAAATTCGGCATACGACAGATCGCTCGGACGACAAAACCGGGATTAAAATCACTCGCGTTTGTTTCCGGTCTGATGGGGAAAGATATCAGTACCGGTCAGGTGGTCTTCATTCTGGCGCCGCGTATCAATGCGCTGGGTCGGCTCGGCGATGCCCGTCAGGCAATTCGTCTGCTGGCGACCCGAGATGAGCGGCAGGCGCAGGATATCGCCCGCAAACTTGATTCAGAAAACCGCCGGCGGAAAGAGATCGATGAAAAAACGCTCAACGAAGCATTGGCGCAGATGCACGAAGTCTGTGACCTTGCTTCCGATCGCGCAATCGTCCTGGCAGCCGAAGGCTGGCATCAGGGGGTGATCGGGATCGTCGCCAGCCGACTGGTTGAGCGGTATCACCTGCCGACCGTCATGATCGCGATTTCTGAGACCGAGGGTAAGGGCTCTGCCCGTTCCATCCCGGGCTTCCACCTGTGCGAAGCACTCAAGGAGTGTGAACATCTGCTGATCAAGTACGGCGGGCACAAATACGCAGCTGGGTTGTCGATCAAGCCGGAGAATATCCCTGAATTCAGGGAGAAATTCCGTGAGGTATCGAGTAAATTCCTGACGCCGGAAGATATCGTTCCCAAGCTGTTTATTGATCTGGAGATCGAGCTAAGCGAGATCACCGATGAGTTCATGGATGCGATCGAGGCGTTTTCGCCGTTCGGCCCGATGAACATGCGACCGATCTTCCTGACCCGCAATTGCGAAGTGGTCGGGACACCGTACACAGTCGGGAATAATCACCTGAAACTGAAGATCCGCAAAGGGGACGCGCTCTTTGATGCGATCGGATTCGGGTTCGGCGATATGGCGCAGACGATCTCCGATAAGGGATGTCTCGTTGATATCGTTTATGCGGTGGAATACAACACCTATAACGACAACACGCAGATCCAGATCCGGCTGCGCGATATCAAGCTGACAGTCGGAGATATGTCGCCGCGTTACGCATGACCTTGCTCGACTCGTTTAATCAGGGGGATATCCGATCCCTCTCGCGACTGGTGTCGCACGTGGAGAATCGGTCCGAGGGGTACTTGCGCCTGCTGGAGGAGCTCTATCCGAAAGTCGGGCATGCCCTGCGTATCGGTATCACCGGGCCGCCCGGGTCGGGTAAATCCACCCTGGTCAACCAACTTGCCCATGAATTCCTGAAAGATCAGAAGCGGGTCGGCATTATTGCAGTCGATCCGTCTTCGCCGTTCACCGGCGGCGCACTGCTCGGCGACCGCGTCAGGATGAATGAGTTCCCCACCGATGGTACGGTTTATTTCCGCTCGATGGCCACTCGTGGTGCGACCGGCGGACTGGCCGCTGCGACCGACAATGTCACGGTCGTCTACGATGCGTTTGGATTTGACATCACGCTGATCGAGACTGTCGGCGTTGGCCAGGTTGAACTGGATATTATCGATACGTGCGATGTCGTGGTAGTGGTGATCGTGCCGGAATCGGGGGATGCGGTGCAGACGATGAAGGCCGGTCTGATGGAGATCGCAGATATCTTCTGCGTCAACAAGTCGGATCGCCCGGGCGCTGAGCGGATCGGTGCGGAACTCCGGATGGCGATGGAGACGCGCAAACGGGTGGAGGGGAAATGGGCGCCAAGTGTGATCGCTACCGAGGCGATCAACAAAAAGGGGATTGACAAACTGCATACGGAAATTCAGAAGTATGTTGATTTCACCCGGGCGAACGGCCAATTCGCCGGTCACCGTCGTGCCCAGATCGAACGAAAGATACTCAGTGTCCTGAAATGGCGATTCCAGCAGGAATTTCTGGATCAGTTGCGGTCCCACACCGAATTCGAATCGACGGTCAATGATATTCTCTCCGGCAAAACCAATCCATTTCGGGTTGGGGAAGAGCTCTATCAGCGGTTTTCCTCTCAGCAGAAAGCCTGATCAACCCCCACATTCAGTATCATAAGCGGCCGATGTCTTACCGGCTGGCCATCTTCTTTTCAGCCAATCGAGGAGAGCCACGAGTGTGACGGCGACCATGATCGACCAGAACTGGTTCTGCGTAGAAGATGCGGGAGGTTTGGAGGTCCGAGAAGCCAGACATCAGGGCAAAGTAGACGAAGATCACTGCCAGGAGAGGCAGACTCGCCACTGGCGACGGAAGCAAAGAAGTGTCGCGCCGATCAGGGACAGCACCGTTACCCGGTAGTTGAGTCGCTCTTTAACGTTAAAGAGCCGTACTGATTCGCAAAACCTGTCAATTGTCGGTATCTGTAGTCTCACCATACTGAGTTCATTGTGCATATTATCCCGGATATTCCGGAGTATCACCATGATCACCTGAATCGGTTCTTCGTTAAGCAATTCCTTGAATCGATTGGTCGACAGAATACGGGTTGAAGCCAGGTAGTTTCCCGTAGAGTCCTTGGCATGTTGCTGACACGCCGCCTCAAATTGCCGGGTGGCTTCAGTCATCGAGATGTTTCTCTGTTGGACGTCAATGGCTCGCACGAGGCGGAACATCGCGCTCGGGACTGCGCCCGTCACACGGGATGTCTCAGGATTGTAAAAAGTGCTCCAGGAAATTACGAGAGCACATGCCATGACGAGACAAACTACCCCGATCTTCAGGCGGCGTACCAAACCGAAACGGTCGCCAATAAATGCCAGCGCGAACAACACAACCGGCAAGCCAATACCCATTGAGCGCGTCAAGGTAGCGACCCCAAGGAAGGCACCTGCAAGGACAGCCATCCAATAGCGCGAGCGGTGCATGGCCGACCAGAGCGGATAAAGGCAGCGTCTGTCACGGCACAAGCGACATGAAGAGGGTTTCCGCATCAGAAAGATGTTCGGACAAAGGATTGCCGTGATGAAGCGCGTTGAGGTAATCCGGCGATCCAGGTCCTAAACGCATGGTCACCGGATAGGCCCAGGTGGCTTCAATGCCGAGGCAAGGTGAACTCAGTAGAATCTGGAGGAGCATCATGCCAATCGGGGAATGCCCGGTGATGACACGCAGGAAGGCCAGAAAGAGGGGATAACCGGGGCCGAAAGTCTGCACGCCAAACGAATCGAAGTCAAATCCGGATGTGATCTTGGCGGCCGCCTGGCAATAATGGTAGGTATCGGGAACGACCTCTTCCCATTTGGTCGTGCTCGTCTGGTTCAACATTGTGGCGAAAAAGAGACGTCGAACTGCCAGTGACAACGCAGGATCCCGATGAACCAATTGGGCACCAGCGCGAATCCAGCGGAAGTGTGGCATCCGATATAGTGCGGGCCAACCATCTCCATGTCAAAGAAGAAATAGACTGAACTGCTCCCACTGCGAGAATTGGTTCGACGCCGTAACTGGTTGTGGAGGATGGTATTAGTGCTTCACCCCCGAGTCGGTCGGAGCGCTATCTCGCTTGCGTTTGTCGGGCGAAAGTAGTATAGTGTGACCTTATTGCGAATTGGAGAATTGCCTGTATGTACAGTAAGACGTTGTTGGAAAAACTCCGGGCCCGGTTAACGGAATGGAACAAAGTTGCGGAACGCTTCCGCAAACAGAGATCCCTTCCCCGCTTTTTCACTATCTCTGGTGTCGATATCGACGAGCTATACACGCCGGACATGGTCAAGGGAGCGGATCGCGAAGATCATTATTTCGAAAAAATCGGCCTCCCCGGTGAATTTCCCTACACCCGCGGCGTGCATCACACGCTCTATCGGACCAAGCTCTGGACAATGCGCCAGTTTGCCGGTATGGGGACGCCTAAACAGACCAACGAACGGTTCAAATATATTCTGGCTCAGGGCGGCACCGGTCTTTCGACCGCGTTTGATCTTCCGACTCTGATGGGATACGACTCCGACCATCCCCGTTCACTCGGTGAGGTCGGCAAGTGCGGCGTGGCGGTTGATACCCTCGCCGATATGGAGATCATTTTCGGCGATATCGACCTTTCGAAGGTTTCGACCTCGATGACGATCAATTCGCCGGCGTCAATCCTTCTGGCCATGTACCTCGCGGTTGCCGAAAAGCAGAAAGTACCGTTTGACCAAGTGCGCGGGACACTGCAGAACGATATTCTCAAAGAGTATATCGCGCAGAAGGAGTTCATTTTCCCGCCGCGACCATCGATTCGCCTTATCACCGACATGATGGATTACTGCACCAAGCATGTGCCGCAGTACAATACGATCTCGATCTCCGGTTATCATATCCGCGAGGCCGGCGCCACCGCGGTGCAGGAGCTGGCGTTTACCTTGGCTGATGGTTTCTGCTATATTGAGTCCGCGATTGCGGCCGGACAGAATGTCGATGATTTTGCGCCGCGCCTGTCCTACTTCTTTAACGCCCATTCCGATTTCTTTGAGGAGATCGCCAAATATCGGGCGGCCCGACGGATCTACTCGCGCTGGATGCGCGACAAGTTTGGCGCGAAAAATCCCAAGAGCTGGATGCTTCGTTTCCATACCCAGACTGCCGGATGTTCCCTCACGGCTCAGCAGCCGGAGAATAATATCGTCCGTACCGCCATCCAGGCGCTGTCCGGCGTTCTCGGCGGCACACAGTCGCTGCATACCAATTCGATGGATGAAACGCTGGCGCTGCCATCCGAAAAGGCAGCCTTGATAGCGCTGCGCACGCAGCAGATCATTGCGTTCGAGACCGGTGTCGCCAATACGGTCGATCCGTTGGGCGGTTCGTACTTCGTCGAAGCGCTCACCGACAAAATGGAAGCCGAGGCGGAGGAATACTTCGCCGAGATCGAACGTCGCGGCGGTGTGCTCAATTGTATCGAGGAAGGGTTCTTCCAGCGCGAATTGGCCAAAGCGGCTTATCGCTTCCAGATGGAACTGGAGAAGAAAGAGCGCGTGATCGTTGGGGTCAACGATTTCACCATGGAAAACGAAAAGATCGATATCCCGGTGCTCAAAATCGACCGGACGGTGGAGAAGGATCAGGTTGCGTTCCTGAAGAAGATCAAGGCGCAGCGGGATGCCGCCAAAGTGAAGGCGACATTGGATCATCTTCGCACAGTGGCCGCCGGTCAGGGGAATACGTTTGAGGCGATTCTGGATTGTTCGCGGGCCTATGTGACGGTCGGTGAGATGTGCGATGTCCTGCGCGAGACGTGGGGCGAATACGCTGAATCCGCCAGCGCGATGCAGGTGAGCTGACGTTAGTTATGCAGATAAGCAGTTGAAGATAGAGATATCATGACAAAGAAAATTCGCGTACTGTTAGCCAAGCCTGGACTCGATGGACATGACCGCGGCATCAAAGTGATCGCCGCCGCTTTCCGCGATGCCGGCATGGAAGTGATCTACACCGGCCTTCGCCAAACCCCGGAAATGATCGTCGAAGCTGCCATTCAGGAAGATGTCGACGCTATCGGGCTGTCGATCCTCTCCGGCGCGCATATGACGCTTTTCCCGGCGGTGCTGGATGAGATGAAGAAGCGCGGCGCTAATGACATTCTTTTGTTCGGCGGCGGGATTATCCCGGATGACGACAAGGAAGAATTGGAAAAGCTGGGCGTGGCGAAAGTTTTCACCCCCGGCGCGCCGACCGAGGAAGCGATCGAGTACTTGCGGAAAGCGATCGCGGCGAAAAAGCCTGACCAGGCGATCATGTAAAGTGGGGGATTGCTTCGTCGGCCGGAGGCTAACGAGTGCTCGTGGGATTACCCACAGACCGGCCTCCTCGCAATGACGATCTCGGGGAAGGGTTGTTGTCTTAGAAAACGCAAATTCTTAGAGGTAACATTTTGGTAACGCATTTGACTTTTGACGTTGGTTCTCGGAGGAACTATGCCGTACAACATTGACCCGAGACAGCAGGCTGTCAGGGATGAAGTAAAAGTATTCGCAGAGAAATATATGTATCCGGTGTCGGAAGAACTGGACCGGATGCCCGAACCGCGCAAATTCCCGATCGATCTGTATCGGAAGATCGGCGAAGCGGGCTTTATCGGCTACGTCATGCCGAAGGAATATGGCGGGCAGGGGAAATCGAATCTCGAGTATATCACGCTCGTCGAAGAGATGTGCTATCATGATCCGGCGATTGCGCTGTTGTGCGCCGTCGCGGAATTGGCGACCCATCCGATCATCCATTTCGCGAGTGAAGAACACAAAAAGAAATATGTGCCGGATTGCGCCAGTGGCAAACGAGTTCCGGCATTCGTGCTGACCGAGCCCGAAGCCGGCTCCGATGCCGCCAACCAGAAGACAGTCGCGGTCGAAAACGGCGACAGCTATATCGTCAACGGCGAGAAGATCTTCATCATGCATGGCGATGTCGCAGATCTTGGTGTACTGTTCTGCCGAATCGAGGGCCAGCCGAAGATGTCGACATTTTTGGTCGACACCAAACAGCCCGGCTGGACTGCCCGTACGCTGAAACATAAGATGGGGATGCGCGCCGCCACGACCGGTGGGATCATTCTGAAGGATGTCAAGATCCCGAAAGAGAATCTCCTTGGTGAAGTCGGTAAAGGATTCCGTTACGCCATGGCGACGCTCGACTCCGCCCGTATCGGTGTTGCGGCGCAGGGTGTCGGTATCGCGCAGCGTGCGCTGGATGAGTCGGTCAAGCGCGCCAAGGCGCGTCAGGCATTCGGCCAGCCAATTGCCAAGCTGCAGGCGATCCAGTGGATGATCGCCGATATGGCGACCCGTCTTGAAGCCGCCCGCTGCCTGACTTACAAGGCGGTACTGATGCAGGACCGTGGCGAGAAATTCTCGCTCGAAGCCTCCATGGCGAAATTGTACGCCTCGGAAACCGCGCGCTTCTGTATCGACCGTGCGATGCAGATCTGGGGCGGCTACGGCTTTATCGGCGAATTCTCACCGATCGAAAAACTATACCGCGACCAGCGCGTGTTGGAGATCTACGAGGGAACTTCGGAAGTTCAGCGCCTCGTGATCGCCGGCAACGTGATCGGGCGGTAGGGAAGATCGCCTGATGAAATTCGGGCAGTTTGAAATACAGACCTTCGTCGAGTCGCGTTTCCGCCTCGACGGAGGTCTTATGTTTGGGGTCGTCCCGAAAAGTATGTGGAATAAACTGCTTCCGGCGGATGACAACAATCTTGTCCCGATGCACTGCAATCTGTTCGTCCTCACTGCGCATGGCAAACGGATGGTCTTTGATGTCGGTCTCGGCGACACGCTTTCAGATCGAGAGAAGAAGGTTTACAGTACCTCGGGCGAATCAAATCTCGATTCGGGTTTGGCTTCGCTCGGCTTAACCCCGGCAGATATTGACTACGCGATCCTATCGCATTTGCATACCGACCACGCCGGTGGCGCGGTGAAGCTGGTCGATGGCGCCTACGTCCCGCGCTTCCCCAATGCGAAGTACATTATCGAAAAGAAAGAATGGGACGCGGCATTCCACGCTAACGAGCGTACTTCGGCGGTCTATATCCAGGACAGACTGCGTCCGTTGCAGGATCACGGACAGGTGCAGTTTATCGAAGCATCCACAGAGCTTTTCCCAGGGATCAGAGCGGTTTTCACCGGCGGACATTCCGAAGGGCATTACGCTATCGAAATGGAATCCGAGGGAAAGCGCGTCTACTATTACGGCGACCTGCTCCAGTCATACTTTTATGCGCGACTGCCGTTTGTCCCCGCGGCGGACATTTATCCCATCGCTTCGCTTGAGGCGAAACGGATCGCTATCCCGCGCATTGTCGACCAGGATGTGGTGGTCGCGTTCGACCATGCGGTTCACCAACCACTCGGTCGTATCAAATCGACAGAAAAGCAGTATATTCTCGAACCGGTTGACTGATCGTCCGACCGTAAACCATAGCCAAAGGAATCGGCGTGTCACTCGAAGAAAAGCTGAACCATCTTGAGAAAATGCGTCTCCAGGCACGTCTGGGAGGCGGACAGGACCGTATCGATGCCCAGCACCAAAAGGGGAAACTGACCGCACGCGAGCGGATCGAACTGCTGGTGGATGAACGATCATTCGAAGAGTTTGATATGTTCGTCACTCATCGGTCATCAGACTTCGGGCTGGCCGAGCAGAAAGTGCTGGGCGACGGCGTCATCACCGGGTGCGGCAAAGTCCATGGCCGCCCGGTTTTCATATTCTCGCAGGATTTCACGGTTTTCGGCGGATCGCTTTCCGAGGCACACGCCGAGAAGATCTGCAAGATCATGGATATGGCGATGAAGGTCGGAGCGCCGGTGGTTGGCCTCAATGATTCGGGCGGCGCACGCATTCAAGAGGGTGTTGTATCGCTGGGCGGCTATGCAGATATATTTCTCCGCAACACGCTTGCTTCGGGAGTGATCCCGCAGATTTCGGTCATTCTCGGACCCTGCGCAGGTGGCGCGGTTTATTCGCCGGCGATCACCGATTTCGTGCTGATGACCAAGGGGAGTTCCTACATGTTTGTGACCGGCCCCAATGTGGTCAAAACTGTCACGCATGAACAGGTGACTTCGGAGGAGCTGGGCGGCGCGATGGTGCATGCTTCCAAATCCGGTGTATCGCATTTCGCCTGCGACAACGAGGCGGACGCGATCGAAAAAGTGAAGCGTCTGCTGTCATATATGCCGCAGAACAATCTTGAGGATGCCCCGCTATTTCCGTGCAGCGACCCGTTGGATCGCGAAGACAAAGAACTGAATCATTTGATCCCGGAAAACCCGAACCAGCCATACGATATCAAAGATGTCATCACGCGCGTGGTGGATACGGACTCTTTCTTTGAAGTGCATGAGGAGTTCGCTCAGAATATCGTCGTTGGATTTGCAAGATTGGGTGGACGCTCAATCGGGATTATCGCCAATCAGCCGGCGGTGATGGCCGGTGTGCTGGATATCAACTCCTCGGTCAAGGGGGCGCGGTTCATCCGCTTCTGCGATGCATTTAATATCCCGATCCTGACATTTGAGGATGTTCCCGGTTTTATGCCCGGCACAGATCAGGAACATGGCGGGATCATCCGCTCCGGCGCGAAACTGCTCTTCGCTTATTGCGAGGCGACTGTTCCCAAAGTGACCGTCATCACCCGCAAAGCGTACGGCGGCGCGTACGATGTCATGAACTCCAAGCACGTCCGCGGCGATATGAATTACGCCTGGCCGACTGCCGAGATCGCGGTGATGGGGCCAAAGGGGGCGGTCGAGATCATCTTCAAGAAAGAGATCACAGCCTCCTCGAATCCGGAGCTTGAGCTGAAGCGGAAGGAAGAAGAGTATCGCGAGAAATTCGCCAATCCGTTTATTGCAGCCGCGCGTGGGTATGTGGACGATATTATCGAGCCGAAAACGACTCGCCCACGGTTGATTCGTGCATTCGAGATGCTGGCAACCAAAAAGGACAGCAACCCGCCCAAAAAGCATGGGAATATTCCACTGTAAGATCATCGAGAGATGAGGTGATAGGGGAGAGGCTATTCTTCGACCGGCTGCGTCTGCAATAGCGTGTAGCCTTCGGAGCGAGCAACATACGTCGCGGCGGTGATATCCCCTGCGACATTGAGTGTCGTCCGGCACATATCCAGCACTCTGTCCACTCCTAAGATCACTGCGATCAGTGCAGGGTTGACATGGATTGTCGCCAGCACCAGAATGATGAACGGAATTGATCCCGACGGCACCCCCGCTGTTCCGATCCCACCCAAAATCGCCAGATAGGCGACCATGATCTGCTGCCCTATACTCAAATCAATACCGGAGAGTTGCGCCAGGAAAAGAACCGTCACCCCCTCGTAGAGCGCGGTCCCGTTCTGATTGGCGGTGGCGCCAACTGTCAGGACAAAATTGGTGATATGGCGCGGGACACCAAGATTCTTTTCGGTCTCAACCAATGCGGTCGGGAGTGTGGCGTTCGACGATGAGGTGGAGAACGCAGTCAACATGACTGTTTTGATCCGCTTGAAAAATTCCAGCGGACTGATGCGCGAGAGCCAGGCTATCGAGAGTGAGTAAACCCCGAACATATGCAGTGACAGGCCAAGAAGCACGGTCACGATAAACCACCCGAGCGCGCCAAGCAGCTCGAGGCCGAACTGAGCGATGTTGTTGAAAAGCAGACAGGCGACCGCAAACGGTGCGGCATACATGATCAGATCGATCAGTTTGGCGGAGAGTCGGAAAACCGACTCGAGGAATGAAACAAATGGTCGGCTGGCTTCGCCGGGGATCAAGGTGGCGGCGATCCCGAGCACCAGCGCGAAAAACATCAGATGGAGCATGTTGGGCGTATCAGATGCTATCGCCGCAAATGGGTTGGTCGGGACTATGGTCTTCACCACCTGCATGAACGGGCTGTCTACTCCGGTCTGCTTGACCGCTTCGACTCGCTTGGATGCCTCGGTGCCATACCGCTCCTGCAAAGCGGTGGCAGTGGACGCATCCACCCGGTTCCCCGGTTTGATCGTATTGGCCAGCGTAATGCCGATCGCAACTGAGATCGCTGAAATGATAAACGTATAGGCGAAAGACTTGAGGCCGATCCGTCCTAGCGTCCGAAGGTCCCCGATCCCGGAGACTCCCACGATCAACGACGAGAAGACCAGCGGGACCACCACCATCAAAAGCAAGCGAAGGAAGAGCTGGCCGATCGGTTCGGTGATATGGAAGATTACCGCTTTAACAGTCGGGTCCGAGCCGCCGACCCAGAGATTGACCACGAGTCCGGCGAAAACTCCCACTGCCAGCCCCCAAAAGATATAGACATGGAGGGGACGTTTTTTGCGGGCGGGACGGTCGGTTTGGCTGGTCATGTAACTGCTTGCTGCTGCTTGATTTGTCGCAATATCGGAAATTGACTGACCGGGCGCAAGGCACAATCTGCAGATCTCCGGGAACAAACTTATGCATCTATGTGTATATATGTATGAATATGAAAAAGACAGAGACCACAGACCAGCTTCCGTCGGGAATGAAAGCGATGGCCGACCCGACTCGGTTGAAGATACTGCTGATGTTGGAAGGCCAGGGGAGGTCGGTGGGCGAGATTGTCTCGTTTTTCAATCTATCGCAGCCGACCATTACGCGCCACTTGCAGACTTTGCTGGCGGCAGGAATGGTGGTGCGAAAAAGAGCAGGGCAACAAGTCTTGTACGAATTGAATGCGGAGAACGTCAAATCGTTCTGCGTCCAGTTGGTCGGCTGTTTTCCCTGCTGCTGCAATGATGTACAGATCGCGCCCGCTCCGAAGAGGGTAGAGACCAAAGCCAACAAACGTTCCGAGCATGCTCATAGAGAGAAAAGAAAACCCTCCAGAGATAAAGGAGAACGAACATGAAGCGTTACACTACGCCCCGTGTCGCTCGCTGTTGCGGCGGCTCGAGTTGATGGTCCCGGGCAGGACATTAAACGGCCCACCTGAATCGGCAAGACGCTGAACGGGTATAACAAATGACGGGTGGTTCCCAGAAGCAGAGGGAATCACCCGTTTGAATTTCTGCTGATACTTGAGTTCAAGAACGAAGTGAGGCTACTTCCGCCGGATCAGCACCACCGGGCGCGTGACATGCGCGGAGCCATCGATCGGCTTCGTCAGATCCCAATCATGCCACCATCCAACAAACTCAAAGTCAGTGCGGCTTTCGAGGAACAACAGGAACTCCTGCGGGAAGATCGCTTTGTTCCGTTCAACCATACGGAAAGTCCGATGCCGACCGTGATCATCGATATTGATCGTCCAGACCTCTTCGTACATTTGCCGGGCGGAATCTATCAGCTTGACGGCGAATCGGGATTCGATACTGATCCCCTCGGCCTCGTTCACCACGACATTAGACATCTCACGAATCATCGGATCGGTGAACTGGATGCACCAGTCGAGGAAATAGAGCCCGCCGGGTCGAAGCAGGCGAGCCATCGAGTTAAAATGACTGGTCATTTCTTCAATAGAATTGAGGTAGAGCGAGCCAAGCATGACGAAAGCAAAATCAGCGGATTGCGGCAGGTTGAATGAGACCATATTCCCCTCGACGAAACGAGGAGCCGGCTTCAGGCCGCGCCACTTGTAAGAGGCATGGTCGAGCATGTTGCGATTGATATCGAGTCCGGCATACTGGTAGCCGAGCTGAGTCAGCGCACCGGCATGGGGAGCAGGACCACAAGCGATCTCAAAGACATCGCGCGTGGTCGTTTTTGAAAAGCGTTTGATACAGCTATCCAGGAACGAAGCTTCCGCCTCGATATCCCGAAAAGAAAACGCGATTTCGTAGTACTGCGGATAATCGTACAGCATCTACCTCTCTTACTCCTACCTTCAATTATTTACGGCTGAATCCGCTTGTCCCTTCAGTCGTTGGCGGCTTTTTCCTTGTAGCTGTTTACCGATTTGTATAAAATTGAACAGGCAGACGGCAGCCTGGATTTGCTGCGCAATTTCTGAACAGTGGAGAATAGGCAATGGCAACAAAGTCAAAGAAATATGACTGGACGCAGTTTACAGAGAAGATAGAGATCCGGGCAACTCCGGAGCGGGTATTCAAGGCCTGGACCAGCGACAAAGAGATCGTGAAGTGGTTCATGACCGAGGCGAAATTGGAGCCCAAAAAGGGGGGCAGATTTTATATGAAATTTCTGACCGGTGCTACCGGTGATGAGACCGTTTTGGCGATCCGAGAGAATAGATCTTTCAGATTCACTTTTGGCTCCGATGGCGAGACGGTTGAAGTAACGGTCAAGAAGACAAAGCTGGGGACGGACTGCGTTCTTCGTCAATTCGGGATGAAAGACACGCCTGATGCGCGGATCAACTGGCATATGGGGTGTCGCAACGGCTGGGTCTTTTTCCTCACCAACCTTAAGGCGTATCTGGAAAAGAAGATAGACCTGCGGAGCCACGACCCGAAGAAGACTTATCTGCAGGGGTACGTGAACAGTTGAGCGCCGGTAAAAATACTTGGCTAACACCAAGTCTGGCCTTATTTTATTCGCTTGACTGAAACAGGCTTCGAGCTAACCCCGTACCTAAAGTAGGACTCGTTTGCAGGACGAAGACGGCATCTGGATCGAAGAAGCACTGGCGGGTAACCAGCGGGCGTACACGCACCTGATGGAGAAGCACCGACAGTCTATCTTCCATATTATCAACAAGATAGTCCGCAACGACGAGGTTGCCAACGATCTGGTGCAGGAGACGTTTATGAAGGCCTTTTCCGCCCTCGCCTCCTATCGGTCAGAGTACCGGTTCTCCACCTGGCTCTATAAAATCGCTGCCAATTCGTCGATCGACTTCCTCCGCAAAAAGCGGATCCAGGCGCTCTCGCTGGATCGTCCCCTGGAAACCCGTGACGGGACTGTGGAAATCGAGGTGGCAGATTATTCCTACCACCCGGAAAGGGACCTGGAACGGAAGGAACAGAGTTTTTCCATTGAAGAAGCTATCGATTCGCTGCCGAAGAACTATCGCGATGTCATAGTTTACCGGCATAAAGAAGATAAATCGTACGAGGAAATAGCCGATTTACTAGATATCCCGGTCGGAACGGTCAAAGCCCGTATCTTCCGGGCCCGGGAGCTGCTGAAAAAGAAGCTTCGGCATCTCTAGTCCAAACCCAAGCGCCTGTTCCGCAGGCATGAGGTGTAGGTGAATCGGTTGACCTTATGGGTCGTATGTCTCGGTCTGGTAGCCGCAGGGCTGCAAGCCGGAGACCATACGTTTCAATATCAGCGGATCGTCGAAGTCGGTGACAGGGCAGAGTTAAGTCTGACCTGCCAGGACGGTGACATCGAGATCATCGGCCATGACCAGTCGACAATCATTATCGACGCGGTCAAGCATATCAAGATCGGGGACGATCGTGAAGCGGCCGAGATCGCGGATCATATCGAGATCAGAGTTGAGCACAATAATCAGGCGGTAAAGGTTGCCGCCAATTATTTGCCGATCCGCGAACGTGGGCGCTCCTTCTGGCAGAAGGTGCTCGGTCGAGGAAAAGAAGATTCATTCGGCGAAGTCAGCTTTTCGATAAAAGTCCCGCGCAACTGCCGGGTGACGCTGGACAACGGCGAAGGGGATGTGCGGATCAGCGAGATCGATGGCGACCTGAGAATGAACAGTTCGGCCCAGTCGATCGCCCTGACGACGATACACGGCTCAGTGGAGATCCGGTCGGCCGCGGCCAGTGTCGTGCTGACGAGCATTGAAGGGGCGGTTGATATCGCCAACAGCGCTGGATCGACGCGAGGCGATATGTTGTTCGGACCCGTGACGGTGCGACAGCCAACCGGCGCGATCGACCTGCAGTTTGTCGATGGAGATGTGCGCGTGAAGACGACGTCGGCGGATGTCACGATCCGACAGGAACGCGGTGCGATCGACCTGACGACCGTAACTGGAAGCGTGACGATCCAGACACCGCTGGAGACCTCGCGCGATCTCTTTATCGAAACCGAGAGCGGTGATATTACGTTGATGGTACCACCAGAGGCATCGGGCGTCCTCCGCCTCAAATCCGAGTCGGGGACGATCAAGACCGAACTTCCGGTGAAGATAGATAAGATGTCGACTCGCCAGTTAGTTGGAACGGTGGGAGTCGGCGGCATTCAGGTTTCGCTGGTTACCATTTCGGGTGACGTGACCGTTGCCCAGTTCTAACCTGGCGAATCTACATTGGACGTAGCATGAAACGGTCAGTAGCCACATTTTTTGTCATGGCGATTATCGCCGCTTTGGTAGCGGCCACACCGTGCCATGCCCAGGTGGCGACCTCCCCTCAAACGACTGACAGCAATCCCCCCCGCGATACCATCTTCTACGAGATCGAATTGACCAGCGAAGGAGTCGATGCGGTCGACACCGCCGGTAATCACTGGACCTACGATTTTGAGCAGAACTCGTTTGTCCCGGACAAGTCAGTGGTTGTCAGAACGGGACGTCCGGGTGAAGGTAGAGTGGCGGTTGAGGCGCTCAGTCGACCCCACGAAGACCGGTGCACGCAGGAGAAGATGGTCAAGCCGCTGCAGGGGACAGTGCTGGTCGGCTATGATGAATTTGTCGCCAACGGTTTTACGGCCTACGGAAGAGTGACGGTCAAAGGGTGGGTGAAAGGGGATATCCAGTCTATCTCTGGCCGAGTTCTGGTGACCGAGTCGGGGAGAGTTGATGGTGATATCAAAGCGCCGGAGATCGAGGTCAAAGATGGCGCGATGGTGTCCGGTCAGCAGTCGATCACCGATCCGCTCGATTTTCCAACGGAGGTTCTGCAGCGGTCGTTTTCGGTCGATGGCCTGGTGATCGTGTGTGGTTTTTTGGCCTTTCTGCTGGTCATAGCATTCTTGATCACGACCCTTTTCCCTGCACAATTGGGAACATTCTCAACCTGCCTATTTGAATTCAAAGCGCGCGCCGTATTCATCGGACTACTGTTCCTGTTCCTGCTCCCCTTGATCCTGATCCTGGTTTCGATCACGATCATCGGTATCGCGGTGGTTCCATTTATTCCGCTGGCCTATATCCTGGCGATGGCGACCGGTGTGGTTGCTTTGGGTGGAAAGATCGGCGCCGCCATTTCCGGCAGAGTATTGGGAGGGAGTCAGAATAGAGTGGTACATGCCTTGATCGGTGTGCCTGTGTTCATGCTACTCTGGGTGCTGGTCGCCATCCTGCTTGGATCATCCGGAGTCGCGCAGGGATTTGGCATCTTCCTTTTAGTCATTTCGATCATCATCACGCTGTTCCCGCTTCTTGGTGGATTGGGAGCCGCGGTGTTAACGAGATTCGGTTATCGCGAGCATAAGGGGATACAGGTCAATTATCGAAGCAAAGCATCCGAGGCTCCTGCCCCGGCGCCACCGCCAATACCGGATTTTCCTCGTCTGGTAACGCCACCACCACCGATCCCGCCGGTCTCACCGCAAGATCAGCCGCCCGACAAGTTTGGCCCATACGGACCTACTCCGCGGCCCCCCCTCACTCCTCCGGGAAGTTGAGTCGGAAGTCGACGAAACAAATTCTCCACGGTCTCCGTACATCTATCATAAGATCACCCATTCCCTATCAGGAGGAGTTATGGAAACGAAGCGAATAGCGCTTGTCGTCGCCGTGCTGTTGATCATTGGTGTATCGGTCTCGATGGCCGGTCGGGCGAAACATACTACCGAAGTGATTCCGACTGAGGGAGCGAGAGATGCGGTGGTTGATTTCGAGTTTGCCGCCGGTACGATCATCATTAATCCCAAAGACATGTCCGATATTGCGCAAATGGATCTGTTTTATGATCCCGAGTATATCGATTTCCATCTCGACAAGAACTTGCGAAATCAGACGCTGTATGTAACGGCTGAGTCAGATTTCGAGGACCGACGTCACAATAGCGAAGATTTCGACCACGATTGGGATGTTGCCTTTTCCACACACACACCGATGGAGTTGAATCTCGATATGGGAGCCTGCAAAGCAGAGGTTGATCTGGGCGGTGTGCCGATCCGTGAGTTGACCATTGAAGTAGGAGCAGCCTCAGGAACGCTCGATTTTTCCGCACCTAATCCGGAGCGTATGAAGGAATTCTCGATCGATGCCGGTGCTTCGTCACTGGATATTACCAACGTTGGTAATGCCAATTTCGAACATTTCAAGTTTACTGGCGGAGCCGGTTCATTCGATCTCGACCTTCGCGGCGCTTATTCCGGCGAATCAGAGGTGGAGATAGAGGTTGGGCTGGGAAACGCGGATATTATCCTGCCAAGGGGTTTGGCGGTCCGAATCGAATCCGATGACGACCAGTGGTTCTCTTCAGTTGACCTGCATGGGGGAGATCTGGACGAGCTTGAGGACGGCGTGTATGAATCACCCGACTTCGAAACAGCCAAGACGCGATTGACTATCCGCCTGGATGTGGGGATGGGGTCAGTCGACGTTCGGTGGAAAAAGTAATCCCTCCCTTTTCAGTATATCGACCAAGGCCGCCCCGGTGGGCGGCTTTTTTATGTGGCTTTTGGCCGGTTGGGACCGCAGTTTCGAGGGGCCGCGCAAAGAAATAGCGGCCAATCGATGTTGTCGGCTCTTTCTCCGGGAAAGTTCCGAACCAAAGGCATGCTCTAGTGTTATAAGCGGCATGCAATTATCAACCGAGGAAACCGAATGAAGTTACTTTCAGCTCTCGCCCTGTATGCCTTGATCATGCTGGCAGCGAGCAATGCATTCAGCCAATCACAACAGCAGGACCTGATCTATCAGGCCCGCGACAAAGTCCTGCCGGCGCTGGTGCATATCCAGCCGGTCGTAAAAGACTACAACACCGGCGAACTCAAGAAGCAGTCGGTAGTCGGCTCAGGGGTGATCTTTCATCCGGATGGCTATGTCGTCACCAACTATCATGTCGCCGGAAAAGCCGAACGGATCATCTGCACCCTGAACGATAAAGAGCAAGTGACGGCTGAATATATCGGCGGAGATCCGCCGACCGATCTGGCGGTGCTGAAGCTCAATCTATCCGAATACAAGGGGAAACTGACGGTCGCAGATTTCGGCGATTCCGATTCAGTGCAGGTTGGCCAGTATGTGCTGGCAATGGGTTCACCCTTGTCGTTGTCGCGGACTGTCTCCTCCGGTGTCGTCTCGACCAAGGATAGATACTTCTCGAGCGAAGTACGCCTTCCGACCGGTGAGCAGACCGGGAACTTCAACCTCTGGATCCAGACAGATGCGGCGATCAATCCCGGCAATTCCGGAGGGCCGCTGGTCGACCTGCGTGGGCGGGTGATCGGGATCAATTCACGCGCGACCTTTTTTGCCAATAATATTGGGTTCGCCATTCCCGTCAATATCGTCAAGGAAGTAACCAAGGCGATCATGAATGAGGGAAAGGTCACCCGGAGCTGGATCGGCGTACATGCTCAGGCGCTGCAGGAGCTGGAAGGGTATTTCGGCACTGATGGTACCTCGGGCGTATTGCTCGCCTCGATCGATGCCGGCTCTCCGGCGGCGCAGGCCGGACTTGAGGCTGGTGATATCATCCAGGCTCTGGATGGCGTGCCGGTGTCTGCACGGTTTGTCGAAGAGCTTCCGAAATTCTATCGTAATATCGCCAGTCATACTCCCGGAACGCCGATCAAGATGACGATCAAGCGCGGGGAGTCCGCGGTCGACTTGACAGTGACGACCAAACTGCTGGGAGACCTGATGGGTGAAGATTACGAAAGCCAGGCGTGGGGTTTCACGGTCAAAGGGATCACCCGCCAGATGCAGATCGAAAATCAACTCAAGGATACACTTGGTGTCTATGTCGTAGGCGTCAAACGCTCTGGTACAGCCGACGAAGGTGGGTTGCGACCTGGAGATGTGGTGGTCAGTATCAATCGACAGGATATTGGTTCGTTGGCCGAGTATACCAGAATGTACATTTCACTGAGCGATACCAAGGAAGAGAAAGTTCTCTTGAGCATCAAGCGCGGCGGTTCCAGTCGTCTGGTCGTGGTGAAGCCGGGTGACAAAAACAAAATGACGGAACCGGATGTGTCGAAGGAGGCACCGAATTTCCATGAATAACTTCATGACGATCAAAACTCGCCTTTCTGCCTGCCTCCTTTTTGGAGCAGTGCTCTTATTGCTGGCGCCGGTGACCGGATCGGCCCAGAGTTTCGACTTTACGCGGCTCGAGGCGGCCGCCAAAAACTATACGGTGATCCTTGATATCAAGATTGATGTCTCTTTCGGGATGCAGTCGACTGAGCAGGAACAGCGCTCACTGGGGACGATCGTTTCCGAGGATGGGATGATCCTGTTCGATGGATCGATGCTGGCGAGCGAGCAGATGTTGTCGTCGATGGCGGGGATGAATATCAAAACCACGCCCTCGCGAATCGAGGTTCTGACCCTGGACGGGAAAAAGTACAAGGCGGAGTATGTCGGGGTCGATCGATTCACCAAGTTTGGATTCTGCAAGATCACCGATGCCGGCTCGACCAAGTTCAGCCCCGTGAAGTTTGTCAACAATCCGTCGTTCAAGACGGGAAGCTGGGTGGCGCTTTATATGCTGCTTCCCGAGTTCGTGACTCCGCCGATCGCGGCGGATATCGGCATGATCTCCACCTACGTCCAGAAGCCGGAGCAATTTGCGCTGACGGTCGGATTCAACACGATGGAGATGGCGTCGGTACTCTACAACGAACAACATATGGCAGTGGGCGTGCTTGGATCACTGCTTGATCCGACCTCGGCCAACACAGATGCATCGGGGATGGTCGAATCTTTCAATCAGTTTGATATTCCTCTCCTGGGCGTGGTCACCGGCGACCGGGTCGCCAAACTGGTCTCCAGCCCGCCGAAAAAGGGCGAGCAGGATAGAAGCTGGCTCGGGATCACCCTGCAGGCATTAACGCCGGATATTGCCGAGTTCCTCAAACTGCCCGAAGGTGGCGGGATCATCGTCAATGATGTCGTCAAGGATTCACCAGCCGACAAAGCGTCCTTGAAAGTGGGAGATATCATATACGAGATCAATGGCGAGGCGGTCGAAGTGGATCGCGAGGAAGAGGTCCCGATCTTCCAGCGCCGGATCGCTGAGATGCCGACCGGCACGCAAGTGGAGTTCACCGTTTTCCGCACGGAAAATGAGCAGGTGGATACGCTGAAAGTACTGGCGAAACTGGAATCAGCACCGTTAACCGCTCTGAACGCGCCAAAGTATGAAAACAAGGCGCTGGAGTTTACGGTTCGCAATATCGTATTCGGTGATTACATCGCGAGAAATCTCGAAGTGAACAGCCTCAACGGTGTGGTGCTGTCAGAAATGCGCGAGGGAGGACTGGCCGAGGTCGGTGGTCTCCAGATGGGAGATGTTATCCAGCGGATCGGGTCCGAAGTGATCAGCTCAGTGGATGATGTCAAAACATCCATGGAGACTCTGGAGACTCAGAAACCGCGCGAAGTGATCTTCTTTGTCTGGCGTGATAACAAGACGATGTTTGTTAATGTGAAGACCGACTGGAAATAATCCCGGATTCGCAGAAGATCAGCCCGCTGCTGCGCGAAGCGACAGCGGGTTTTCTTTAGGATATGTCCCTTTCGGCGACCGCCCCCTTTTCTGCATTTTCTTGCGCACCGGAATACTCGTGCGTATAATGAAATGCAGAACCATTTGTACTGCGTGCAACTTCTCTGCAATGTGCAGACATACTACAGGGCCCTAAGGTCCTTATTGACAAACAGTTAAACAGCAGATCGCGTTACCTGAGCCGAATCGAACCGGACTCGAGAAATGAGTTCTTTCGGCATGCCCTTTGCGCAAAGGGGTACTGAGGCCGGCATTGACCGGTCCATGAATTCGGCAACAGGTAGCATTATATAGAGGAAAGGATGGTCCTGATGCAGCCGAGAGCTAATGTGAGTTTCCTTCTGGTGATGGTCCTGCTCTGTGCGGCAGCGGTTCAGGCTCAACCGTACACAGGGTATGTGAAGGTTGACTCAATCGAAGCGGTCGCCGGGACATCGTTTAATGTCGCCGTCAGACTGCAGAACAACAATGTACCGTTTTCCATGATCACGGTTCCGCTCAGGTACTCTCATCCGTTTCTGACGCTTGATTCTGTCTCCTTTGCGGGAACGATGCTTCCGGGTAACTGGAGCGGCGCAATCGACCATGACGCAGCTAACAAGACCGTCAAGGTTTCGTACGTCCCGGAGTTCACGTCACCGATCCCGACGATCAGCAGCACTGACGGCATTCTTGCAAAGCTGTTCTTCAAGGTCTCTGCTTCGGCAACTCCGACTACTATAGCGATCGACTCCATCAATAAGGATTCGCTCCTGACCGGCAACCTTCATTTGATCACCCGGATTCAGCTCTCCGACAATACGGGGCTGTCGTCAGGACTGTTCGAGCCTGGTTATGTACCGGGAGCTATTACGGTACTGGTCCCGACCGGTGTCGATGATGACCCGACCGGCCTGCCGAGCGTCTTTACTTTGTCACAAAACTACCCGAACCCGTTTAACCCGGCGACCGTGATTGACTTTGCCCTGCCGAAAAGCAGCGAGGTCAAGCTTGAGGTCTTTAATGTCCTTGGCCAGCTTGTTGAAACACTTGTGGATAAGCCGATGTCCGCAGGGAATCACTCGATCGAATTTAATGCCGGCGCCAAGCCGAGCGGGGTCTACTTCTATCGCCTGACTCACCAGTATGGTTCGTTGACCCGAAAGATGGTCCTCCTCAAATAAACCAAACGACCATATCTGCCGACATACAGAGGGATAGCCGGATTGACGGCTATCCCTTACTTATTTATAGGACTTATGGCGAACGCAACAGCAGTCAAAGAAGAGAAACAGGTCAAGATAGGCGAATATCTGCTGACCGGGAAGATCGGCCAGGGAGGGATCGCCGAGATCTTCCGTGGACGGCAAGAATCGTTGTCGCGCGATGTCGCGATCAAGATACTTTCACCAAATCTGCTGTCCGATGCCGATATCGTTCGACGATTCGAACGGGAATCGGTGGTGATCGCCCAACTCAATCATCCCAATATTGTCCATGTCATCGATCGAGGTAAAGCGGGCAACCGTTATTACTTCGTGATGGAGTTCATCGATGGCACCTCGCTTCGCGAGGTGATCGATTCGTCGAAGATCCCGCTTGATACCAAGCTGGATATGCTGGTGCAGGTCTGTAAGGCGCTCGACTACGCTCACAAGAATGGCGTGATCCATCGCGATATCAAACCGACCAATATCCTGATCGACAAACAGGGAAATGCCCGTGTCGCTGATTTTGGGATCGCCCAGATCCTGGGACTGAATGAATCAGAGATGACCTCTGGTGACGTCATCATGGGGACGGTGGCTTATATGTCACCGGAGCAAAAGGTCAGTTCCACCAATGTCGATCAGACGACGGACATCTATGCGATCGGCATCATGCTGTATGAAATGCTGACCGGGAAAAAGCCGCAGGGACATTTCCGTCTACCCTCGGAGTTTGACCAATCGTTACGCGGGTTCGATGATATCATTCTCAAGACCCTGGCTCAGGAACCACGCGACCGTTATCAATCAGCGGTTGAACTGAAAGATGCGATTCTGAATCAGATCAGCGGCGGAAATCGACAGAGCACTACTGACTATAGTCTGGTTGGTGCCGAATCTTTCATGGGAAAGTGCCGCTACCTTGATACGATCAAAGAGACGAAATTCAGTTCGACAATTCTGGTCGAGAATCGGGCCAACAAGCGGCTCTACATAATCAAAAAGCACTCCAAGGGTGAGGTCGGCAGAAAAGAAGCAAAGCTACTGTCGAGTCTCCGCCATGAGCATATCAACCCAATCTATGGGTCTGGCGGCGACAGCCGCTCGACTGTGGTGATCTCCGAATACGCCCAGGGAGGATCGCTCGCGGATCGGATGGTGCGCAAGTATGAATGGTATGATGCCATGAAACTGGCGGTGCAGGTGGCCGAAGGACTCGGGTTTGCACACAAAAACAATGTCGTTCACGGTAATCTTCGTCCGTCGAATCTGCTCTTCGATGCAAATGACAAAGTAAAGATCGCTGACTTTGGCCTGCCGAGCCATTACGACGGCAAGAAAAACTGGTATGCGCCGCCGGAGTTTAAGCCGTCCAAGATAGGGGATATCTACGCTCTGGGAGTGATCCTTCATCAGTTACTGCTGAACCGGACTCCTGAGTATGACCATACCGACAAACTGAAGATCGACGAACTGTATATGCAGGTGCCGCAGGATGTCGAGGCGATGCTGACCAAAATGCTCGCGATCCGGGTGGTCAACCGCTATAGGAGTTGTGAAGAATTCCTGGCTGACTGGAAGTCGTTTGATGACCAGTATCAAGAGTCGCAACGTCGGCCGGTAGTCGTGCCGGTTGCCGAGCCGGAGCAAAAAAATGCGCTCCCGCCGTGGGTCTGGTACGCGGCAGGAGCGGCTGTTGTAATTACAATCATCGCTGTTGTGCTGGCGAAAATACTCTGATCTCCATCACCAGATCTTGTAGGCTAACCCAAGCCCCAACGTCTCTTTGAAACGTCCCTTTCTGCTGACCTGCTTATCGTAGAGTACCTGCGTGTAGAGCTTGACCGTCACGATCTTGGTCACCTGGACATTAAACTGGTTCTCGAAATTGACATCGACCGCTTTCCAGTCATCCTCAAACTCAGACCCTTTGACCTTGTCTTTATCTGAGAAGAAAATGGCCTTGTAGAGAGTCAATTTAGCGACATACCCAATCTGTTTCGCAAGCATTAGATTGAAATCGGTGACTGATTCGAAACCGCCGTCATTGTACGTGCTGTTGTCGAGCGTATCTACGTTCAACGAGTCTTTGACCAATTCAGTATTCAATACTTCGCGAACTGCCATACCGAGTCGGGTGGTGATATTCTCGGTGTTCTTTCCAGTGTAAAGTCTCTTTGCAATACCGGCGGACTCAGTGAACTTGGTCGGTCGGAAAAAGACTCTCTTGTAGAAAGTGGGGCTCGAATGGAGCGTGAAGAACTGCGATTCGACACGAAACGCCGCATACGGATCGACAAACCCGCCAAATGTAAACCGGAACATGTTGTCCCAGTCGATCAGGTCGGTCGATTTTTTCGGCTTCGACCAATCCTTGGTCTCTTCGTCCTGCGTATAGGTCTGGCCGAACGAAAGTTTCAGGATCGTACTGTAATTGATCTTGGGGCTTAGTTGCCGTTCACCGGTACCGTTGAGATTGGAAACCCAATTGAATGAACCGGCCTCGCCGCCGACCCATGAGTCGGAATAGGCGGTTTGCGCGGTAGTCAGATCAAAGGTGAGAGATTTCTTCCATCCAGCCACCGCCGCTGAATCCTGTGCCGACAATGCCGACACCCAAAGCAGACTGCAAGCCAGTAGCCCGAACCAGATACGCTTGTTCATACCACACTCCATGATAGTGAGATCGTTTCCCAGTCAATTCTGATGGAAAAAGTAGAAAGAGAATGAGGCGGGAGCAAGTCGGAAGTTAGAACGATTCGTCTTTGGAGGGATATTTGCCAGTCCGGACATCCTCGATATACCGTCCGATAGCATCGGAGATAAGCGGCGCCAGATCGGCATACTGGCGCAGGAATTTCGGTTTGAATTCTGCATCCTTGAGGCCAAGCATATCGTTGATCACCAGCACCTGTCCATCGCACTCAACACCCGCGCCGATGCCGATGGTGGCGGCGACCTGGAGTGACCGCGTGATCTCGGCGGCGAGCTGTGACTCCATCAACTCAAGGACCATGGCAAAACAACCGGCCTCCTCAAGTGCGAGCGCCGATTCCTTGAGATAGTTCCGAGAGCGTTCTTCCCGTCCCTGGACTTTAGGCCCACCAAAGCGATGAATTGACTGGGGAGTCAATCCAATATGGCCCATCACCGGAATGCCGAGTTCCACCAACCGTTTGATGGTCGGTGCGATCTCGATCCCGCCTTCGATCTTCACGGCTTCCGCTCCACCTTCTTTGAGAAATCGACCGGCATTGGTGATAGCGACCTCAAGCGATGGCTGGAAGGAAAGAAACGGCATGTCGGCGATAACCAGCGCTTTTTCACTGCCGCGTGATACCGCAGCGGTGTGGGCGATCATTACTTCTAGCGGAATTGGTAAGGTCGAGTCGTACCCGTGGAGCACATTGGCGGCGGAATCACCGACTAATATTGCATCGATACCCGCCTGATCCAGCAGCTTGGCGACAAACGCATCATATCCGGTCAGGACGGCGATCTTTTCGCCATTAGACTTCTTGGTTATGAAAGTCTGGACTGTGGTCTTCTTGCGGGGGCGGTGAGTCGACATCGATTATCCTTTGCTCAGATTCCCGGCGGGGACATAGTATTTTTTCCCGGCGACCGGTTTCTGGATCTGGCCGATCAGGTCATCAAAGTGCTCAGGCGTATTGACGAAATCGATATCATCGGTCTTGACCACCAGCAGGGGCGTATCCGTGTAATGGAAGAAATAGTAGTCGTACGCTTTGTTCAGCATTTCGATATAGTCCGAGTCGATCGTCCGTTCAAACGTCAGGTTACGCTTCTTGATCCGCTCGATCAGGATCTGTGTTTTCCCTTGCAGGTATATAACAAGATCGGGTCGGGGAATGTTCTGCGAAAGCGCGGGAGCGATCTTATTGTAAAGAGTCAGTTCACGCTCGGATAAAGCGACCGACGCAAAGATCGAATCTTTGGCAAAGAGGTAATCGGCGACGATCTTCTGGGAGAACAGGTCGCGGACCATCAATTGCTGTTGCTGTTGGAACCGGGAGATCAGAAAATAGAGCTGACAGGAAAGAGCGTAGCGGGTCCGGTTCTTGTAATAGTCAACCAGGAAGGGGTTTTCAAAAACCTCTTCCTGCACCAGGTCGGCGCCGATCCGCTCCGCCAGCATTTTGGCGAACGTGGTTTTCCCGACACCGATGACACCTTCGACGGCGATGTAATTCGGTTCAGTTTGTCCGTGCGACATGGTCCTTGTACAGCAGTACGGACTGGCTGCCCTTTTCGGTCAGGAAGTCAGCTATCGGCTTCTTCTGGATCGGGTGAACGAGCGAGGGGTCGATCTCCAGGAGCGGCACCAGGGCGAATGGACGTTGAAGCATCTTCGGATGCGGAACCGTCAGCGTTTCGCTCTTGATCACTTGATTGCCGAAGAGGAGGATATCACAATCGACCGGGCGCGGCTGCATTTTCCCTTTGTCGGTCCTCCCCAGTTCAACCTCTATCTTTTCACACGCATGCAGAAGCTCGAGAGGGGGGTACGCATACTCGATCTCCAGCACCTGATTAAGAAAAGCCGGGGAATCGGGGGGCATGTCAACCGCGTCGGAGAGATACAAAGATGAGCTGGCGATCAGTTCGCAACCTTCAAGCGAGGCGATCCGTTCGCGGGCATTGGCAAGATTCTGTTCACGGTCGCCCAAGTTGGAGCCGAGCAGGAGGAAGACTATTTCGGGCATGGTCTGGTCACGATCCTTCCGTGCCGCGCGCAGTCAGTTTGGAAACATCCGGCTGCAATCGCGTCACAACAATTTCAATGTATTGCAAGTGGCCGGGGATAGGTGGGCGCATCTTCCGGACGTGCAAAGTTACCCGATAAGCGGGAAATTTGTCAAGCAGAATGCTGGCGATCTGTTCCGCCAGCGCTTCGACCAACGAGAACGAGGTCTCTTCGACCGTCTCCCTGATCAATTGATAGACCTCACCGTAGTCGATCGTATCTTTGAGCCGATCGGAGTGGCCGGCCTCGGCGACATCTACCTCTAGTTCGCAGTCGACCTCAAACATGCCGCCAACCTCACGCTCGGAGGGGAGCACGCCATGATACCCGTAAAAGGAACAGCCGACCAACCGGATCAGGTCTTTCACTCTTCCACTCCCCGGACCAGACTGGCGCGTTTTTTCACGCGACTGGCGGCCTCTTCATATGCCTCGGTGCCTGCGGTCAATGAGAGACGGAGGAATCCCTGTCCATTCTCGCCGAAGATCGTGCCGGGGATAGTGACGATCCGGGTGCGCCGATAGAGCAAGCGCGCTAAAGTGGCCGCTGATCGCCGACGCTCGATCCGTGCCCAGAGATAGGGGACAGTGGCGAATCCGCTGACATCGAGCGAAAGCAAGCCGATCAGAGAGGCAGCCTCTGCACTCGTCTGTTGAACTCGATTTCGGACGAATTTGAGCGATTCGGATGGATACTGGCGGATATTACGAAGCGCCAGCTCCACAAAATATTCCGGGATCGATGGTTTCATCAGGCTGGAGGCGGCTTCCAGGCCGCTGATCGCATCGCGATTTCCGACCGCAAACCCAAAGGGAAGCGGGGCCAGCCCGAAGGTGTAGGAAAACGAGTAGAGTTCGATCCCGACACGTTTGGCTCCCTCGACTGCTAATAGAGAGAGCGGAAGACGAGAGGGGACAGACTGGTAGGCGGCATCATTCGCGACCAGAGTATTCTCTTTGCTCGCCAACCAGACAAGGTTGGCAAGTTCCTTTTCGGAAAGCTCAGCACCAGTCGGGTTATGAGGAGAATTGAGAAAGAGAAGTCGCGCGACTCTTCCCATCCGGGTATTTATCCGTTCGAAATCAGGATGCCAGTTGTTTTTGGGGGAGATTGAGTACCCGACTGCTTCTCCACCGCAGGCCACAATCACCTTTCGGTAGAGCGGCACGCCAAGGTCCGGCACAAAGGCGAGATCTCCGTTGTCGAGATTGGCAAGGGCGAGCCCAAATACCAGTGAAGAGATCGAACCACCGATGTAGATCTCTTTCTCGGGGACCAATTTTACCTGATGTTTGGCCAGAAACCAGGCAGCGAGCTCTTCCTTGAGATTGTTGATCCGCTCCGGTGTCGCCGGATTGAGCGCTTTCGGCTCAATTGCGTAATCGTCGTTAAAAGAGAGCGGCCAGCGAAATGAGCCAAGATCGACGGTATCCGGGCGCCGCAACAGCTTCCCCTGACGCGACGGGATAAATGAGGCGAGATCGAGCGGCATTTGATAGAGCCGGTCGGCTTTGTCGACCACGATCTTCTTTATCATCCAAACCTACCTTTCGGCCCGGTTGGCGGTTGTCCCGAAGAGTTTCTCTTTGAGCGCGCGGAGGCGTGTGACCTCGGCGGGCGGCAATGCACGGATATCGCCGAGCTGAGACGCAAGCAAGAGAATTCGCGCGTAATGTTCGACAGTCTCATGGCGTGCCCAGGCTTCCTCGAGAGTTCTTCCGATTGTCAGCAATCCATGGTTACCGAGAATAAATGCATTGTCCCGCGCAATGTACGGCGCAAGCGCCCGGGGAACCTCATCGGTGCCGGTCGCCGCATAATCGGTCAATGGAATCTCCCCGACAACCAGTACCACCTCTGGAAGGACATCGGTTGGCAATGGACGGCCAACTACCGCAAATGCAGTGACATGCGGCGGATGTGAGTGAACACAGGCCATAATGTCGGGACGTTGCCCGTAGACGAACAGGTGCATCAGCAGTTCCGAGGAGGCTCTGCGGGACCCTCGGAGATGTGCGCCGGCCGGGTCGACCAAGACTAAGTCATCCTGAGCAAGTCTTCCTTTAGGGAGTCCGGACGGGGTGACCATGATCTCTGAGGGGGAGATTCGGGCGGAAATGTTGCCGTCAGCCCCGGCGATAAACCCTTTTTGGGCAAGGCGCTGGCCGATCTCGACGATCTGCTGGGCAATTTCCGGAGCTTGTGCCATGATGGACCAAGGTACAGGGGTGGCGGACCGGAAGTCAACTGCCTGACCGCCCGGGGGATGACCCAGCCGGTGGACAGGTGTAATAGTTTGTAAGCCAAGCGATTAAAAACGAACGGAAACAAGAAATACTTGAATCAAATGGACATGAGAAACGTTATAACATCTGATAATTGCGTGAAATCGCATACATAGACCTTGACAGAACGTCAAACGAGCCATATACTTCCCGGCTCAACCGGTTGGAGGAATTCATTGGAAGATCATCGCTTCCATTCCGTCAGACATCGCGCATCCGGACTCAGTCTCGCAACCATTATCCTGGTTGCCGTGATCTGTCTGGTCTCTGGGCTGATCATTTCAGCACAGTTTGACCTGTCCGGCGAAACTATCGCGCAGATCCCCACCAATATCAGCCAGACCGGTGCGTTTCCGGTTGTTGAGCGTAATGGTGAACTCGAATCTCCCTTTGTATCGGTTGTAGAACGCGTCACCAATGCCGTGGTCAACGTATCCGCTCGGTCGGAAAACCAGGAGTGGCCCTGGTGGTACCACGGCGGTATGGGGATGTCGTCGGGCTCCGGGTTTTTCTTCCGTGAGGATGGCTACATTCTGACCAACAACCATGTCGTTAAAGATGCCGCCGAATTGATCGTGCGAACCGCCTCAGGATATGAATATCCAGCCAAGCTGGTCGGTAGCGACCCGTTTACCGATCTTGCAGTAATCAAAGTGGAGCCGGAAGAGAAAGTGACAGTCATTCCGTTTGGCAATTCGAACGACCTCAAAGTCGGTGATTGGGCGATTGCGATTGGCAACCCTTTCCCGCAGCAGGGGCTTGAGCGAACCGTCACGGTGGGCGTAATTTCGGCCAAAGGACGCAGTAATCTTCGCTTTGGTGACGAAACTCCCCGTTTTCAGAATTACATCCAGACCGATGCCTCGATCAACCCAGGCAACTCCGGTGGGCCGCTCATAAATCTGCGCGGCGAGTGCGTCGGCGTGAATGCCGCCATTTCGAGTCCGACCGGATCATCGGTGGGAATCGGTTTTGCGATTCCGATCAACATCGCGCGGGCCGTCGTCCCGGACCTGATTGCATCGGGTAAAGTGAGCCGTGGTTGGCTTGGGGTCTGGTTGTCTGATCTGACCGTGCGTGATGCCAAGCGCCTGGGGCTGGCCGCGGTGCGCGGTGTTAAGATCGACTCCGTTTTTCTTGGTTCCCCTGCGGAAAAGGCGGGGATCCGACGCGGTGATGTGATCGTCAAATTCAATGGTGATGAAGTCGATAACAGCGACCAGTTCTCGGTGCTTGTTTCGACCGTGAAGACCGGCAATACCGTTCCGGTTCGTGTCTTGCGTGATGGTGATGAAATCGGGTTACAGGCTACCGTTGCCGATCAGGAGCAATTCCTGGCCGCCAATCCGGCGTCTGGCCGGAGAACCCGGACGGCTCCTTCGGGCGGGTCGGTCGACTGGCTGGGAATGCAGTTGGTCAATTTCACACCCGAGGTTGCGCGGCAATTAGGGATTCCGCATGTCGAGGGCGTCTATGTCGCCCGGGTGTATCCGAACACGCCGGCCGATCGCGCCTCGATTACCGAAGGGACGATCATCATGCAGGTCAACACCGAGCCGGTGACCAGTACGACCGACATTGTGACGGTTGACCAGGGTATATCGGATCGTTCGCGGGTGCCGTTAATCGTTCAGGAGCCAGATGGCTCCGTGGCGCGGAAAGTTGTGCGCCCGTAAGCGGGCAAATGTGCTGTTTCAGCTCTGCGGAGTGCGGAGCCTGGAAATAGAGTAGTAGTGGTGTTTATTTAGCAGAAGGAGAGAGTAAGAACACGTGGCTAAGCAATCCCTCAAATATCGCGATGAAGACAGATCGCTGGACCTGTATCTTCGCGAGATAGGGGAAACGCCTCTTATTACGGCCGATGAAGAAGTGCGTCTGGCTAGAAGAATCAAGCAGGGCGATAAAAAGGCCCTGGAAAAACTGACCAAAGCCAACCTGCGCTTCGTCGTCTCGGTCGCCAAACAGTATCAGAATCAAGGGTTATCGCTGGCTGACCTGATCAATGAGGGGAACATCGGTCTCATCAAAGCGGCAAAACGATTTGACGAGACCCGTGGCTTCAAGTTCATCAGCTATGCGGTCTGGTGGATCCGCCAGGCGATCCTGCAGGCATTGGCCGAGCAGAGTCGTATCGTCCGACTCCCGTTGAACCGGGTCGGCACCCTTCACAAGATCGGCAAGATCTCCAGCCGTCTCGAACAGGGACTGGGGCGTGAACCTTCTCCGGAAGAGATCGCCAAGGAACTGGAGTTGTCCGAGGGTGAAGTGTCCGACACGCTCAAGATCTCCAATTCGCATCTGTCGCTTGATGCGCCATTCTCGGTTTCGGAGGATAACTCACTCATCGATATTCTCGAGGATGAGTTCCAGCCGTCACCGGATGAAGCGCTGTTGAGCCAGTCGTTGCGGGTGGAGATCGAAAAAGCGCTGGATACGCTGACGGCCCGCGAAGCAGAGGTGATCAACCTCTATTTCGGGCTGAATCACGAGAAAGCGTTGACTCTGGAGGAGATCGGGGCGCGGTTTTCGCTCACGCGAGAACGTGTCCGGCAGATCAAGGAAAAGGCGATCCGCCGCCTTCGGCATGCCTCACGCAGCCGTTCGTTGCGCGCCTACCTGAACTGAGTGCTGTCTTACATCACAAAGAAAGAGCCGCCCGTCACCGGGCGGTTTTTTTGTGCGGCTTGATCAGAATGGATCGACCAACGGGTGGTCGCTGTTGAGTCGGCGAGCGATCTCCAGATAAAATTCGTCACCGGTCAGACGGTGCAGTTCGCGGCACATACTAATATGCAAACGATGGTACTCATCGTTGGCCCCCTCATGATGACCGAGGCAATAATAACTCCCGATACCAGTGCGACAGAATTCCGGAAGGTAGCGCTTCAAAGTGGTGAGCGATGCATCCCACATGCGTCGTGCGCGAGGATCTTTGGTCAGATTCCAGTAATCATACAGACCGTACAGGGCCGCGATATACCCGTTGAGCGTCTGATCCACTCCACCTTCGAGCGTGAATTCTTCGATCCAGAAATAACCCGCTGTATCGACCCGCGATACCCAGGGCATGTCTCGTTGTTGGATCCGTGTCAGTGACTCGAACAGCTGGTGTGAGTGGTCAAGGTATGACTGTTCTCGAGTGAGAAGTGCAAGGCGACTCATCACTCCCAGCATTTGCCCCTGGGCCATTCCGGAATGAAAGGGAGCTTTGAGTAGCCAGCGTCGCTGGTTGTGCACCTCGTGATCAAAGGAATAGGGGGCAAACAGCGCGCCGTGAAAGTCCTGTGACAGAGTAACGAGCTTGGAGGCGTACTTTTCGGCGCGTCGAAGAAACAAACTGTCGTTCGTGCGAACGAACGCCGCGATGAACTGCAGCGATCGATTACAGAGAAAGACCGGATGATATACTTTTTCGCCGGTCTCGGTCACGAACAACTCAATACTGTCTGCATCCATCGGCTCGACAAATCTGGATGCCGCGTTGATATCAACATTCATGTTGGGAGAGCGGATCAGAGTCATTTCGATGATCGGTTGCGGTTCGGCGTGAGCGCTGTCAAAGGGGAGTGCCAGACCGGGCGGGGACTGGGGGGAACAACCGATCAATCCGCAGAGAATGATCGGCCATATAAGTAGCTGTCTGATTTTATGCACCCTGTTCATTGCTCCAAGATATCCGGCGGAAACCCAGTTGACAAGAGAGAGCATCGGGGCTACTTTCTTCTCTGGAGGTAGCAATTTCCATTGGAACAGGTTCCCAAAGCAGATGAGCCCAGAACAGCCGGGTTGGATAATCCTACTGGCAGGGGAGGACGTGTCCTCTGCATTCTGCCCGCTTACAATGAAGCGGGTAAGATCGGGCGAGTTGTCGAGAAAGTAAGGGCGACTGGACTGGCAGATGCCGTTCTGGTGGCCGATGACTGCTCGACCGACAGCACGTTTGCCGAGGCGACTGCCGCTGGGGCGATTGTGATCCGACATGAACGCAACCTGGGGGTTGGAGCGGGAATTCGGAGCGGGCTCCAATATGGGAAAGCCCATGGCTTTGGGATTGCGGTGATCATGTCGGGCGATGACCAGCACGAACCGAAAGAACTTGGACCGGTGCTGGAGAAGTTGCGGGAATCTCCGCGCCATTTCATCCAGGGCTCGCGTCGGCTCCTGGGAGGACAGGCGGTCAATCCACCACTATTCAGAGAGATCACCACGCGGCTTTACTCGTTGGTCTTCAGCCTGATGACCTTCTCCCGGATCACCGATGGAACGAACGGCTTCCGCGCGTTCTATCTGAGTTTGTTGGATGATCCGGCGATTAATCTGGACCAGCCATGGCTCAATACCTATGAATTGGAGCCATATCTACTCTACAAAGCAGTGCAGTCGAGAAACGTGCAGGTGATCGAGATGCCGATCACCGTCTATTACCACGGGGAGAAAAAGCAGTATTCAAAAATGAAACCGTTTCGCGATTGGTGGCGGCTGGCCCGCCCGATCTTCTTTTTGCGATTCGGCCTGAGGAAATAGTATGACGGATATCAATTTTGATGGTAAACGTGTGCTGATAACCGGCGGCGCCGGATTTGTCGGTTCCAATCTGACCGCCCGAGTTTGCCGAGCAGGCGGGATAGTTACCGTACTGGATGACCTGTTCACGGGAAAACTGTCGAATCTCGACTCCGACCTGAAGGTTCGATTTGTTGAAGGCTCGGTCACTGATGAATCGCTGGTGAACAAACTGGTGAAAGAAGCTGACTTCGTTGCTCACATGGCGGCGCGCAATATCATCATTTCGACCAAAAATCCCCGCGAGGACTATGCGACCAATATCGGGGGGACGCTGAATGTGTTGATGGCCGCCAAAGAGTTTGGAGTCGAGCGGATCGTCTATACTTCTTCAGCCTCTGTCTACGGTAACCCGAAGATCATTCCGATCTGCGAGGATGAACGGACGATCACTTTTTCGCCATACTCCGTATCCAAGTTGGCGGGCGAGAATTATTGCCTGGCATTTTATGAGTCATACGGAATCCCGGTTGGCTCGGTTCGCTATTCAAATGTGTATGGTCCCAAACAAGACCCGGCCAATCCGTACTGCGGCGTTGTCTCCAAATTCATGGAGTTGATCGCCCGTGGCGAGGCCCCGCAGATCCATGGCGATGGCCAGCAAACGCGCGATTTCACGTATGTCGATGATGCGGTTGATGCGACACTCGTTGCATTGTTGTCGCCACGATCGGAGGGGATGGCCTACAATCTCGGCACCGGTGTGGAAACCAGGGTCGGCGAACTAGCCAGATTGATCGCCAAGCTGATGAAGTCAACGATCGAGCCGGTGCATATCGACCGACGAGATATCGACAATATCCGCAGACGCGTACTCAATATCGAATTGATCCGGATGCGCCTTCGCTGGGTCCCGCAGGTCGGCCTCGAAGAAGGTTTGCGACGGACGGTCGAGTGGTTTAAACAGCAACAAGTCGGAACAGCCCGACTGCTCTAGTCTATCGGCTCCAGATGCCAGTACATATCCGGGTAGCGTGAGCGGAGCTGCTCATCGGTAGTGTGTGTGCGCGGGAGCGCCTGGATTTCATATATCCCCGCTGCATGTTTCAAGAGAAATGACTCTGGACCACTTCTGAGGTCACTTGCAAAACGATAAAGCAGCGGCGATGCCATTTTGTTGAATGCAGCCTGGTACAGCGAGATATTGACCCGACCGGTGGCGCTGTCGATTGGCAGATAGAGATAGTCAATCGGACTGTAACGATTGTATCGTAGCGCGTACGCCAATAATTCCGGTTCCACTATTTTTGCCGCCTGCTGAATAAACAGCTCGCGCTGGCTGTAACGTCCGGCGGTGTGAGCGGTCATATTGTTCAAGGGAATAAAGAGGTAGTACGGCAGATAAACTGCCTCAATGTAGTTCTGAGTAAGGAAGACTGTCCCATTGGTATTCACCGACCGAAATGGGGTCAGGTCTTTTGCCGGCATTCGCGAGTTGACCGCAAACTTGTAGAACTCTTCAGATCGCGGTTCGGCCTGAGCATTTGCGACAACGAACAAACAAACGATCACAACTCCGACTAATCCGCGCCGAAGATTGGCATGTCCATCGGTCTGTTTCCACCATTCCAGCATCGCGGCTCCAAGCGGTATGATCGCAAAGACGTGGGCGAATTCGATGATCTTGCGTGTCTGAAGTGAAGAGTGTTCAATATTGAGAATGCGATCGAGGATTATCAACAGCAGACAGCCGATATAGAAGTAGACCATCTTCCCATTGCCCCATGCCCGCCAGAGATAAAAGGCGGCGAAGACACCTCCGAGGATCAGGAAAACTTCGAGAGAAAACGACGGCCATTCGCGTGTCAGATCAAGGTGTCTCTCCTTGAACCAGAGATGCTGCATCGACTCCGCCCCGAACCGCCGGATCGCGCGAAGCAGGGGAGCCCAGTAGACGGCGCTGACAATCGCGACTCCCGCAGCGAGAATCAGCTTATGCCTGACTTCGCGCCAGAGCGCGCTGAGTGATCGTGTCCGATAATACGTGGCGAAGAGAATGATCGGCGTTGCGACAGCGACTATCAGAAACCAATAGTAGTAGATCATGAAGATGCAACCGCCGATAAGTGATCCGACCACGTACTCACGCCAACCGAATATCTTCGCGTCAGGGTCAGCACCAAACCCTCGTTCAAAGTAGGACAACCACCAGGGAATGAACAGGCTGGCGGAGATCGATTCGTAATAGATCCAGTCCATGTACTTGTAGCCGAGGAACAGCACGATCAATGCGGTCAGGGCGCTGGCAGATGGTGAAAGGAGCCGTCTCCAAGAGAAGTACAGCAACCAGGGGTAGACCAGAAAGATCAGGAAATAACCCCACTTAACTGTCTGATACGCCTCGATCCCAATGGTCTTTGCATACACTGCCATCAACGCAAACCAGCCGGGGGGATAAAAACTTGGAAGATCTTTCAGATACCAGTCTTGAAAGAAAGAACCATAGGCCATCATTTTGCATATTGCGGCCAGGCGATTCCCGTTGTCACCCCAGTGGCCGTTTGTGCCATATTCGGTACCGCGAAAGAGATATCCGTACTGGATCAGGAAATAGGCCGACACGGCAAACACGGCGAGGAATGGAGCTAGCGGCCGTCGACGCATCAGGTAGAGAACAAAGAGCGAAACAGAGAGCCAGCCGAGTGACCACAAGCGGGCGCGGATAAGATCGGTGACATGGCCCGGCGATTGGTAAGTGTAGTTCTTGAATTGTCCGAAGAGCTGAAAGCCGACTACGGCCAGAATCAGGATCAGTCCGACGAGTATCGATCTCTCGACCCAGGAAAAGACGTACCCTTTGGGTGAATCCGAATCCGTTGATGGCGTGAGGTGACCGGTATCGTTAAGCATTTGTCAGGCAGTTGCTTATGGTGTCGGTGGAGGGTCTGCAAGAATTCCGGTATTGTCTGAACATAGGTGGATATGGCGGTGATTGTACGGCTCCTTAGCTGCAAAAGTATATGCAACAACAGGTCAAGGCAACAAGGAAACATGGGTAAGATTGGCACTTGCCAGCCGTGGAAAACTGATTATACTACTGCTCCTGAAAACGGCCATCGGGCTGTACAGATAATGCCGAAGTGGTGAAATTGGTAGACGCGCTGCGTTCAGGGCGCAGTTCTCGCAAGGGAGTGGGGGTTCGAGTCCCCCCTTCGGCATAAATATCCAAGCCCTAAACCTCATTGGTTTATGGGCTTTTTTTGTATCTGGTAGTCGGTTCCCCCTCTAAGAATGCACAAAGATTAATAGAGACCTATTTAGTACCATCAAGCATCCACAATAATACCACAGGGGCAGTGGATCTCAGCGACCTATCGCTCCTGATCGCATACTTGAGTGTCACGCCGCGGACGACTTTACCGAGTTGCCCGTAAGGGAAACTTGGGAATTGCAACGGGGCAGGTCGGCTATTTTTCCGAGAACGGTCGCACTGTAACCGGACCGTATTTCTCGGCTTGTGCGCGGATATCGTCAGCCTTCCCGACCAGAATTAGGCGATAGTGGTCCTTGGCAAAGTACTTGTTTGCGGCATCCATCGCCTGCTGTGGCGTGACTGCCTTGAGCCGTTCCTGGAAGTCCTCGTAATACGACTTATTCAGGCCGTTGACCCACATGTCGGTGAATACACCGGCCAGGCTTCCGTTGGTCTCGAACTCAAGCGGATAAGTACCGCTTCGGAAATTGGCACCATCCGTCAATTCCGAATCCGATACCATTTCAGTCTGCATCTTGAGTGCCTCCGCCAGAACGATATCCACCACCTCGCCGACCGTGGCATTCTTGGTAAACGTCTGCACGTAAACCAAACCACCTGGCTTGAAATGTTGACTCCGACAAGAAACGCCGTAGGTCAATCCGCGGTTGACCCGTATCTCGTCCATCAGGCGAGAGGCAAACGAGCCGCCGTAGACGGTGCGAACAACTTCGAGGGCAGGGAAGTCTGGGTGATTCAACGGCATCCCGCTCCCGCCAATTCGGATCTGAGTTTGCGATGCATCAGATTTGTCGTAAATAAGTACTTCCCGTCCGGTAACTGCAGGGAAAGCGGTCTCCATCGGTGGCAGTAATGCCTTGCCGGCCCATTTCCCGAAATATTTCTTGGCCCACGTGCGGACGGATGATGGCGCGATATCACCGCACACCACGAGGACGCAGTTGTTTGGTGTATAGTGGGATCTTATGAACTGAGCAACATCATCCTGCGTGAGCGGCTCGACTGTCGCGGGCAGACCGCCGCTGAAATGGGAAAATCGGCTATCGCCAAGAATCTCCTGGCGAATGGCATCATTGGCGACAGTGGCCGGGTTTTCCCGCCGACCCTGCAGATCGCCCAGAGTCCGCGCTTTAGTCTTGTCGAATTCGTCGGCCGCAAAAGTCGAATGGAGGATCATATCGGCCAGTATCTCAAACGATTTTTCTCCCTGAGCGGACAGGAACTCACCTTCGAACCCTGCCGACACATTCCCGCACTCATTTTGCAGTGTGCCGCCCCCGAACGCGATTTCGTCCGCAATCTGCTTGGCCGTACGAGTAGCGGTGCCACGCATCAGCATCTCGTTGGCCAACGCCGCGAGACCTTCTTTGCCGGCAGGATCATAGATAGATCCCCCGCGGCAGGTCAATTTGAGCGAAAACAACGGGAGTTGCGGCCGCTGTATGACCTGAACGGTCAGCCCGTTATTGAGCGTGAACTGCTCGGCCGTGGGCAAAGTGATCTTGGCCGACGCCGGGATTGCCAGGGCAAACGCCACCAGACATATGATGAGGAGCTGTTTCACTGGTTGCCTCCTTCCGGAACGAGCGTCACGGTCGTGGAATTTTTCACGATGAAATACCGTGCCATCACCTCTTTGACCTGCTCGATCGTGACCGCGTTGATGCGATCGACGTACGAGTAGAGTGCTTTCCAGTCGCCGTAAAGCGTTTTGTATCTGGCCAACTCGTGAGCTGTGCCGTTGTTGGTCTGGTAGCCCTTGTAGAAGTTGGCCGTCAGGCTGTTTTTGGCCTTCTGCAACTCCTCGGCGGTCGGGCCGTTGACAGTCAAATCTGCGAGAACTGAATCGAAAGCAGTCTCGGCTACCTGGTACTTCACACCGGGGGTTACCGCGACATAAAAGTAGAATAGCGATGGATCAAATCCCCATTCGAACCCGCCATATTGGTCAAGGGCCACCTGCAGATCGTTAACCAGCGTCTGGTTCATTCGGCAGGATTCACCGGTGGTCAGAACAAACTGGATGACCTCAAGCGGATACAGGTCCGGGCTGTCCTTATCCCCGATATGGTAGCCACGCATGATATGTTCATGCTCGGCTTCGCGCTCGAGAAATACTCGTTTGGCCCCGCGCTGTTCCGGCTCATATCGCGGAACGACTGGCGGCGGCGGGCCGCTCTGCAGACCGCCAAGATACTGCTTTACCAGCGCCAACGTCTTCTGGGTATCAAAGTCGCCGACGATCGCCACTACTGCATTGTTGGGTGCATAATACGTTTGGAAATACTCCAGAGCATCGGCTCGGTTGAAGTTCTTGATTGACCCCATCCAACCGATCACCGGAGCTTCGTACGAATGGGCCATGAAGGCGGTGGCCCACATTTCTTCGTCCATAATGCCGAGATTGTCATTGTCGGAGCTGACCAGCCGCTCTTCGGAAACGACCCCGGCCTCGGACTTCACCTGTTCCTCCAGTAGCGCCAAGTTGGCCATGCGATCGGATTCGAGATCCAGCACCAGTTCCAGCGCTTCGACCGGGAAATCCTCATAGTAGGCCGTGATATTCTGACTGGTGTAAGCGTTGTTGTTTCCACCTTTGGATTCCAGTGCCTGGTCGAACATCTTGGGGCCGTATTTCTTGGCGCCATTGAACATCATATGCTCGAAGAAATGACTGACGCCGGAATTTTCCCGTCGTTCATTGCGCGAGCCAACCTTGTAAATGGTGTAGTAGGAAATGACCGGCGCAGTGTGGTTCTCCATCATCAGGATGGTCAGGCCGTTGTCGAGTTTGTGCTCGGTGACATTGAGTTGAAAACTCGCATGGGCGGAAACAACCCCGATTAGCAACGCCAGCACAGTCAGTATGACTGGTTTTCTGATCACGCGTGTCCTCCTGAGAGATATATCAAATGATGATTTAATGCGGGGGATAACTGAGATACGACAGCAGTTCATAGCAGGCAGCCTTCGGGCACTGGGAGGGCAATCCACGCCGTGGATGTTTCCGGGCAGGTCCTTCCGTAGTGCTGACCTGCAAGGTACGGTTTGCGGCAGGGTTTGGCAACTACCTATAAGCATTCAATCCGGGACAGGAGGACAACGACCATGTTGGGATTGGCGATGCCTGCTGTTGCGTAGGCTCGACAGGAAATTTCGACAATTCCTGTCATCCGGCCGGCGTCAGAACCGTCAATATCCAGATCGTCGCAATAAACGTCAGCCAGCTCAATCCCCAGACCAGCAGATGCCGGCGAAAGAGATGGTCGAGCGGAACGAGAGCGAATTTCGTGCTTTGCCAGACCACCAGATCGGGGCCATCCGTTTCTTCAGTGATCAGGTAAGACCTGATCGGTATTATCGGTACATTGATCAAGCAGAACCATTTGGTGGCGATGCGCCCGCGGCCATCACTCGTTTTGGCCCGGCCATACAGTGTGGTTCCGCATCCAAAGAGCATGAACATAGTTTCTGGATCTCTCTTTCCTGACAACTTCTAAACAGTCCAACCTCGTGCATGGTGAAGCATGCGGCACTAATCAGTTTACTTCCACTTCCCCAGAATGATAAATGCTCCCCAACTGAAGGGATGATCTACGCCGCCTGACTTTTTGATCTCCCCAATTCGTGCGAGCTGGATCTGACGCAATAGATCCGGGAATGCGCCATCTTGGGCGGCATATAATTGGCTCATCATGCTGGCCGTCTCTTTATCAGGGACTGGCCAGAGACTGCTGATCACAGTACCTGCGCCAGCCAACAAGAACGCACGACGCAGACCGTACACACCTTCGCCTGCCTTTACTTCGCCCAGACCCGTCTCGCAAGCTGATAGGACAACCAATTGAGTTCCGGTCAAGGGGAGACTGACCACTTCCTCGGCAGTCAGAATACCGTCATCGATCCCCGCACTATCCGCGCCATCTCCATGCAGATTGGCTCCTGCAAGGAGAAGTCCTGATTGCAGCAACGGACTTTCGTTAGCGCGAGCCTGATCACTTTCGTCGCCGCAGACGCCACTCAGGAAGAACCCATGGGTGGCGATATGCACCACCCGATGTCCGGGCGAGAACTTTTTGATGTTATCTTCCGTCGCGTTTGGTCCAAAGAACGGCTGAATCTCTTCTTTTCGGCTCGAGCGCCAACCGGACATGATCTGCTCGATCTCTTTTCGTGTCGATGGAAGTTGCGCCACCTTCATATCGGCCAGGGTGCCACAACTAGAGCGGATATTGCGCGCACCCGAAGCAACGGAATCTGCCGTTATAGGAGTCGCAGTTTCTTCGCCTTTTACGCGCGCTGAGGGAGAGGCACTGTAATCTGGGTCCCCCATCGCGAATAACCCCGTGGCCACAATCGGTTTTGCCTCGGCTCGCAGCAGATCACGTCCGGAAGAGAGATAATGAATGGGGTACTTCTCAATGAGATAGGTTTCTGCGCTATCTTTCAGCGCCGAAAAGGATACGAGATTCAGGGCGGCATCAGGCGCCACCATCACCGTCTTGGATCCTGTCAGCAGCTTCTCCACCGGTTTCCAGACGGATTCCCAGACGGCGCGACTTCGCGCAGCATACCCGATCGCGTCAAGCGGCAAAAGCGTATATCCGGACGACGAAACCTTGGTCATATGGCGGCGATACGATGCTACCTGTTCATCGATGACCGCGGAGCCGCCAAGGTCGACAACTCGTGGAGGAAAATTGCGTCGAAGGACGATTGCCAGGTAACGTCCGCGAGTCGAATCAACCTGATCGAACTGGTCCGCAAAACTGAAGTACTCAACCAAGCAGACATCGTTCGGCAAGCGATCACTGACTGACTTCGCCGAGATCTCTGCGCCGGAAAGGAGCCCTCGAAACTCAGAACTCCTCAGAGCAAGTTCGGATTCAATTTCATCGGCCCGAAGGTTAAGCGAATCGATCTGAAGCTGGGCGCCCTGGTCTTCCTGGCTAGACGTCACCTGACGAGACCGTTGCAGCGAGATCTCTCTCAGTTCCTGGCTCAGTGCCTGGATGGTGGAATCCTGCATTGTGCGCAAGGCCCGATGTCGATTGAAAACCTCTTCCGACACCTGCCCCTTTACCTGAAGAATAATATCTACCGCCACAGAATCCCACGCTTCGGAGACCGTCTCGGCCCGCATGTAGGCGGTAAGAAACATCTGCGCCGCCTGTGATATCTGTTGCGAATAGACCAGGGCATCAGACTCGGAAAGGGCCAGTGCATTTCGGCGAAACGCCTGATGCGCTGTCTCAAACGCCATTCGACTCGCTTCTATCGCGCGTGGCCAATCTGCCATCCGCAATGCACATCGACTCTCCCCAAGCAGAGCCGGGACCATGGCGACGGTGTGACTGTCAACGACGCGCTGATAGACCACCCGGGCAGCCATATACAAAGTATCTGCCTCGGAGAGCTTCCCCATGCGGTAACTGACATCGCCGAGGGCGGTAAAATTGGCAGCGACTGTAGGATGGTCCAACCCAAAAAGGGCCGAGTCCAAGACGTATTCTTCGCTGTACAGCGTCTGCGCCTCATCAAGGTGTCCTTGGCGCAAATGCAGATCTGCCAGGCCGTGAACTGTCGCAGCAGTGCTGGCATGTAATGATCCATAGATGTGTCCAAACGTTTGCAGCGCCTCCCGGAACAGCGGCTCTGCCTTTGTGTAATCACCCTGATCACGATGCCACTCGGCCAACTGAAAGGTGCTCTTGGCCACGAGCGGATGCAGTTCGCCATACACCGACCGGTAAATGGAGAGTGCACGCTGCCTCGCATGAATCACCTCGTCCTGACGGTTTTGCGCTGCATAGAGATTCCCCAAAACTGTGTAGCACTCACCCAGTGACGATGCGTTGCCGCCAAAAGCGTCCATCCGCTTATTGAGTGCTCCTCGAAGCAGCCGTTCAGCGGACGCAAAATCACCGCGTGCCATCGCCAATCGTCCTTTGACCATCTGGACGCCGGTCGCGGTGACTATCCGCTGACCAAGCTCATCTCCGCGAAGTGAATCAAAGTAGCTGAGCGTCGTATCCACAAAGGAAAGGAGCCCCATATCCAGCAGGACCTCGGCTCCCTGCAGAAATGCAGACACCACTTCCGGATGATGCGGACCAAGCTCAGCCAATATCGGACCAATGACGTCTCCGTATCGGATTAACGCATCCGCCGAGTTCGACCGCGCCACCGCCAGCTCCGCCAGCCGCTTTCTATAGATCACGTCGCCAAAGGACTGCTGCCCTTCGAGTGCGGCGAGGATGTCACTGAATCGGGCAAACGAGGACTCCGCGTCAACATATCTGGCTTGCTGGGCAAATAGCGACCCCTGCACATCGTATGCAGTCGCCAGCAACGGATGCCCGTCCCCAAGGTTGCGTCGAATGGCCGAAATTGCCTTGTCGACATATTCTGTTGCTGTCGGGAAGCGGGCCAACATGGTCTGCACTCTGGCCATTCCCAGGAGCGCCTCGGCATAGAGTGGATGGTTCTCACCTAGATATCGATAGAGGAACGAAGAAGCGGCAGAAAAGAGGCTGTCCGCTTCATGAAACTCCTGTCGTTCATAGTGGATCTCGCCCAGCCCGATCAGTGCTTCCGCATAGGTCGCGGCATACTGGATCTCATGATCCTTGACGACGGTGATTACTTTCAGATAAGTGGATGCCGCCTGAGCGAGCAACCCACGTTCCCGAAGAATATGTCCCTGAATGTTAACATGGTCAAATGACTGCTGTGAATTGGCAAGGTCACTCCGCGTCAACTCGGAGTCAATCAGCGGGAGGACTGCTTCGGCTAGATCATACATCCGCATTTGCAAACGACAACGGGCAAGGTATATCTTTCCCGTTCTTATCCGTTGCTTGTTTTCTTCCAGAGTCGAATCAAGCTGATTCAGTAGGTTCTCATATAGAGCTGCCGCTTTGCTGAAATCGCCCCGTTGAAACTCCAATCCCGCCAGCGCCAGCGTATGTCCCGGTCGCCACCAGGCAAGCGCCGCCGAGTCTTCCTGACACATCAGGTCAAACGTATCGATGGCCTGTTGTGCCAGATCGAACCGTCCCTGCAAAGCATAAATGCCTGCAAGTCCTGGAAGCTGGGCGTTCCCCAGACGAGGTATTTCTGACCAGAGCTCACGTTCTTGCGTCAGTAGGGCCGTGTACAAAGATTCCGCGGCAGTCAATTTCCATTGCGACATATAAAGGTCGCCAAGAATTGACTGGGCCTTGCTGAGAGTCGCCGCGTCAAAATACTCCGAACCCTCCCGCATCACGATGACTCGCTTCAATAACTGCTCGGCTTCGACGTAATTCCCTGCGCCTCGATGGCCCAGCGCCAGGAGGATCATCACATCGGCATGCTCGTTGTCATTCAGGGCATTGATGCGGCGTCGCACCTCCACTACTCTCCGTATCATCGCTTTACCAGCGGCGACTTTGCCGGTCAGGATATCCAACATGGCCTTCCGGGTTAGAACATCCAGAGTGGTCCTGTCCTCGGGACCATAATACTCGTATGCCGTTGCAATGACTTGATTGAGTAACTCCCCAAACTCAACATATCGATCCTGGCTACTGAGAAAATCTATGTACTTGATCTGCCAGCCAACTACCTCAGGATTACCGGGAAGGAGCGCTGAATCTGCGATTGCCAGTGCCTCCCGAAAGTATTCATTGGCAGTTTCATACTCCGCCATCTCTCCATGCAGTTTCCCCAGGTTGGTACAGATTTCGGCGAGATTTCGCGAGGTCGCCGAGTCAGCTCCATGAGTCAGGAGAATTTCTCGATACTGATCGTAGGCGCTGTGCAGCAATTCTGAAGCGTCAGTGTAGTTGCCCGCCAGCAGTTGACACCAGCCAGCCAATCCAAGATCTGTGGCGATTCGGGCTGAGTCAATTGGGGTGCGATTCCGAAGAAGCAGAATCGCTTCATTGTATCTGAATCCCGCGCTATCATATCTCCCCTGGCGGATGATCGCGCTGGCATGAGTCTCGATCAGATCGATCTGGAGAACGGTATCATGCGGTGCGATCGCGTAAATGTCGTCAAAAGCAGACCGAGCGAGAGAATCAGCCCGATCAAACTCTTCCAGCTCAATCACCTCAAACACCCGCCGCCATGCTGCCTCGGTCGCACCCGCCGCCCCTCTCTTACCCGTCGCAGTATATAATTCATAGGCCCCGGCGTAGAACTTCTCAGCATCGGCAGCAAGACCGAGTTCCGATCGCGCCGTCCCCTGGGCGATCAGAATGCCCGCGAGGGAAGCAGTATCAACAGGAACGGCAGCCTCAAGGCGCTGATATGAAACCGCGTATAACGAGTCGGACTCACCCAGACGTCCCTGTTTCCCGATCGCATTTGCGAGATTGTGCCAATAGACGTGATTCTCCGAGCTTGACGGCCGGATCAATTCAAAGTACGTGAGCGCCTGCAGGAACGGGCCTTCCGCATCGGCATATCGAGACTGATTGAAGAGTACCAATCCATAGGAGTTGTAGCAGTTCGCTATTGTTGTCGTATCAACGGAATACAGCTCAAAGAGAGGAAGCAATTTGACGTAGGTCGATTCTGCGCTGATCGGGTCGACACTACTTTGAGCGGAAGCGAGGTTGTTCAGGATAGTGAGGTAGATTCCGCCGAGCGTGTCACCGGCCCGTTCATAATAACTGAGTGCCGTTTGGTAGACTGGGATCGCCAACTCAGCCGACTGCTGCTCATAAATGACATTGGCGATCCTATTGTAGTCGAAACCGATGAGGGAGAGCTCGTCTCCGGGAAAGTACCGTTCACGGTAGGCAATCGCCTCTTTCAGCAGCGGGATCGCCTCGGTATCTCGGTCCCCGGAGTAATATACACCGGCCAGATTCTCCAGTGTTCCCGCAAGCGAGTTCGTCGTGGTGTCGTTGAGAGCGCGGTACCAGTCGAGGGCAAGTTGATAGTAGGTGGCAGCACTATCGTAATGTTGAAGTGCCGAGAACAACTCGCCCAACCCGTCGGAAATGGCGGCATAAAATGAGGAATCACTGGCTTTCAAGGGCCGGGACTGTGCCAATGCTCTCTTATAGAGCGATTCTGCCAGGGGAAACTCTTCGGCCCATCTATAAGCATTGGCCGCAGCATACAACTCCACAACAGACCAGGTGCTGGATTCGCCCAGCGCGGCCGTGAAAAACCTCTCGGCATGAAGATACGATTTGCCTGCCAGACTCAACTCATTAACAGCATAGAGAAGGTCCGCTACGGTGTTGGTAATGCGAGCGATCATCGAATCAGCGGAGGTCGGGATCGAATCAAGCACGTTCGTAGCCTCAATGGCAAATGGAAGCGCAGAAAGGCTATCCGCCATGTCGAGATAGAGCATCACGAAGTTGGTTCTGGCATAGTAGGCCAATGAATCAGCCGGCAGGGAGAGAGTTCGATGTAGTGCCAGGGCGATACTATCAAATCTGGCGGCCTCCTCCCATCTCTGCAGACTGTGCAGGACCACAGCGTTGTCCATGGTTAAACTAACCAGTCGGTATCCGTTTGCGGGATCCAGCCGTTTGGTCATCTCAAGCGCTTTGACAACGAACGGTTCCGCCTCCTCCGCTCGACTTGCATTCAGAAGGATCAATCCCTGCCGACGATATAATTCAATGAGCGTGGTATCATTCGGACCGGATAGGGTTTCAATCTCAGTAGCCTTGGACGACAAAAGCGAGAGGGCACGTTCAGTTTCACCCGCCCGCACAAGCGAATCGGCTGTCGAGAAGATACTGTCATCAGCACTGCTTGTTGCAAAGGTCAAGAATCCCAGTAAGAGGACCGAAAACATATAATTGATAGATCTCTGACAACTTTCCATCTGGCTACCTTGTGACAGGGTCAATTATTTAGACTTCGACAATAGATTGATTACCGAATTTAACTCATTTTCTTTCAAAGACAATCGGATATCCCCCGACTAGTTAGGATAGGGGAGTCAATTAGTGGTGTTTAGCCTTTTTCTTGACATGATGGAGCTTTTTGGACTTACATTAGTATTCAGGTTAGTTGACAATTCAAAGTTTACGCATAACATCTTTCCTAAAGGAGTAAAACTGTGAAGAAGACGATTGCTGTCTTGTCGGTGATCTGCATCGCCGTGACCATGGCCATAGCCGGCCCGCCGTCAGTGAAGATCGGCTCAATCAAGCCAACCTCCGACCAAGCTAAACCAGTAAGTGATGCTGACCGTCAACTGCTTGATGCGGCGGGATTTGTCGGTTCAACTCCACGCGTCATGGCGAAGGTTGCCGGCATGAAGTCGTTTACCCCGTCTGAGGGCGACGGCGGCACTCGCCAACTCTCGGGCGCGAGCGAACTCTTTAAGAAGTGCGCTCCATCTGTCGTGGCTCTGGTCACCCCTGATGGGACTAGCCTTGGCTCCGGCACGCTTATTGATGAGCAGGGGACCATTCTCACCAACTGGCACGTGGTTGAAGGTCAGACTGAAATGCACGTTCTGTTCTACGATCCCGAATTTGCCAGCTGGGCGGATGTTGCGGTCAATGATTTTGAGCGCGGCGATGTCATTGCCACCGACAGCCATCGCGACCTCGCGCTGGTTAAACTCCGCTATCCGACCAAGCAGCCGTTCGTCAAGCTCGGGAAAGAGACTGATCTGGCTGTCGCACAGGATGTCTTTGCGATCGGTCACCCCCACGAACAGCTCTGGACATTCACCTACGGTGTGATCAGTGCGATCCGTCCGAAGTATGATTGGTCCTACGGCGAAGGGACGCAGTTCAAGGCCCAGATCATTCAGACTCAGACCCCGATCAACCCGGGCAATTCCGGCGGTCCGCTCTTCAATGAAAAGGGGAACCTGATCGGAGTTAATAGTTTTGGCGATTCTCAGGGTCAGGGCCTGAATTATGCCGTTCACCTCGAAGAATTCCGTTCCTTTATCGAAGATGGGAAGATGGGGAAATTCCCGGTTGAACCGGCACGCCAGAAACCGACTGCAACTCATGCCTCAGCCAGTGGCGGCGCTCCGTCTAGTGGCGCTTCCGGCGGAGGTACTGCTTCGGCCAGCGTTCCCGATGGCGGCGTTCCGGCTGATGCCAACGGCGACGGGAAGACCGATACATGGTGCTACGACACCAATGGCAACGGTGCCTATGATATGTATTTTATGGACAGCAACGGTGATGGAACCCCTGATGCCATCATGACCGACGTTGACGAGAATAACGTACCGGAAGCGATAATGGCCGACGAAGACGGCAACGGCACTTTTGAACATTGGTTCATTGACAAAGACGGCGACGGTCAGTATGAAACCGAAGCCTGGGACGATAACGGCGATATGCAACCTGATCGCTGAGATCTACTCTCGAATATTTACGGAGTTCGTATCAGAATCACCGAGACCTTGGTCTCGGTGATTTTTTTCATCTGCCGGATTCTTCAGAGTTCTGTGACAGTCTCCACCTCGCCTCATCTGGGCCTCTCACCCGGTGGACTCCCCTATGCTGGAAGAGGCACTGACCTTTGCGAAGGATCTGTTCATTTGACAATATGGGCAAAATACACTATCTTATTGTGTCACTGAAGGGACTCTCAAGGTCTTTCCAACTCGCCGCAGGAATGCCCGACGACCTGACTATTTTCATGCAAGTATGGCTCGACTGTTCTGTGCGGTTTTGCCACACCAATAGATAGTCACAATTCAATGAGGTTTTTGCATCCTACAGTCCGGAAGGATGGATGATCATGTTATCAACGGTATCTCGGCCCTTTACCTTCCTGCTGACACTTCTCCTCTGCAGCAGCCTTCACGCTCAGACCTGCGGTTCCAAAGTAGACTATGCAACTGGTGCAGGAGCATTCTCTGTGTTCGCTGCCGACCTCGATGGCGACGTAGATAGAGACCTCGTCGTTGCCAACTACACCGGGACCAGTATCTCGGTCCTGAAAAACAATGGCGATGGCACATTCGCAGCCAAAGTCGACTACACCGCGGGAACATTGCCAACCTCGGTACAGTGCGCTGACCTTGATGGAGATACGGATATCGATATTGTTGTCACCAACCTAACCAGCAATACCGTCTCCATATTCAAGAACAATGGAAATGGGACTTTCGCCGCCAAGGTTGACTACGCCGGTGGCGCAGGACCTCGATCAGTCTTCTGCACCAATGTCGATGGTGATGCGGATATCGATCTGGTTGTAGCGAACTATACCGGCTCCACAGTGTCCGTATTCAGGAACAACGGGGATGGAACGTTTGCCGCAAGATCCGACTATGTCACTGCTGGCGCTCCCCGCGTTGTTTTTTGCGCTGATCTTGACGGCGATACGGATGTTGATGTTGCCCTGGCCTGTAGCGGCGCCAGTCCTTCGCTGTCCGTTCTCAAAAACAACGGCGATGGTACGCTTGCGGCCAAAACTGACTACGTTGGCGGCACCGGAGTCCGCGGAGTATACGGTGCCGATCTGGACGCTGATACTGACATCGACCTGGTGGTTGCCAACTATGGTATCAGCACGGCAGGCGTATTCAGAAACAATGGTGATGGTACCTTTGCGGCCCGTACAGATTACGTCACTGGCAACGCACCAAGTTCTGTCTACTGCACTGATCTGGACGCCGACTCCGATATCGACCTGGTGGTGGGAAACTACACCGGCAGCAGCATTTCGCTGTACAAAAACAACGGTGACGGAACGTTTGCAGGAAAAGAAGATTTCGCTGCGGGGAGCGGGACTATGTCCGTCTTCTGTGCACCATTGAACGGGGACGAGATGCCCGATATCGTTGCGGCAAATCAGAACGCAAACACAGTCTCGGTCTTTTTTAACCTGCTAAGTTGCTGTTCCGGAACGACTGGAAACATGGACAAGAGCGTAGCGGAGTCTCCTGACCTCTCCGATCTTTCGCTCTTGATCGGTTTTTTGTCAATGACCCCAAGACCGCCTCTACCGTGCATTTCTGAAGCGAATGTGAACGCATCAATGGCGCAGACGCCGGACTTGTCAGATCTGTCACTCCTGATCGCATACTTGAGTGTCACGCCTCGGCCAACACTTCCGGATTGTCCGTGAGGAATTGTTCGATGGGCTGCTGCAACGAAAAAGTGTTCGAGCCTCCCTTTGGCGTAAAGTTGTGAACCGTCTGTCCTAAAGGCGTTTTGTTGTCGAGAGAATCTTCTCACTCACTCCAGGCGGTTCAAGACGGACTTTCCAAACATTCTGACTTGATTGAGAAGTGTTTGCGAGACAATCACTCAAATGAGTTTACGCCGAAATCATGATGCAGTGGACCGGGTAGAGGATCGCGCTATGTCGCCGTGAATTGACCACGCAAAAAAAAATAGTGGAATCAGCAATCGATACTCTTGACAAACTTCGGTCGCCAGCTTATGTTAGAAGCGAGTCGAGACATACTCGCTATCCCGTCTCCCGAAAAAAGGTTCGCAATTCATAGTACATAGACTACTCGCAGAGGAATGTCTACCTATATGTACCTTGTGGAAAGGGAAAGGGGGTAGCCCGACACTCGATAATCATTGCCACAGCCAGAGTTGGAGGGGACGCCTGCCACTGCCGATTGCAACATCCGCTTCGACTGCTCGGCCATTCCAGACTAGAATAACTAAGACAGGTCTTACAGCTCGACCGACGTCTACTCGCAACGTTGGCCTCACACTCTGTCTCTAAGGAGAATAGAACCAGTGAAGGTAATGTTGACACTAAGCGTGTGTTGCGCGTTGCTGTGCGGGACTTTTGCATTCGCAGAAGCACCCGTCAGACCAAATGCGACGAACACACAGGAAGATGCCAGGCTCACCGCCGGCACCTCGACTAACCCATCTCTCAACCAGATCCGAACCGAAATTGGCTCTACTGTGGCGGTTCCACTAACGCCAGGAATTGCCAATGGTCTCGGTGAAGTCAGCCTGAGCGACGGCGTTCCGGCCGTTTTGCCGCCTGCTGATTCGAAAAATCAAGTTCGCACATCAGCCGCGCTGGCTATCAATCACGGCACCTTTGGCGCGGCCCCCTATCATCGGGTTGATGCCGCCGCAGTCTCATCGTTCAAGGCAGAAGCGGCCCTGATTGCGGCCGGTGGGTACACCAGCGATGTCGCATTCCAAAGTATGGACGCATCGCTCATATCAAATGATGGCCACTCCACTTATCTGACCAGTGTGGGCGGATGCATTTACATTCAATCAGTTGTTACCGGCCTGCAAGCAGGCGATATTGTCGAGGTCGACAACAACTATTTCTATGATAACGGCACCGGGTATGCATCGTATTGGGACCAGGCGCCTTATTGGGTGCTGATCAGTCCCTACACCCACAACACAACCTCAACCATCAATAATTGGATCATCTATTTTGAACCGGATGGATTGGGCGGTTATACGATGGTGATCGGTTCCGGCCAGTACAATCTTGCGCTGGGAACCGACGATCTGACCACAGTGCTGGGGGATCTGTTCCAACTGACTCGGTCGATCAAAATTCACCAGGGAGCCACACTCATCACCCCGTTGACCAGCAGTCGTGGTTACACCTACTCAACTGCCGGAGTTACCGGTGGCGTAGTGGCCACAACCAGCGATCTGACCACCGCCGACCTCGCGCTGGTGGGTGCTGATCCAGTCTGGGTCGACGACGGCTATCTTGGTTCATTAAATGGTGATGCAGTGGATGGTCATATCTTTGGCCAGGATGCTTTTGCCACCATACCGGTCGGCATGTCAGGCGTTTTGACCGGCGGAACGGTCAACATTGCACCAGGCACTTATGTCGAAAATCTGACCATTGACAAATCCCTCGATCTGGTCGGAGCCGGCGAAGCCTCGGTCACTGTTTATCCGGCACTCTCGGCGCCAAATCCGGGCGGCGCGGGCTCGATCCCACCCGGATCAAGTAATATGGTGCTGGTTCAGGCTAATGATGTGACTATTTCCGGCATAACGTTCGACGGAGACAATCCGTCGCTCACCAGCGGGATCGTCAGCGATGGAGCAGATCTCGATGCGCGCAATGGTATCATTACCAATCACGCCTTGGGTGTCTATCAGAACCTGACTGTACACAATACCACGATTAAGAATATCTACCTGCGTGGTATCTATGCCTCAAGTGGCGGCTCGTTCTATTTTCATCATAGCTCAGTAAGCAACGTCAAAGCGACCACCTCGTCGATCGGCATGTTCAATTTCGGCGGCGGTGGGATATTTGAATACAACACCGTTGCCAACTGCAACGACGCAATTTCGGCCAACTGGTCAACCGGTTGTCAGTTCCTGCACAATACAGTCACCGGATCCAGCAGCGGAATTCACACGGACAACGCCGGTAACTACGCCGGAAGTACTGCCGACCTGATCCAGGGGAACACTATTAGCGATGGCGCGACGAACAGTTATGCCATCTTCGTGTTTGCCCCATATATCGCTCCGGTGGTAGATGGCAACATCATCTCAAATGTAGACGTAGGACTTACCTCAGCCGGCGCCTATGCCGCGGTCACTCCGCAGTTCACCAATAACGTGGTGGATGGTATGGCACGGCCGAACGCGACCGGAGTTTATGTTACGACGCAGATCTGGGGGTACGGTTCCGGGAACGTAACAGTCAATTTTGCCAATAACAGCGTCTCGAACTGCACAGACGGCATCTACCTCGAATCCGATGCCGGTTATGCGAACTCGTTTACGCTGGCGCAGAACGCGATCTATAATAACAGCAATTCGAACGTGATTACCGCCGCGGGCGCTCTGGGAACATTGACTCTGCAGTACAGTGGTAACTGGTGGGGAAGTAATGTCGGCGCAACCGTGGCCAGCTCCATTCAAGCGACAGCGGATTATACGCCGTGGCTGGATAACGGGGCAGACATCAACGCCGCGATCGGCTTCCAACCCGATCTCTCCGGGCTATGGGTCGACGATGATTCGCCGCAGCTAAACGCGACCAACCGCATTCAGGAAGCGGTTGCTCTGGTCGATGGCAGCACTATTTACCTGATGCCGGGGTTGTATGTTGGGCAAGTTGTCATTGACGCCATGGCCGACTTGAATCTCATCGGCGCTGGTGTGGCCAATACGATCATCCAGGCGCCATCCACTGCCATGACCGATTACTTCATCAGCAGCGGAACCACCCGTAATTACCCGGTTTTGATGATCACCAACTCGGCCGATGTCAAAGTCGCACAATTGACAGTCGATGGAGCCGGCAAGGGGAACAGCAACTATCGATTTGTCGGGATCGGCTACCGGAACTCGGGAGGGTCGGTTGATACCTGTTCGATCATCGATGTTCGGGATACGCCATTCTCCGGCTCGCAACACGGTGTCGCCGTGTATGCGCTTGACAATGACGGCAACGACAGAACGGTGGCTCTCCATAACGTTACGGTGACCGGCTTCCAGAAGACCGCAATTGCCATGATCGGAGCCGATCTGACCGCGACAGTCGATCACTGCACGGTGACAGGTGCCGGTCCGACGACAGTAACGGCGCAGAACGGCATCCAATTCACCGATGTCGCAGGTGGAATTGCGACTTACAATAGCGTCTCGTCCATTTCGTACACGGGCGCAAGCTGGGCGGCCTCTGGCATCCTCGCCAGTGGTCCCGGTCCCGTCACCGCAGATCATAACACGATCACCGAATGTCAGGCGTCGGGTTACTGGTCAGAGTGCGGCGGTAGTTTCACCAACAACTTGGTTTCGCAGACACTGGCCGGCACCGGGCACCACGAAGTGTACGGAATTATCGGCTACTACGGCACTGTCGGACCAGTGGCTAAGTTCCGTCCAAGCGGAATAGACACCGAACTTCACCGTTCGACCATGACCGCGTCGACATCACCCATGACCTACGTGACCGATGTTTCCGGCAATACATTCGATGGCGGCGGCACAGATACGTCCTACGCGATCTTCCCGTACGCCTACAACCTGAGCAATGCGTCATGGCAGGTTCACGACAATCGGGTCACCAACTATCTGGTTGGAATCGAATTCTACAAAGAGGCCGGCGCTTCAGTACTAGCCGGTGACATTGACAACAATGTCCTGCTCTTTAACGATTACGGCCTGGACAATAATGGCGGCGTACTGTCTGTTGAAGAGAATGTGTTCTCCAACGGACTCAATGCCGGCGACATTCTGCCCGGCAACTACTACAACCACAACTGCTGGAGCGACTATAGCGGCACTCCACCGTACGCCATAGGCGGAGGCGGGGGAAATCTTGACAACAATCCGAGCGCGGACTGCGGATTGGATCTCAGCCCGGATTCTCTCATCTATCTCTGCACGTCCGGCGTTACCGTGACGGTTTCGGTCGGCGATGCTGTCACCGCGCTTGACGCGGCCGATATTCGGCTGGAATATCCTGCGGAGTTGACTGTTGGTTCCGTTACTGCTGCTTCCGGGAATTTTTTCCTGACCTCATCGCAAACCAATCATGCGGCCGGACAAAAAGACACGCTCTTTGTTAATCTCGGCGTGTTGACCGGTGTGCAGGATGGGCCGGCTTCACTCTTTACCGTGAACTTCAGCGGTAGCGTGAGTCTTTGTGCCTGGGGCGAGATCGCAATGTACTACCGCGACCTTCGCGACAGCACCAATTCGCCGATAATCGTACCGCTTGCCACACCGGTGGCGTTTCGGTCCGATTGTCTTGACCCGGATCTGACAGTACTCTCCCCGGGTTCAGGCGGCTTCTACAATTTCGCACCGGTGCTGAATCTCAGCGCTTCCGACGACTGTGACCTTGCCGCGGTTTACTACCAGATCGATGCCTGCGGCCCAACCTGGCTGCCGATCGCGACTGGTCTTGCCGGGACAACGTACAGCAATACTGCCTGGACTCTTCCGGGATTTAGCGGACTCACCGAGGCAGCACATTGTGTTTACTTCAAGGTGGTCGATGATGCCGGCCGCGGCAATGCCGATACCTGCAGTTACACCTGGTGCTTCACCAAGGATGTCACTGCGCCAGCGCCTCCGACCAATCTTGTTGCCAAACCTGGTCACAATAAAGTGCACGTGAGCTGGCAGAATTCGACCAGTGCGGATGTGATCGGCGTCGTGCTCCAGCGCGTACCGTGGACCAACTATCCGAACTACGGGACAGTCCCGGGCACGGTCTCCGCTCCCGCCTATCCTGCGTCTCAGCTTGTTGGCACCACTGTCTTTGATAGCGCGGCATCAGTCGCTTCCAATGTCAACCATGACGATGCGGTCGGTCTTTCCAACGCCACTCGTGACATTTACTACTATGGCGCTTTTGCGTACGATGCAGCCGGAAACTACTCAGTTGCGGCTCCTGCGGCGCAGGGGAGAGCCACATCCTACTGGCTTGGAGACATTGGCGACAACACGGTCTCCCAGAATACGTCAGATGGCTTTGTCTATCTGGAGGACCTGGCTCTCTTCTCGATCGCGTATGCGACCAAGCAGGGGGATGCGGCGTTCTATGATGACGCCGATTTCGGTCCGACTTTCGGCGGCAGCCCCAAAGGGATCCCGAACCCCGATGACTCGATCCAATTCGAGGATCTGGTGATCTTTGCGATCAACTTTGACGCTGTCAATCCATCCATGAAGGCGGTGCCGATCTTTGCCGATCAGTCCGTCAATGGCGATCTGTCGCTGGCCGTAACCGGCACGCAAGAGGGACCGGATGCCACGTACCATCTTCGACTGCTCAATAACCGTGGCGACATCAAAGCGCTTCGAGTCACATTGGCTTTCGATGAGACCAGTACGCTTGATAAGGTCGAGTTGAATCCAGCCCTGACCTCAGTGACTCAGCCGATCTTCACCAAGATCATCTCTGGGCAGGGGAGCGTGACGATCGATGTTGCGCTGTTGGGGACCGGAAATACTCTTGGCGGATCCGGCGAAGTCGCCACACTGCACTTCTCGTCTCAATCAGGAACACCCAACGTCACGCTGATTGAGGGAACCCTGCGCGATCGCGAGAATCAACCTTTGACAGCGGCGCTGGTCTCGCCCGAGGTCAGGATCATTCCTCGGTCCTATAGCCTCGCGCAGAACTACCCCAACCCGTTCAACCCAGTGACCTCGATTGAATACAGCATTCCTTTGGATTGCCATGTTCGACTTGAGGTTTTCAATATGCTGGGTCAGTCCGTGGTGGTGCTGGTGGACGAACAGAAGTCTGCCGGAGTTTACTCGACTCCATGGGCAGGTACTGATCTCCATGGCAATGCTGTGGCGAGCGGTATTTACCTCTATCGTCTAAGTACGGATGCCTATTCGGCTACACGCAAGATGATGCTTGTGAAGTAGCATACACGAAAGGTGGGAGCGACGAGGGGTCGCTCCCATCGAATCTTATGGAGAGCTCCTCATGAATCTCAAGCTCGCCGCGATGCTGTTGACCTTTTTTCTGATCGTGACAGGAAGTGCGAACAGCGCACCAGAAAATCGGATCAGGTTCCTGCAGTCGGAGAATATCGTGCAACAGGTGGGAGACAGCCTGATTGTGAATCTGTCCCTGGACAGTGGCGTACAACTGGTTCACGGCTATCGGGTTCGTTTCAGCTTTGATACGACCATTCTGCGACTTGACAATATCAGCGCGACTCCCGCCTGGAACGCCGGGGA